>DATDGG010000452.1:0-30630 GCA_036522235.1 Xanthobacteraceae bacterium
CCTTGTAGGAGTCCTCGATCTTGCTTTCGAGACCGGAGACGAAGCGCTGGCGAACCCGGGCCAGACGCTCAGCATATGCATCGACGGCCATGAGGATGGTCCTCGGACTGCGACGGAGGTAACATTTACATGCCCGAGTTAATAACTTCTGGAGATGTTGAAGAATAAAAACCGAATAGGTAGTTCTACATAGAAACATATACTGTATTCGATGCTCATATTTCTAAATCTATTCTGTCGTGTGCCCGGCAGCATTACTTGCGCCCGACCGTCTTCGCCCAGGGTGCGCGCCGACGCGGATCTTCACGGGGCCTCCGATCGATCAGGCGGCGGCGTACGCGCCCCCGCGGCGCAACGCCGCTCAGCCTATCCTCACCGCCGCAGCGTCCGTAAAATGCCGGTCGCGCGCGGCACGCAATCGCGCGGCGGAGGAGAGTTTCCCATGGCGAGGCAGCGGCTACGCCTGCCTGCGGTCGCGGCGCTCGCTGGGCTGTCGATCGCGCTTGCCGGCCTGCGCGCGGCGCCCGCGGCGGCGCAAGCGGGCCCGAGCCTCGCCGGCCGGAACGTGCAAATGCTGATCGGCTTCGGGCCCGGCGGCGGTTACGACCTCTGGGGCCGCGTGGTGGCGCGCCATATCGGCAAGCATTTGCCGGGCAAGCCGACCGTCGTGCCGCAAAACATGCCGGGCGCCGGCAGCTTCGTGGCCGCCAACAATATCTACAATCTCGCCCCCAAGGACGGCAGCGTGATGGGGATCATCGCGCGCGACGCGGCCTTGGGGCCGATCACCGGCGCCACCGGGGCGCGCTTCGATCCGACCAGGATCACCTGGCTCGGCACACCCACGACCGAGACCAATGTCTGCATCGCGTCCGCAACCGCCAAGGTGCAGACGCTCGCGCAGCTCTACACGAGCGAGCTGATCGTGGGCGACACCGGGGTCGGCACCGGCACCCATTCCTATCCGAAGGCGCTCAATGCGCTGCTCGGCATGAAGTTCAAGATCATCGCCGGATTCCCGTCGTCCTCGGATGTGTTTCTGGCCATGGAGCGCCGCGAGGTCGACGGCATTTGCGAGAGCCTCGACAGCGTCTCCGGCAAGCGGCCGGACTGGATCCCGAGCCGGAAGGTCAACATCCTGTTCCAGGGCGGCGCTGCGGAGAACCCGCGGCTCAAGGAGGTGCCGTTCGTGCCGGATTTGGCGCGCAGCCCCGACGACCGGCTGGCGATCGAGTTTCTCTATGCCGGACAAGGTATCGGCCGGCCGTTCGTGGCGCCGCCCGACATGGCGCCGGAGCGCGTGAAAATGCTGCGCGATGCCTTTGCGGACACCATGAAGGACGGCGAATTCGTCGAGGATGCCGGGCGCAACATGCTCGACCTCGCGCCCGAGGACGGCGAGCATTTGGCCGCCCTGATCCGCAAGGTCTATGCCACGCCTAAACCGATCGTGGACAAGATCGGCGAGCTGATCAAATAGGCCGGGCCGGACCGACCAGGGGCAGATCGGCCAAAGGTCTGGGCCAGAAGGCATTCTTGAAGGCTTAACCAGCGATCCCCATATTGGTTGAAGCCGCGTTGCGAGCGGGCCAAGTCGGGCCCGCCCGCCGCACGGTTGAGGGTGGCGCCGCAAGGGCCCCCGCCAAAGTCGCTTGCAAAGGACTTTGTAACGATGTCCAGAGTTCCGTCGCTATCCAGTCCGTTCCTGCTCGGCTTCGACGAGATCGAACGGGCGCTCGAACGGGTAACCAAGTCTTCGGACGGTTATCCGCCCTACAATATCGAGCGCCTCCCGGCCGCCGAAGACTCCCCGGAACGCCTGCGGATCACGCTCGCGGTCGCCGGTTTCACCCGCGACCAGCTCGACGTGACGGTCGAGGAGAACCAGCTCGTCATCCGCGGGCGGCAGAACGACGACAAGACCCGGCAATTCCTCCACCGCGGCATCGCGGCACGCCAATTCCAGCGCACCTTCGTGCTGGCCGACGGCATGGATGTGCTGGGCGCAGACCTCAACAACGGCCTGTTGTCGATCGATCTCGCCCGTCCGGAGCCGGGACGCCTGATCAAGACGATCAGCATCACGGACCACGAATGAACTTTGGGCTGCAACTTAATCCAGGACTCGACCGTTATATGGAAAGGAGTCGAGGGCCATGAACCGCAACATGAACGACAGCATCGACAAACCCATGATCTCGCCCGAGGCGCTGGCACTGCTCGGCGGCGGCAAGATCGCCTACGTCAAGACCATCCGCTCCGAGGACGTGCGCAACCTCTTCCCGCAGGCGCCCCAAGTCGCCCCCGGCCTCAAGCTGTTCGCCCTGCACGCAGCCGACGGCACGCCGATCATGCTGACCGACAGCCGCGAGGCGGCAATCGCCAATGCCTGGAGCCACGAGCTCGAAGCCGTCAGCGTGCACTGACCGGGGATCAGAAGTCAGGGATCAGCAATCAGAAAGTTGAGGCTTGCTGACCCGCTGAGTCACGCCGCGCTCGCCGGCGGCATCGCCAGCACCGCATAGATCGCTTCGGCATCGCGCGAATCGCGCAGCTTGCGGGCGACCTCGGGATCGCGCAGCAGGCGCGCGACGCGCGCCAGCGCCTTGAGATGGTCGGCGCCGGCGCCTTCGGGCGCCAGCAGGAGAAACACCAGATCGACCGGCTGGCCGTCGAGCGCCTCGAAATCGACCGGCCGGGCGAGCCGCGCGAACAGGCCGAACAGCTTGTTGAGCTTGCCGAGCTTGCCGTGCGGGATGGCGACGCCGTTGCCGACGCCGGTCGAACCGAGCTTCTCCCGCTGCAGCAGAATCTCGAAGATGGTGCGCTCGTTCTGCCCGGACAGCTCGGCCGCCTTGGCGGCGAGTTCCTGCAGCGCTTGCTTCTTGCCGTTGACCTTCAGTGCCGGAATGACGGCGTTGGGCGCAACGAGATCGGCAAGCGGCATGGAACTCTTCCAGGGATCCGGGAGCTCTGCGGGCAAACGTCGCTAGAGTTTTTCACCTTGTGGCATTTTCGAACAGGAAAACCGGTTCCATCCCGGCCTTCGCGAGGAGAAGCTTTTCCTTGAAAACGCTCTAAAGGCGCCGGACCATAAGGACCCACTCCGGCGCCGTCAATGGGCGTCATTGGGCTGGATCACAGGCGGATCGATCCAGCCGATATGGCCGTCGCCACGGCGGTAAACCAGGTTGACGCGCCCATGTCCGGCGTGTCGGAATACCACGACCGCGGCGCCGGTCATGTCGAGCTCCATCACCGCGTCGCTGACCGAGAAGCGCTTGAGAGCGGTCGTCGATTCGGCGATGATCACCGGATTGAACGTCTCCTCGTCGCTGTCATGCGCCGGCGTCGCAATGACGTAGCTTGATGCCTCGATCGGGCGCGGCTCGTCGGCCGCCGCCTGGTGATTCTTGAGGCGCCGCTTGTAACGGCGCAACCGCTTCTCGATCCGCTCCGCCACCTGATCGGCGCTCGCATAGGCATCCGCCGCCAGCGCCTCGGCTTCGAGCACGACGCCTGAATCGAGATGGATCATGCATTCGGAGCGGAACCCGAAGCCCTCCTTGCCGATCGTGACGTGCCCCGAAAACCCGCCGTCGAAATACTTGGCGGTGGCTTCCGCGATCCGTGCGTTGACGCGTGCGCGCAACGCCTCGCCGATATCGATGTTCCTGCCCGACACGCGAAACGACATGACCGGCCTCCGATTTTCCACTCCCGGTCCCGTCAACAATACATAGGATAGCGCCCGTCAGCCTGCCAGGTAGCCGGATGCCGACGTCTGCTTCTCGCGCCGGCGCTGCACCGAAGACGGAATGCGCATCGCCTCGCGATATTTGGCGACGGTGCGGCGGGCAATCTCGATGCCGGCGCCGCGCAGCCTTTCAACGATCGTGTCGTCGGAGAGCACCGCGCGCGGGCTTTCGGCATCGATGAGCTGCTTGATGCGGTGGCGGACCGCTTCGGCGGAATGCGCCTCGCTGCCATCGGCGGCCGCGATCGCCGAGGTAAAGAAGTATTTCAGCTCGAAAATGCCGCGGGTGGTCGCCATGTATTTGTTGGCGGTGACGCGCGAAACCGTGGACTCGTGCATGGCGATCGCATCCGCGATGGTCTTGAGATTGAGCGGACGCAGGTGCTGGACGCCGTGGGCGAAGAACGCATCCTGCTGGCGCACGATCTCGCTCGAGACCTTGAGAATGGTGCGGGCGCGCTGATCGAGCGCGCGGATGAGCCAGGTCGCGGTCTGCAGGCAATCGGCCAGATAGGTCTTGTCCTGGGGGCTGCGGGCGGTCTTGGCGACTTGCGTATAGTAGCTCTGGTTGACCAGGACCTTGGGCAAGGTGTCCGCATTGAGCTCGACCATGAAGCCGCCGTCAGGGCCGGGGCGGACGAAAACGTCGGGCACGATCGGCTGCACCAGCGTGGTGCCGAAGGCGAGGCCGGGCTTGGGATTGAGCTGACGGATCTCGCCGATCATGTCGACCAGATCGTCCTCGCTCACTCCGCAGGCCTTGCGCAGGCCGGCGATATCCCGCTTCGCCAGCAGGTCGAGATGGGCGAGCAGCGCCTGCATGGCGGGATCGAAACGGTCGCGCTCGCGCAGCTGGATCGCCAGGCATTCGGTGAGGTTGCGCGCGCACACGCCGGGCGGATCGAAGGTCTGCAGGACCGCCAGCATGGCTTCGACGTCGGCTGCCGGCGCGCCGAGCTTCTCGGCCACATGGGCGATGTCGCCGGTGAGATAACCGGCTTCGTCGACCAGATCGATGAGATATTGCCCGATCAGACGATGCGCCGGATCGACGACCGCGAGCGCCAGCTGCTCGGCGAGATGGTGGGCGAGCGTCCGCTCGGCGGAAACGAAGGCTTCCAGATTGTAAGCGCCATCCTGGTGGCGGGAGCCGCCGGTGGCGGCCCAATCGGCGTAACCGCCCGGCATATCGGCGCTCGTCGGCGGCGCCGCCGCCTCGGCTTCATCCGTCTGGCTGCCATCGCCGTCGCGGTCGCGGCCGACCTCGGCGGCGGGGGCGCCGTTGGCCGCAAGGCTTCCCTCGGTCCAATCGGCCTGCGGCGACGCCTCGGCCTCCCTGTCCGCCGATGGCGAGGGCTCCTCGGCTTCGCCCTCGCCGCCGCGCTCGAGCAAGGGATTGCGCTCGAGCTCGCTTTCCACATAGCCGACGAGGTCGAGATTGGAGAGCTGCAGCAGCTTGATGGCCTGCATCAGCTGCGGCGTCATCACGAGCGCGTGGCTCTGCCGGAGTTGAAGCTTCTGAGTGAGCGCCATGAGCCTTGCGAAAACTGAGGCCTTGCGAAATGGGCCTTGCGAAAACTGGTCCGGTTCTTGCTTAAACGGTTCCGGCTACCGTGTATACCAGTTCGCGCCGCGGTCGTTAATGGCCCTTAAGAAAAGCGGAAATCCTCGCCCAGATAGAGGCGGCGGACCTCCGGATCGTTCACGATCTGATCCTTGCCGCCCTCCATCAGCACCTGGCCCGAATAGATGATGTAGGAGCGGTCCGTGAGGTCGAGGGTTTCACGGACATTGTGGTCGGTAATGAGTACCCCGATACCGCGATTGGTCAGGTGCCGCACCAGCCTCTGAATTTCCACCACCGCCTTGGGGTCGATGCCGGCAAACGGCTCGTCCAGCAGCATGTAGCTCGGCCGGCTGGCGAGCGCCCGCGCGATCTCGACCCGGCGCCGCTCGCCGCCGGAGAGCGCGATCGAGGGCGTCTTGCGCAGGCGGGTGATGCCGAACTCCTCAAGCAGCGCGCCGAGATCGGCTTCGCGGCGGCGGCGATCGGGCTCGGTCACTTCCAGCACCGAGCGGATATTGTCCTCCACATTGAGGCCGCGAAAGATCGAAGCTTCCTGCGGCAGGTAGCCGACCCCGAGCCGCGCCCGCTGATACATGGGCAGGCGAGTGACGTCCTGGCCGTCGAGATCGATGCGGCCGCGGTCGGCCTTGATCAGCCCGGTGATCATGTAGAACACGGTGGTCTTGCCGGCGCCGTTGGGGCCGAGCAGACCGACCGCCTCGCCGCGGCGCACATTGATGCTGACCTGGTTGACGACCTTGCGCCCGCCGAAGCTCTTGTCGAGACCATAGGCGGCAAGGCAGTCCGGGCTGACGGGCGGCGCGTCTTGCCGAACCGGTTGAGATCTTTGGGGCTTTGGCCGCGGCGCTGGCGGCGGCTCGGCCCGCCCGGCCGGCCGGGGCGCCGGCTCGGGGCGGCGGGGCGCCGGCCCCAAATTCATCGGCTCGCCGCGAATGAACGGGATCGGTCCGCCGAGCCCCTCGAGGTCGATCGCCCATAGGCTATCCACCGGGCGGCGCCTGCCGGGTGGCGGCGGACGGCGCGGGACTGAAGCCAAAGGATTGCGCACGCCGGCCTCAAATCCCTGGATCGCCTGGCCTGGCCCAAATCAGCATGGCCCAATAGTCAATTCGCGTGCGGCGGCGGCGCCGGCTGACCCGGAAGATTGAGCCCGCCGCCGTTTGGGGACGATCCCAGGAGAAGGTCAACACGGCCGCCGTCGACTTTCGATACGCCGGTGCCGAGGTCGACCACCAGCCGCTGGCCGCGCACCACGTCCTTGCCGTGGGTCATGACCACATTGCCGTTCAGCGTCACGGTGTTCGACTGCATGTCGAAGATGCCGTTGTCGCCGACAGCGTTCTGATCCTTCTGGGTCACCGTCACGCCGCCGGTCGCCTCGATGCGGCGAATTTGCTGGTCGCCGGACCCGGCCGGCGGGGCCGCTTTCAGGGTATTGGCCGGGGCCGAGCCGGGCTTGCTTCCGTCCACGTAGTAGACCACCAGGCCTTTGCTGTGCAGCTCGGTGTCGCCCTGGGTCACATGCACATTGCCGGTGAAGGTCGCGATCTTTTCCTTGTCGCGAACCACGAGCGTATCGGACTGGATCCTCACCGGCTGGTCGCGGTTCTGCGAGAAGCCCTGCAGCGCATTGGGCGGCCCTTGATTCTGCGGGCTCGGATTTTTTTGTGCCGAAGCACCGGCGGCCGCCAGCAAAGAGGCCAGCAGCGTCGCGGCGAAAATATTGCGCGCCCTCATGGCGTCCCCATTTTGCCGCCGCCGAGGTGCATCACCTGGTTGCCCGACGACGTCATGATCATGTTCACCCCGCCCCCGAAACGAATCGTGTTGCCCGAATCGGACACTTCCATGCGGTTGGCGTTGATGGTTCCCTGCTGCATCCTCACCTCGACCGGCTTTTCCGAGACGACGTTGCTGCTATGGACATCGACCTGAGCCTCGCTGAGATAGACATCGAACCCGCTCGACGACTTCAGGATGATGTTCTGCTTGAGCACCAGCATTTCGGACTTGCTGTCGTAGGTACCGCCGTCCGCCGTCAGCTCAAACACGGTCTTGTCCGTCATCTCGGACTTGCCGTGCAGGCCTTGCAGCTCGATCGTGTCCGGATTGGCGACGTCCTGGGCGGCCGCGCGCGCGGTCAGCTCGTAGGGCCGCGAATCGTTGGTGAAGCCCGCGATCCGCGGTGCCTGCATGGTGATTTTCGTGCCCGAAACCACGAGGCTGCTGTAATCGACCGGGAGCGCCGTCAGCATGCGCAAAGGATTGAGCCGGGCGGCCAGCACCGAAGCGCCGGCGGCGGCGAGGAGGCAAAGCGGGATCGCCAGGCGGATGAAGCGCACCCGGCGGCTGTGGCGGATCGCCCGGCGAAAGACGCGCGCGCCATCGCCGCGGCGCATTACCGAATAGCCGCGCGCTGCACGTTGGTCGATGGGCGACGCGACGGTCAAACGATTCACCCCGAATTCTGCCGGCAGGAGGATTGCGCACCAGCGCCTGCTTGCAAGCGCCTCCTCACAAGAGCCAGCCCGCAGGAGCCCGCTACCGGGGCGCCTGCCGTCAATGAAGGAATCAGCCGCCCCCGGCGTATTCTAGCCCTTTCGGCGGGCAGAGTGGTCGACAAATGTGGCCCGCCCACGGCACGGCCGGGCCGCCCAAGACAGGGTCAAGGCTGGGTCAAGACCGGGTCAAAACCCGGGTTGACCGGCTCAGGAATGGGCAAAAATGTCCTCCGCCGCCCAGCCCGCGATATCGAGCCGGACCCGGTCGGGGAGGAAGCGGAAGCAGGCGCTCGCCAGCGCGTCGCGCCCCTCGCGCACCAGCATGGCGTCGAGCTTGCCCTTGAGGGCATGCAGATGGAGCACATCGGCGGCCGCGTAGCTCACCTGCGCGTCGGTCAGATCGGCCGCGCCCCAATCGGACGATTGCTGCTGCTTCGACAGATCGAGGCCGAGCAACTCGCGCACCAGATCCTTGAGGCCGTGCTTGTCCGTATAGGTGCGCGCCAGCCGCGACGCGATCTTGGTGCAATAGACCGGCCCCGGCATCACGCCGAGCGCCTGATACAGCATGCCGAGATCGAAGCGCGCGAAGTGAAAGATTTTCAGGATCGAGGCGTCCGCGAACAGCTTCTTGAGATTGGGCGCTTCCCCGCCCGCCGGCGGCATCTGCACCACGTCGGCGGAGCCGTCCCCGGGTGACAATTGCACGACGCAGAGCCGGTCACGCCGCAGCGCCAGCCCCATGGTCTCGGTATCGACCGCGACCGCGGAGGTCCGGTAGTGCGACAGGTCCGGCAGATCACCGCGGTGCAGGCGGATGGTCATTGCGGCTTCCGGTTATGGCGGCTTCCGGTTGATGCCCCGGTGAGGGCGGCGGCGCAAGCTAGCACAACATCGCCTATCCGGTTCCACCCTTCCTCTGTCACTGTGCCTCGCCGGTCAATCGCTGCAATGCCCGCTGGGCGAGGCGCTCGTACTTTTCTGCAATCTCGGTCATGGCTTCCCGGCCGGCGGCGTCGGTCATTTTCTCGGCCACGGCGCGCGCCTCCGCGGCGCGGGTCCGCCAATGCTCCGGATCGTTGTAAAGCAACGGCATGACGCCCCCCACCCGCGGCGGAGATATTGTCGCGCTCCGCCGATCAAGTCGAGGTGCTCCGAAAGATATCCAACGGCGAGCAAGCCGCGCGGCCGCGGGCCGATCGAGTGGCTTCCCATCGCCCTGTTGCATGGGCGATGCATATCGGGAATGGATGTAGCGTCAGGCTCCCGATTTTCGCGCTCAGGATTGATGCCGCCGCCCATCGAACGAGATTTCCATGCCCAACAAACGTGCGCCAGCATTGGATCGAATCGACATCCGGATCTTGGCAGCCTTGCAGCGGCATGGGCGCTGGACCAACCAGAAGCTCGCCCAGACCGTGGGCCTCTCTCCCCGGGCGTGCCTCGAGCGCGTTCGCCGGCTCGAAGCTGCCGGCATCATCGCCGGATATCAGGCCGTGATCGAGCTCGCCCGCCTGTCGCGGGTCGTGAACATCATCGCGGAGATCAGCCTGGAAAAGCAGGTGCATCAGAGCCGGCTGGAGCAGCGGCTTGCCGCCATCGAGGAGGTGGTCGAGTGCTGGGAGGTGAGCGGCGCGATCGACTACCTCGCCCGCTTCGTCTGCGCCGACCTCGCGACCTATGAGACGCTGACCAGCCGACTGATCGACGATCCGAGCCTCGGCGTCGCCCGCATCGTCAGCCATGTGGCGCTGCGCCCGATCCGGCGCTTTGCCGGATATCCGGAATCGCTGTTGGCGCACAAGCGCGTCTAGCGCATCGCGCAGCCACCGCCATTTCTGTCGTGGCCTAAGCCTGCCTTCGCCGAATCGGCCGCCGTTCCGGGCGACTTCCGCCGCATGAATCCCGCGCGCGCTTCTACACTGGCACCGAATCGCTCTGATTCTCTCTTGGCGGGAGAAGCCCATGGACGCCATGAACCACGCGATGGAGCTCGAAGCGCGCTATTGCGCCCACAATTATGAACCGCTTCCGGTCGTGCTGACGCGGGGCGAAGGCGCCTATCTATGGGACATCCACGGCGCCCGCTACGTCGACATGATGAGCGCCTACTCGGCCGCGAGCCACGGCCACGCCCATCCGCGCATCCTGCGGGCGCTCGCCGCCCAGGCGCGCCGCCTGGCGATCCCTTCGCGTGCCTATTGCAACGACCGGCTGGGGCCGTTCGTCGCCGAGCTTTGCCGGCTGAGCGGGCTCGATGTGGCGCTGCCGATGAATACCGGCGCCGAAGCGGTCGAGACGGCGATCAAGGCCGCGCGACGCTGGGGCTATCAGGTCAAGGGCATTCCGCGCGACTGCGCCGAGATCATCGTGGCGGCGGGAAACTTCCATGGGCGGACCACGACCATCATCTCGTTCTCGACTGAAGACGAATATCGTGAGGGTTTTGGACCGTTCACGCCCGGATTCCGCAGCGTGCCGTTCGGCGATCTCACCGCCATGGAGCGGGCCATCAGGCCGCAGACCGCTGCCGTCCTGATCGAGCCGATCCAGGGCGAGGCCGGCATCGTGGTGCCGCCGGCGGGCTGGCTCGCCGGCGTGCGTCGCCTGTGCGACGCGCATCAGGTGCTGCTGATCGTCGACGAGGTCCAGTCGGGCCTGGGCCGAACCGGCGCCTGGTTCGCGTGCGATCATGAGGGCGTCCGCCCGGACGGGATGGTGGTGGGCAAGGCGCTGGGCGGCGGCGTGCTGCCGGTCTCCGCGTTCGTGGCCCGCCGTGAGGTGATGGACGTGTTCACGCCCGGCTCGCATGGCTCGACCTTTGGCGGCAATCCGCTCGCCGCGGCGGTCGCGCTCGAGGCGCTGCGCGTCATCGAGGACGAGGGGCTGGTCGAGCGCAGCCGCGTGCTCGGCGCTCACATGCTCGAGCGGCTGCACGCGATCAAGAGCCCGGCTTTGGCCGCCGTCCGCGGCCGCGGACTATGGGCGGCGGCCGAGATCGATCCGCGCGCCGGGAGCGCGCGCAACGTCTGCGAGCGCCTCAAGCGCAAGGGTGTCCTGTCGAAGGAGACGCATCACACGGTCGTTCGCCTCGCGCCGCCGCTGGTCATCTCGCAGGATGACCTCGACTGGGCGCTCGACCGCCTCGAAGAGGTCATCCGCGAATTGGAGCCGGCGCGGCGCGCGCTCGCGCCCGCTTGATCATTCATTCACAACTGGGGGGAATGCCCATGATCCTTGCCGCCGCCAAGCCGCGCTTCCTGATGTGTCCACCCGACCATTTCGCGGTCAGCTACGCGATCAATCCCTGGATGGACCCGGCGAGCTGGGCGCGCGACGACCATGCGCTCGCCGCTGCCTCGCTCCGGGAATGGGCGGCGCTGCGCCGCACTTTGCTGGGGCTGGGCGCCGCCGTCGAGCTCGTGGCTCCCCTGCCCGGCCTGCCCGACCTCGTCTTCACCGCCAATGCGGCGGTCGTGCTCGACCGCAAGGTGGTGCTGGCGCGCTTCCGTCATGCCGAGCGCCAGGGGGAGGAGCAGCATATCGAGGCGGCGTTTCGCAGCCTGCAGGCGCGCGGCCTCATCGACATGATCCGCAAGCTGCCCGAGGGCCTGGTGCTCGAAGGCGCCGGCGATTGCGTATGGGACCAGGCCCGCAACCTGTTCTGGATGGGATATGGCCCGCGTTCCGATGTCGCGGCGCGCGAGCCGGTCGCGGATATTTTCGGTGCGCCGACGCTCGCGCTTAAGCTCGCGGATGCGCGCTTCTACCACATGGATACCGCATTTTGCCCGCTGCCGCGCGGCGAGGTCATGTTTGTTCCCGACGCCTTTACCCGCGACGGCAGAGCAACAATTCACGACTGGGTCGAGCCCGACCTGCGCATCGAGGTTGCGGCGGAGGACGCGGGCTGCCTCGCCGCCAACGCGGTCTGCCTCGGCGACACGCTGGTGATGTCCGGCTGCGGCGCTGGACTGCGCTTGCGGCTTGCGGAGCGCGGCTACCGCGTGCTGACCACGCCGCTCCATTCGTTTCTGCGCAGTGGCGGCGCCGCCTTCTGCCTGACCCTTCGGCTCGATCGGATGTCGCGTGAGACGCAGGCGCGGCGCGCCGTTCCGGTGGGAGCGGCTTGAAGGCTGTATCATTTCGGGCGTGCAAGACAACTGCCAGGCAGCGTGGGACTGGATCACCGCCAATCAAGGGCATGCTTCGCGCGGGGCCGGCGCGCAAAGAACCCAGACCCGATAGCTGTCCAACAAATTGGTCCTCGTCGCCATGGCGTATCGCATGGACAGGCGCGGCGGACAGGAGAGCCTGATCGGCTGCGCGGGCGAAGGATTTTGATTTTCGGAATCGCGCAAGTGCTGCTCGACCCGCTCGGCCAGACCTTCATAGACCTCCGCGATGCTCAGCATGATGCGCTTGAAGCGATCGTCCTTGACGCGCTCTGCCTTGGCACGCGCCATCCACGCGCAATCGCGCCAGTGTTGCGGATCAATGTCAGGCTCGGCCACCTTATACCTCCCGCCGGCTGCCGTTTGTTCCAACGACTCAGCGATAGGCACAATACCACCTCGCCTGCTCATCGATCCCGCATCATCCTACCTAGTGAAGGTATTTTGTTGGAGTGCGTGATTGCAGCGGTATTCACTTGCTGCTCTAATAAGATTCATCCATCAAAACCAGATCAGCCACCACCGAGCGAGGCGATTCGCCTTCACCCAGATTATGGCCACACTTAGCCGGCGACCTCGCGCCGCCGCACGTCCTTGATATTTTTGGAGCCCGGTCCGCTATGGCATCGTTCGTCAATGCCGCCCTCGGCGCGATGGTGGCAACCGCATTCTGGACGTTGCTGGGACTAGCCATTTCTCGCCACCTGCTTCCGCGTCCACTCGCGATCGGCGCGGCTCCCGTCTTGGGCTGGGCGGTGCATAGCGCGGTGACCCTGCCGCTCCTTATCTTGATCGGATTTTCCCCGCTCGCAGTCATCGGCATCGGCGCACTCTGTGGCGCGGTCAGCGGCGGTTCGCTGATGGCGCGGGCAGCAAGCAACGATGCCGAGCCCGCATCGAAGGTACCTGCTTGGGCTTTTGCGGCTGCCGCGCTCCTTGCGCTCGCGCCCGCCGTCGCCATCCTGCCGAAATTTTCCGCGGATGGAGCGTACCTTGCGGCCCCGATTTTCGATCATTCCAAGATCGCAATCATCGATGCGATGACGCGGCAGGGCCTGCCGCCGGTCAATCCGATTTTTGGCGAATCCGGCGCCGCCGGGCACCTGGCCTATTACTATCTCTGGCACTTCAGCGCGGCGCAGCTCGCGCTGCCGCTCGGGGTGAGCGGTTGGGAGGCGGATATCGCCCTGACGTGGTTTACCGCCTTCTCATCGTTGGCGCTGATGATGGGGCTGGCGGTCTGGTTGAGCGGGCGATCCGGCGCGGCGATTGTGGTTGTGCTGCTTGCCGCCGCGGCATCGCTGCGCGCGGTGGTCGATGGGATATTCGGCTCCTACACGCTCAGCCCGTTCCTGTCGTACCCTACCGGGTTCGCAGGCTGGCTGTTTCAGGCCGCGTGGGCCCCGCAGCATCTGATGTCGGCGTCATGCGTGGTGACGGCGATGCTCCTCATCGCACGATACGCGCATCGGCCGACCCTGCCGTTGCTGCTGGCACTTGTCCTGACCGTTGTGGCGGGTTTCGAAAGCTCGACCTATGTGGGCGGCGTAACATTCGCCATCGCGGCTGTCGCAGCAGTGCCGGTCCTCTTCGCCGCCATCGATCGTGCCCGGTGGCTGCATTTCGCCCTTGCCCTGACCGCCGCCGCCGGGTTCGCGATCTGCATCGCCGCTCCCTTTCTCCTCGATCAATTTGCGGCTGTCGCCGCGCGCGGCAACGGCAGCTCGGTCATCGTCCATCAATTCGACGTTCTTGGCGAAATGTTTCCGCCGTTGCTACGCCGCGTGCTGGATTTGCCGGCTTATTGGCTGATCGAGCTGCCGATCGAATTTCCCGCGGCATACGTCGCGGGCGCGGTTGCGCTCGTTGCGCTGCTGCGCAGCGCCGTGCCGGCGCCGGAAAAGACCCTCATCGCGGCCTTTGCCTGCCTGGCCGGCGCCGGCCTCGTCGCATCGTGGCTCCTGGTCTCCACGGTCGGCTACAACAACGATCTCGGCCTGCGCGCGGTCCTGCCGGCCGCCATGATCCTCATCGTGGCCGCCGCAGCCGGAATGATGCGCTCGCCGCGCCGGGCACTGATTGCGGCTCTCGGGCTCGGCGGGCTCATGCTGAGCCTGCCGGACACCGCAGCAATCATCCGCTCGAACATCGCGGGCGGGCCGGTTCCGGATGCAAAGCTGTTCGCGCAAGCGCCGGAACTGTGGGATAGGGTGCGCCGTTACGCTTCGCCGACCGTCCGCGTCGCCAATAACCCGTTTTTCCTGCAGGACTTGACGCCCTGGCCGGTGAACATGTCCTGGGCCTTGTTGGCCAACCGCAGCTCATGCTTTGCCGGCAGCGCATTGGCGGTCGCGTTCGCACCCTTGCCGCCGGATCGCCGCGGGACGATCGATGCGCAATTCATCCGCGTGTTCGACGGCGCGGGCGCCGCCGGCGATGTTCACGACATGGCGGAAAAATATCGGTGCGACGTGGTCGTCGTCGTGGCGCAGGACAAAGCCTGGGACCACGACCCTTTTGCATCGAGTCCCGACTATCGCCTGGCCGAGAGCCGGGACGACCGGTGGCGTATCTACGTTGCCACTCGTCCGTCACCCTGAGCTGCGAGCGCGCCCCTGACGGCAGTCCCCGATTTCAAATTCCGGCAAACCAATTGAAGCCCTGCTTGCTCCAGAACGTCTCGCGAAAATCGTTGGTGACCTCGATGGCTTTGACCCACTTGGCGTTCTTATAGCCGAGCTTGGTGGAGGTGCGCAGGCGCAGCGGAAAGCCGAACGGATCGGCGAGGGTCTCATTGGCGTATTTGGTGGCGAGTATCGTCTGCGGATGCAGCGCGCAAGCCATATCGATGCTTTCGGTGTAATCGTCGGCGCATATGAAGTAGACGTATTTCGCCGTGAGATCGGCGCCGACGCGTTCCAGGAAGGCGCGCAGGTTCGGGCCGGACCATTGTCCGACGTAATCCCACCCCTCGACGCAGACGTGACGGATGATCACCTCCTGCTCGGGCAACTGGTAGATCTGCTGCGCGGTCCACGCTTGCCGGTCCGCGATGCGGCCGACCAGTTCCAGTTTCCAGGTCGCGCCGTCGACCGGCTTCACGTCCTCGATATCGTAGTAGGCATTGAAACGAGCCGGCTTCACGACTTGATCGGCGCTGAAGGTCGGGGCCAGATGAGTGGGCCGAAAGATCGTCGCCTGGACGCCATCGTTCCACGACGAGACGGCCCGCAATGATCCCTGCACGGAATCGATTTCGCTGACGTCGCAGCCGGCCAACAGCGACACTGCCCCGAGACTGACCGCGCCGCGCAGCACGCTGCGGCGACTGACGTTGTCGACCAACGCCTGATCCTGCCGAATTGAGCCTTGGTCAATCGGCTCCGGCGGACGCAGGACGGATGGTGGGCGAATTCGGATGGGCATTCGTATCCCCGCGTCAGTCGGTTGCTTCGATCTTGATGGGCGGTTCGACCGCGCGCCCCGGTCTGTCGCCGACGAAGGGCCCACCGGTCAGCATTGCGAACAGGCTCTGCGGTACAAGCAAAGCCAGCGCCACGTGAACGAGCAAAAAGGCCACGATCGCCGACATGCACAGGAAGTGCACCAGCCTGATCGTCTGAAAATCGCCGAACAAAGCGGCGAGCTCGGAGAACTGCACTGGCTTCCACAAGGCGAGCCCGGAGATCACGATGAGAACGCCGACGAGCATGATGCCGAGATAGAGAATTTTCTGAACCGCGTTGTAGTGCGTCAGATCGTCATGACCCAGGCGCAATCGCAGCGCGTCGCTGACCGTTGCAAGGACCTCGCGCACCGAGATCGGAAGCAGCTTTCGCCGGAAGCGCCCCGTTGCGACGCCATAAGTGAGGTAGCAGAGGCCATTGACGACAAAAATCCACATGCCGAAGAAGTGCCACTGCAGTCCATATTGCGCCCATTTGCCGATCACGATGCTGTCGGGAAAATGCAGCCAGCCGAAAATCACCGAGTCGTTGTAGATCTTCCATCCGCTGCCGATCATGATGAAAATGGCGACCGCGTTGATCCAATGCATGACGCGCAGCAGCAGCGGGTGAAGGCGACCCTCTTTGCGCGCAATTGATTTGACGACCGGCGTGGACATCGAGGATATTTTCGGCCCTGGGCAGTTTACCGACGGTGGCGACGTCAAAGCGCAGGGCTCGTTCCTCAAGATCGACTGCGCGGCAAGCGGACAGTACGGCTGCAGGAATCGGTCTGCAAGCCGGGGAGCTTCACAAATTCGCGCGGTGCGCTTGATTGGGACAGTGCAGTTGGGAGAGTGCAGAATGAATCGCGGGACAAAGTTGCCGGTCGCGGCGGCCTTCGTGCTCGGTGCGGCGACACTCTGCACGAGCCGGGCGAACGCGGACCAGCCGCTCGCAGCAACGAATCAGCTCTCCGTGGTGGCCCAAGTTCTGCTGGCGCAAGCCATGGTGCCGCCGACCGGCCTGAATGACGCGCAAAACCCGATGCCGATGGACGAGCGCATGAACCGACGCTTTCCGCAGCCCGTGCGCGTCCGCGACCTCCTCGGCCTGCCCGTGCTCGACGACTACGATTCCACGCTCGGCTTCGTCCAGCAGGTCGTTCGCACGCCGCAGGGCAAGATCAACCTCATCGTCTCCTACAGCAGCTGGTTCGGCTGGTTCGGCCGTCCGGTCGCGGTGCCGATCGAAGCCGTCGCCATCCTGGGACGGCAGCTGGCGTCGCTCGATATGCCGCCGAGCGAATATGCGGCGGCGCCGACCTGGCAGGGAACGGGAGCGACGGTTGTACCAAGCGATGCGACCATACGCGTGGCGCTCGGCCGGCGCTGAGCCGATTGGACTGGCCCTGAATGCGTGCGGCAGAGTCTAGCGATCCACGCAGGCGCGAGGCGCAGGATCAAAACGGCACGGAAACGTGTCCCGCCGAACGCCCGGGCGGGATGTCTCCATAAGAAAACTCAATTGTATCAATGCCATTTTTGGGATGGTGCCCAGGAGAGGGATTGCGAATCGTCAAGGATTGTCAGCGCTTACGACAAGGTGCGGCCGAATAATGCACCATTGGGCACGCAAAGGATTTTACAGAGCGCGCCGCACTGCTACGACGACTTGCTGCCGGCCGCCAGGCGGCTCGCCGGGCTAGCGTTAGCAGGGCATCTTGATTTTGGAACGCGGCCAGGTGGGAGCCCAGACTGAATCCGGGATTACTGCTTGCGATCGGCAAGTGCTTTTTCGGCGAGCCTAAAATTTTCTTGGGTCACGGCCCATTGGTGCGGCACGCGCTCGCGGGTGTATTCCTTGAGGGCCTCGCGATAAGCGGAGACCGCTCCCTCGAACCGCGCCGTTCCGCTCTCGCGTTCGCCGAGGGCCGCAAGCGCATAGCCGAGATTGTTCTGGGTCATGGCCCAGTCGAGCGGCACGCGCTCGCGGGTGTATTCCTTGAGGGCGTCGCGATGGGCGGCGACCGCTTCCTCGAGCCGCGCCGTTCCGCTCTCTCGCTCGCCGAGGGCCACAAGCGCAGCGCCGAGATTGTTCTGGGTCATGGCCCAATCGAGGGGAACGCGGCATCGCACGAGATGTTCGTTGGACGGCGGCGCGAACTGCAGAAAGCGCTGCGGGCATTGCGTGGGGATCAGCATGTCGGGGTGCTGCTGCACGGCATGGGCCGGCTCGGCAAGTCGAGCCTTGCCGCGCGGTCAGAATCGGGCGGGCCGCGAGGGCAGGACCGTGCAGCCGATCGCCCTGGCGGCCTCAGTAATAGCGAACCGTCAGTCTCGAACGCGGCGGGTTGCCCAGCTTGGCGCGTTGAAACTCGAACTTGGGCCCAAAATTGGCGTAGCACGCCTCGAGGTCGAGCCGAATTTCTCTGCACGCATGCTGGCACAAGGCATCGCACTTTGTCTTTTCGGCTATCCTCATGCAGGCCTTATCGCCGCGGCATCCGTAGTCGTCGGCCGCCATGGCCGGCGTCGAGCCGACCATAGAGGCCCCTGAGACGAAAGTTGCCAAAATGAGGAAAGACGCGGCAGCGTACGAGCGCCCAATGGCCTTTGTCACGATTGATCTCCTTGCGAGCGTCAAGTCATTGCGACCTTGCTGAAGGCGCCCTTGCACGCATCTGCATACGGAAACGCGGGCGCCCCCCTGAAGTCAGCGGCTAGCACCGGCAGCGATAGGTTGCAAGCCCGAATTATTTCGCCCGACCCAAATTTCGGGCCGAGTTGCAACTATATCGAACAGTGCGAACGCGCCTTGTGATGCGAAGATGTTTGAGCGTGTCCGAGCCGAGCTTGAGCCGTTTTTCGGTACGTGAGCAGGCGCGAACGAAGCGATCACGTCCCACCGGAGCGCCCGGTGGGACTCTTTCGGCAAAACCCGAAGCAAAATCATAGCCGAATTTTCGGGATGGTGCCCAGGAGGGATTGCGAATCGTCAAGGATTATCAGCGCTTACGACTAGGTGCGGCGCCTAAACACCCCTTTGGGCAGGCAAAGGATTTCACAGAGCGCGCCGCACCTGCAGGTCTGCTTTTGGGCGAAGCGGACATTTAATGCTCACTGTGCGCTCTTCCGAGATTGAGGGCAGAGCAGACTTTCGCCGGACAGGTTCGAATAGGCGCTCTTGACCCGCTTGGCACCCCTTGCACAACGCAAACTGCCTTCGACGAACTCGTCAGACTGTCCACCCTTTTGTTCCGAGCAGAATGCCGTGATTTCGCCCCGCAACATTGAAGTCGTAGATTTTCAGCATGGACCAATCGAGTTTGGTGCGCAGCTCGGTCAAAGATTCCGCATTCACCTTCTCGTAGACCTGAACTGCGAACAGAAGCTGGTTATCAGGATACGCTTGCCCGACCCGCGCGATGATCTCTGTGATGGGAGGTTGGGTACGACGCAAATCAAGTCCCTCGACCTCATCAAGCGCGGTGCCCCAAGGCGGCGCCACAAAGATGATGATCGCCTCACCGCGTGGCAGATGAAGGTGGTCCAACATGGACTCGTAATCGCCACGCATTAGGTCGATCGTCTGGTCTAGAACCTCAATGTTCTGTCTCGTCAATTCATAGACGTTGGGGTCGAACTCGAACGCGATCCCGCGTGATTGCGAGACGTGTTGCAATATCCAATAGAGCGTATTGCAAGAACCAGCGAAGGGATCAACCACCACGCTCCGGGTGTCGGGCGGCAGCAAAGCCGCCACGGCGGCGATGTCACGCCCGATGCGATCGGCAAGCGGATCGCGCGTGCACTCGACCGCGGTGCGGCCGACTAATCGCACACCGCGTACGTACCACTGCGGTGGCGTCATGCCGTAGAGCCGAATGTAATCAGGATCGGAAAAACTGTCCCTTCCGTATCTCTGGACCTCTTCCAAGGTCAGCACCTTGTTGCGTTTTTGTCCATGCAACAACAATGCGCGGTCATGCAGCGGCTCTTCAGCGTCTTGCCGATGCTCCGGCATGATGGATAGGTGTGCTTCCTGGCCCCGCCCCAGACTTCCGTCGAGGTCTGCGCCTAGTCGGTTAGGCGTTGACGCGGTCTTGGGGCTGTGCGGGGAACGATGTGGAGAAAGATGGCTGCGCTTCGATCGCTCATGCTGCGCTCCTTGCCCGAGCGGGGATTGGGTGCGGCGCTCAGAGATAATAACTTCACGAAATCAGTTGCTTAGGAAATGATTGGTGCCCAGGAGAGGACTCGAACCTCCACGGCTTTCACCACTGGTACCTGAAACCAGCGCGTCTACCAATTCCGCCACCTGGGCTTAGAGGCGCCTTGGTACGGCAGCTCAATTCGGCTTGTCAAATCGCGTGTCGGCGGCAGCGCTCGCACCCGCCCCTGTACAGCCGATGGCCGATCTTGTATTGCGCGGCTATTGCGCACCTTGGCGGCGGCGCTCCGGGTCGTGCGGCGCTTGAAATGCAAGAGCTTCAGCCATGATCACCCAGGCCAATCTCGATACCCTGGTCACCGTTTTTGGCGGCTCGGGCTTTCTGGGTCGCCATGTGGTGCGCGCCTTGTGCCGGCGCGGCTACCGGGTCCGGGTCGCGGTCCGCCGGCCGGATTTGGCCGGCCACCTGCAGCCGCTCGGGCGGGTCGGGCAGATCCATGCGGTCACCGCCAATCTGCGCCATCCGGGCTCGGTCGAGGCGGCGGCGCGCGACGCCGATATCGTGATCAACCTGGTCGGCATCCTGTTCGAGCGCGGACGGCAGCGCTTCGAATCCGTGCACGCCTTCGGGGCCGAGGCGGTCGCGCTGGCGGCGGCGGCCTTCGGGGCGCGCCTGGTTCACGTGTCCGCCATCGGGGCGGATTTAAGCTCGCCCGCCCTCTACGGGCGCAGCAAGGCCATGGGCGAGAAGCTCGTGCTCGCCGCCATGCCGTCCGCCGCGATCCTGCGGCCCTCGATCCTGTTCGGGCCGGAGGACGATTTCTTCAACCGGTTCGCAGCGCTCGCCCGCATCGCCCCGGCGCTGCCTTTGATCGGCGGCGGTCATACCCGCTTCCAGCCGGTGTTCGCCGGCGATGTGGCGTCCGCGGTGCTGGCCGCCATCGACAAGGGAGAGACCAGCGGGGCCACTTACGAGCTGGGCGGGCCCGAAGTGCTGAGCTTCAAGGAGCTCATGCAATTCACGCTCGCCACGATCGGGCGGCGGCGCTTGCTGCTGCCGATTCCGTTCGGTCCCGCGCGGCTCTTGGCTTTCTTTCTGCAGCTGCCGACCAGGCTCGTGGGCACCAAGCCGCTGCTGACGCAAGATCAGGTCGATCTTCTGATGCGCGACAACGTGGTGTCCGAAGAGGCCGCGCGCGCGGGCCGCACGCTGGCGGGGCTCGGCATCGCGCCGACGCCGATGCGCTCCGTTGTGCCGACCTATCTCTGGCGGTTCAGCAAGTACGGACAGTTCACCAGGAGTCAGATGACAGTTCACCAGGAGTCAGGTGACTGAGATCAGATGACATCCGTCATCTGCTCACCGCCAGCGCAACCAAGCCAAGCGTCCCCACGACGACGCGCCACCAGGCAAATAGCCTGAAGCCGTGGCACGCGACGTAATCGACAAACGTCTTCGCCACGAGCCACGCGGCCGCGAACGCAGCCGCAAAGCCTGTGCCCCAGACGATGGGATTGTCGGCGGTCAGCCCGGCGTGGCTGTGGTAGAGATCATACCCCAAGGTGCCGGCGAGCGTCGGCATCGCCAGCCACAACGAGAATTCCGCGGCAGCGCGGCGATCGGCGCCGAGCAGCACGGCGGCCACGATGGTGGCGCCCGACCGCGACACGCCGGGAACGAGCGCCAGGCATTGCGCGAGCCCGATGACCAGATAAGTGGCGAACGGAAACCGCGCGACCTCGTGATGGCGAGCCGCACGGTCGAGCTGATCGACCCACAGCAATACGGCACCGCCGACGATCAGCACGAAGCAGACCAGCCAGACATTGAACAGCGCGCCCCGCACGAGATCGTGGGCGAGGACGCCGGCAAGCGCCGCCGGCAACAAGGCGATCAGCATACCGATGACGAAACGGCGCGCCGCCGGATCGCTGAACATCCCGACCGCGAGCCTAGAGAGGCGGACGCAATAGACCGACAGCAGCGCGAGCAGCGCCCCGAGCCGGATCATGAGCACGAATGTGGTTCCGAAATTCTCCTGGCCCAGGCCGAGGAACCGCTGCGCCAGCAACAGATGCCCGCTTGCGGATACCGGGACGAGCTCGGTCAGCCCCTCGATGAGGCCGAGCGCGAAGGCCTTGAACAGATCGAACCAGGTGAGCGACATGCGAAGGGTTTGGTTGTTTGAGCCGCGGCGTCGAGCACTTGTTCGATCGCATGATCTTGCTGTAGCGGGCTACGGACCCGGGAACAAGTCGAAGGGTGGAAGACCGCGCAAATGCCTTGCAGACGCGCGCCGCGCCCGCCGGCAGGTTGCCCCCTGCTCCCTGCACCGTTAGGGTCCCGGCCCAAACACGAATCGGACGCGGCCCGCCGCCGATGGGCGCCACCATGCTGACGCTGTTCCATCATCCGTTCTGCCCGCATTCGCGATTCGTGCGGCTCGCACTGGGTGAGTTCGGGCTTCCGGCACGCCTGATCGAGGAACGGGCCTGGGAACGGCGGGAGGAGTACCTGATCCTCAACCCGGCCGGCACCACCCCGGTGCTGGTCGCGGAGGGGCAGCCGCCGATTCCGGGCGCCGCGATCATCGCCGAATTCCTTGACGAGACCGCAGGGCACGAGCTCGGCGACCGGCGACTGCTGCCGCGCGCGAGCGGCCCGCGGGTCGAGGCGCGGCGGCTGATGAGCTGGTTCAACGACAAGTTCTTCGCCGAGGTGAGCGGGCCGTTGACCACCGAGCGGCTCTATAAGCGCCGCATGCCCGCCGAGGGCGGGGGCGGCTCGCCCGATACCGAGACGATCCGCGCGGCCCGTCACAACATCCGCTATCATCTGGCCTATATCGGCTGGCTGGCGCGCACGCGCGACTGGCTGGCCGGCGACCGCATGACCTACGCCGATCTGGCGGCGGCCGCGCATGTGTCGGCGGCCGACTATATGGGCGATGTACCGTGGAAAGAGGACGAAGCCGCAAAGGGCTGGTACGCGCGGGTGAAGTCGCGGCCGACGTTCCGGCCGCTGCTCACCGAGACGCTGGCCGGCATCCCGCCGTCGCCGACCTACGCGGACCTGGATTTCTAGGAGCCCCTTCAGAAAAGCCCGCTCCCGCCGCCATGGAGAATTCAGCGGCGCTCAAGGCGGCGCTCGTTCAAATGGCGCGCCAGCAGGGTTTCGACGTGCTGGGCGTGGCGCGCTCCGATGCGGCCCCGCAGGCGAAGGCGAGGCTCGCGCGCTTTCTCGCCGAGGGCCAGCACGGCGACATGGATTGGATGGCGACGAGCGCGCCGCGCCGCGGCGATCCGCGGGCTTTGTGGCCGCAGGTGCGCTCGATCATCATGCTGGGCCTCAACTACGGCGGCGCCGACGATCCGCTCGCGATCCTCCGGCAGCGCGCGTGCGGGGCCATCTCGATTTATGCCCGCGGCGACGACTATCACGACCTGATCAAGCCGCGGCTCAAGACCATCGCGCGCTGGCTCGGCGCGCAGGCCGGCGGCGACGTCAAGGTATTCGTCGATACCGCGGCCGTGATGGAAAAGCCGCTCGCGGAGGCCTCAGGCCTCGGCTGGCAAGGCAAGCATACCAATCTGGTGTCGCGCCAGCTCGGCTCGTGGCTGTTTCTCGGCGCGATCTTCACGACGCTCGATCTGCCGCCGGACGCGCCCGAAGCCGACCATTGCGGCAACTGCCACGCCTGCCTCGACATCTGCCCGACCGCGGCGTTCCCGGCCCCCTACCGCCTCGATGCGCGCCGCTGCATTTCCTACCTGACCATCGAGCACAAGGGGCCGATCCCACGCGATCTGCGACCCCTCATGGGCAATCGCATCTTCGGCTGCGACGATTGTCTCGCCGTGTGTCCGTGGAACAAATACGCGCAAGCCGGCCGCGAGGCGAAGCTTGCGGCGCGCGCGGCGCTGACGGCACCGCCGCTCGCCGAGCTGGCGCGCCTCGACGCGGCAGCCTTCCGCCAGCTGTTTGCAAAATCGCCGATGAAGCGCGCGGGCCGCGAGCGCTTCCTGCGCAATGTGCTGACCGCGATCGGCAATTCGGATGATCCGACGCTTGCGGGCGAGGCCGAACGCCTCCTCGCGGACCCTTCCGGGCTGGTGCGCGGCGCCGCCATCTGGGCGCTCGGCCGGCTCGACCGCCAGCGCCTTGGCGAGCTTGCCGCCAGCCGCGCCGCCGACGGCGATCCGACGGTCGAGGCCGAATGGGAGGCCGCCCTCGGGAGCACCTGAGGGTCGGTGGGATTAAAACTCCGCCACCGCGGCCAGCATCCGTTCGATGTCCTCCGGGCGCGACAGCCGATGGTCGCCGTCTTTGACCAGGGTCAGCACCACGTCGTCCTGCGCAAAACGGGCGGTGAGGTCGACCGCATGCTGCCAGGGCACGTCCGGATCGGCGACGCCTTGCAGGATGCGGACCGGACAGCCGGTCTCGATCATGCCCCCGAGGAGAAGGTGCCCCCTCGCCTCCTCGATCAGGCCGCGCGTGATCGGATAGGGCGCATCTCCGTACCGGGACGGCCGCTGCCAGGCGCCGTTTTCCTGGATTTCCCGCTGAATTTCCGGCGAAAAGCGCTTCCACATCAGCTCTTCGGTGAAATCGACCGCGGGCGCGATCAGCACCAAGGCGGCCATTTCGGCGGCTGACCCAGAGCCCCGCCGCGCCAGCTCCCGCACCAGCAGCAGCGCCATCCAGCCCCCGAGCGAGGAGCCGATAACTACCTGCGGCCCGCGGCAGCAGGCGTCGAAGACCGCCAGACTCTCCTCGAGCCAGCGGCCGATGGTACCGTCGGTGAAGCTGCCGCCCGAATAGCCGTGACCCGAATAGTCGAACCGGGTGAGCGCGCGGCCATGCTGCTGGGCGAAGCCGTCGAGGGCTTGCGCCTTGATCCCCTGCATGTCGGATTTGAGCCCGCCGAGCCACAGCAGGCCCGGGTTACCGCCCGCGCGTTGCCGCACCGCAATCGGCCGCCCCCCCGGGCCGGTTCCAACTGTGAGAAATTTCAGGCAATTATTGCTCATGGATCAGCACCAGCGAATCAGTCTCCCATAATCGTGAGCGAGGGCTTCGAGGGGACGCGTGTACCGCGGCGCACGCTCGCCGGCGCCACCATATTGCAGATCGTGCCGGCGCTGTACGAGGGACCCGATGCGCGCGCGGCCGTCAATGTCGCCTATGCGCTGCTGCAGGCCGGCGCGCGCGCCCTGGTGGCAGCCGCCGACGGCCCGCTGGTGGGCGAGCTCAAGGCCTTCGGCGGGGAATGGGTCGAGTTCCCCAACGCCTCCGTCAACCCGTTTCGGCTGCGCCGCAACGCCGGCATGCTGGAGAACCTGATCGCGGCCGAGCGCGTCGATATCGTGCATGCGCACAGCGCCGGCGGGGCCTGGAGCGCGCGCGTCGCGGCGAACCGGATCGCGGTCTGGCTCGTCACCTCGCTGCCCGACGCGCCCGCGCCGGGCGGGCGGCCGTCAACCGTCACCCGAGCGTTGGCGCAGGGCGATCGCATCGTCGCACCGTCGCTCTATGCGGCGAACCCGTTCATGCAACGCTATGGCATTGCGCATGAGCAGGTCACCATCATTCCGCGCGAGATCGATACCGAGCTGTTCGATCCGCTGGCGGTGCGCCCCGAGCGCAGCGAGGCGCTTCGCAGCGCCTGGCGCATTCCGCGCCAGGCCCGCATCGTGCTGGTGCCGGGGCGCGTCGCGCCATGGAACGGCCAGAGCATCGTGCCCGAAGTGGCCCGCATGCTCGCCGAGCAAGGCGCCGACGGCGTCGTCTTCGTGATCGTCGGCGAGCACGCGACCCACCGCAAATATGCGCGCGAGATCATGCGGCTCGCGCACGAGCATGGGGTCGAGCGGCTGTTGCGGGTGACCGGCCATTGCCCGGACATGCCGGCCGCCTTCGCGTGCGCCGATATCGTGGTGGTGACGACGATCGAGCCCCCGCTGCTCGGCACCGTGGTGGCGCAGGCGCAGGCCATGGGGCGCCCGGTGGTGACGTCGGACGTCGGCATGCTGCCGGAGAATGTGCTGGTGCCGCCACGCATGCCCGAGGAGCTGCGCACCGGCTGGGTGGTGCCACCGGCCGACCCGGTCGGCCTTGCCCAGGCCCTCAAGCTCGCGCTCACGCTCGACCCCACCGGCTACCAGGCGATGGCAGCGCGCGCGCGCGAATTCGCCGAATATATGTTCTCGCCGCAGAGCGCCGCGGTGGCCACGCGGGCCGTCTACATGTCGCTGCTGGCGCGCGACCTCTAGGATGGCGCGCCGCCGGGGCGGCCCTTTGAATGGCCCCTTGAATAGCCCTCCGGCACGAGACCATCTGACCAGGTCGGCGCCCGCCCGGCCGGCCGCCAAGCCCCGTATCCGTGACCGCACCGATAACCGCATCAATGGCCGCATATTGCCGTTGACTTGCCGGCGGTTTGTCCCGATCCTTCGCGTGCCCGTCGCCACGGGCGTCCGCGCAACAGCATGAGGAGAGCAAAGCCATTCGCCGCCCGATGAGATCCCAGGCGCCCGTCCAAAAAGACGGCCCGCGCCTCAATGAGGAAATCCGATCGAACCAGGTACAACTGATCGACCAGACCGGCGCCAACCATGGCGTCGTCGATACCCAGATCGCCTTGGCAAAGGCGGTCGAGGCAGGGCTTGATCTCGTGGAGATCGTCCCCAATCACGAGCCGCCCGTCTGCAGAATCCTCGATTACGGTAAATACAAATACCAAGCCCAGAAGAAGGCGGCGGAAGCGCGCAAGAAGCAGAAGGTGGTCGAGGTCAAGGAGATCAAGCTCCGGCCGATGATCGATGACCACGACTACGACGTGAAGATGCGCTCCATGCAGCGTTTCTTCGAGGAGGGCGACAAGGTCAAGGTGACGCTGCGCTTTCGCGGCCGCGAAATGGCGCACCAGGAGCTGGGCACGCAGCTCCTCAACCGCGTCAAGGACGACACCACCAAATTCGCCAAGGTCGAGCAGGAACCGCGCTTCGAGGGCCGGCAGGTCGTGATGGTGCTGGCGCCGCGCTAGCGGCTCGGGCGGCCGGGCGTGCGCTCCCCGGCCGCCGCCGGCCGGCCGCGACAGGTTGTGTTTTCGGACATCCTCTGCCATAACCCGGCCCTCCCGCGACCCGGCTCACCAGGGCTGCCGTGGCTGCGGCGAAGTGCTCAACCAGCACGCTTTATCGATGCGATGACCCGGCGAAGGGAGCCGTTCGGCTCGAATTTCGTCCAGGGCGAACAGGAGAGCCAAATGCCCAAGATCAAGACCAAGTCGGGCGCCAAGAAGCGCTTCAAGGTGACGGCCACCGGGAAAGTGCTGTTTGCGCAATCCCGCAAGCGCCACGGCATGATCAAACGCACCAAGAAGCAGATCCGCCAGTTGCGCGGCACCAAAGTGCTGTTCAAGACCGACGGCGACAATATCAAGAAATACTTTTTGCCCAACGGCTGAGCCGCACGGGCAATCCGCTCATGCTCTAGAATCAAGCCATTGCCAGGAGGTCAGTCATGGCCCGCGTCAAACGTGGCGTCACCGGACACGCCAAGCACAAGAAGGTCCTCAAAGCCGCCAAGGGCTACTATGGCCGGCGCAAGAACACCATCCGGGTCGCCAAGCAGGCGGTCGAGAAGGCGAACCAATATGCGTTCCGCGACCGCAAGCGCAGGAAGCGCACCTTCCGGGCGCTCTGGATCCAGCGGCTCAACGCGGCGGTGCGGCCTTTTGGGCTGAGCTACAGCCGATTTGTCGACGGCCTCGCCAAAGCCGGGCTGTTGGTCGATCGCAAGGTGCTGTCCGATCTCGCCATCGCCGAGCCGGCCGCATTCCAGGCGATCGTGGAAAAGGCCAAGGCCGCGCTGCCGGCGACCGCCTGAGTCTCATTCTCGCTGTTCCCCGGTCTGTAGCCCGCATGGAGCGAAGCGCAATGCGGGGCGGGCCGTTCCGAATCTAGGTCTGTCCCGGATTACGCTTCGCTCCATCCGGGCTACAGGTGTGCCATGTCCGACCTGGAAGCGCTGGAAACAAAGCTCCTCTCCGACATCGCCGCCGCCGGCGATGAGGGCGCGCTCGAGGCGGTGCGGGTCGCGGCGCTCGGCAAGAGCGGCGCGGTCTCGGCGCTGCTCAAGACGCTCGGCAGCATGAGCGCGGACGAGCGCAAGCGCGAGGGGCCGCGCATCAACGGCCTCAAGGACCGCGTCAACACCGCGCTGGCGGCGCGCCGCGAGACCTTGAAGAGCGCCGCGCTCGATCAGCGCCTCAACACCGAAACCGTCGACGTCACCTTGCCGGTGCGCGAGAGCCCGCCCGAGATCGGCCGCGTGCATCCGATCAGCCAGGTCATCGACGAGCTGACCGCGATCTTCGCCGATATGGGCTTCTCAGTCGCGGAGGGCCCCGACATCGAGACCGACGACAACAATTTCACCATGCTGAACACGCCGGTCGGCCATCCGGCGCGCGAGATGCACGACACGTTCTTCTTCCCGCCGCAGCCCGACGGGTCGCGCCTCTTGCTGCGCAGCCACACCTCGACCGTGCAGGTGCGCACCATGCTGGCCAGCAAGCCGCCGATTCGCATCATCACGCCCGGCCGGGTCTATCGGCGTGACTGGGACCAGACCCACACCCCCATGTTCCATCAGGTCGAGGGCCTGGTGATCGACCAGGGCGCCCATCTCGGCCATCTCAAATGGATATTGACCGAGTTCTGCAAGGCCTTCTTCGAGGTCGACGATGTAAAGATGCGCTTTCGGCCGTCGTTCTTCCCGTTCACCGAGCCTTCGCTCGAGGTCGACATCCAGTGCGCCCGCGACAAGAGCGAAATCCGGTTCGGCGAAGGGGAGGATTGGCTCGAGATTCTCGGCTGCGGGATGGTGCATCCCAACGTGCTGCGCAATTGCGGGCTCGACCCGGAAACCTATCAGGGCTTCGCCTGGGGCATGGGCATCGATCGCATCGCGGCGCTGAAATACGGCATGCCGGATCTGCGCGCCTTCTTCGAAGCCGACATGCGCTGGCTCGCCCATTATGGCTTCCGCCCGCTCGACCTGCCGACCCTCGCCGGAGGCTTGAGCGCATGAACTGGCGATGGAGAACTCAGCCTAGCCGCTGGCGCTGGCGGGTCCCCTCCCCCGCTTGCGGGAGGGTGAGGGAGGGGGCCCGCGGCCTCACCACGCGCATGACGGTCCAAATTCCCCCGAAGCCCACATGGCGTGTCTCTTCGCGCATGCGATCGCACGCGCGCGCGTTGCGCCGTGATATGACCCTGGCGGAACGCATAATCTGGGGCGCTGTCCGCGCCCACCGATTGAACGGAGCTGGGTTCCGGCGACAGACCCCCATCGGTCCGTACATCGTCGACTTCGTCTCGCACGGCGCAATGCCGATTATCGAGATCGATGGTGGCCAGCATTTCGAGGACCGTCATGAACGACGCGACGCGATCCGCGATGCATATCTGAAATCCGAGGGATTCCGCGTGCTCCGTTTCGACAATCGCGAAGTCATGACAAACCGCGAGGGCGTGCTGACCGTGATCGCTGCGGCGCCGGGAGAGGCCGTCGCCCCCTCCCTACCCTCCCCCGCAAGCGGGGGAGGCGGCAAGGCTGCGGCGCGTGGTGGCGAGCGTACGGAGCCCTTGCGATGAAGCTGACTCTCTCCTGGCTCAAGGAGCATCTCGACACCGAGGCTTCGCTCAGCGCCATTGTCGACAAGCTCACCATGATCGGCCTCGAGGTCGAGCGCGTGGACGACAAGGGCAAGGCGCTGGCGCCGTTCACCGTCGCGCGGGTGATCTCGGCCGAGCAGCATCCCAATGCGGATCGGCTGCGCGTCTGCATGGTCGATACCGGGACGGGCGCGCCGGTGCAGGTCGTGTGCGGCGCCCCCAATGCGCATGCCGGCATGAAGGGCGTGTTCGTGGCGCCCGGCGCCTTCATTCCGGGCAAGAACATCACGCTCAGCGTCGGCACGATCCGCGGGGTGGAGAGCCGCGGCATGCTGTGCTCCGCGTTCGAGCTGCAGCTCTCGGACGACCACGAAGGCATCATCGAGCTGCCCCCCGACGCGCCGATCGGCACGTCCTATGCGCAGTGGGCCGGCCTCGACGACCCGGTGATCGAGATCAACCTGCTCGCGAACCGGCCCGACTGCGCCGGCGTGCAGGGCATCGCGCGCGACCTCGCGGCCGCCGATATCGGCACCCTCAAGGAAAGCGCGATCAAGCCGATCAAGGGCGAGTTCCCCTGCCCGGTCACGGTGACGCTCGATTTCGGCGCGACGCCTTCGCTCTGCCGCGGCTTTGCGCTCCGCCTGGTGCGCGGCGTCAAGAACGGCGCCTCCCCTGAATGGCTGCAGCGCCGGCTCATGGCGATCGGCTTACGACCCATCAACGCGCTGGTCGACATCACCAATTTCATCACCTTCGATCGCGCCCGGCCGCTGCACGTGTTCGACGCTGCCACGGTCCGCGGCAATCTCATGGTGCGGCGTGGCCATGCCGGGGAGAGCCTCGTCGCGCTCGACGGAAAATCCTATCCGGTCGACGAGACGATGTGCGTGATCGCCGACGAGGCCGGCCCGGAATCGCTGGCCGGCATCATGGGGGGCGAGGCGACCGGTTGCTCGGAGCAAACCACCGACGTGCTGATCGAGTCGGCGGTGTGGGACGAGCTCAATATCGCGCAGACCGGCCGCAAGCTCGGGGTCAGCTCGGATGCGCGCTATCGCTTCGAGCGCGGCGTCGATCCGCTCTTCATGGTGGGGGGCCTCGATCTCGCGACCCAGATGGTGCTCGACCTCTGCGGCGGAACGCCGTCGGCCAACTTCATCGCCGCCGAACCCGCTGCCGAGGACCGCGTCATCGATTTTCCGCCCGATACCGTGATGCGCCTCGCCGGCGTCGAGGTCGCGCTGCCGGAGATCAAGCGCGTGCTGGCGCGGCTCGGCTTCTTCGTCGCCGGCCAAGGCAA
>DATDGG010000453.1:0-5379 GCA_036522235.1 Xanthobacteraceae bacterium
GCATGGGGCGAAACGTCACGGTCTCCTCGACAATATAGCGGCGCGAGGTGATGTCGGTCGGCTCATGGATCGGGACCGCATGGGCGTGGACATGGGCGATGTCGCCGCCGGTAAAGAGAAACGCCACGCGCGGAACCCGCAGCGTCTGCTTCAGGACGCGCGCGAGCCGCTGCCCGACCGCCACGGTCGCGGCCAGCACTTCGGCCGGGGCATCGTCGAAATACGGGAAATGCTCCTTCGGCACGATCTGGGTATGGCCGGGCCGGATCGGGCCGCGATCCAGAAACGCGAGGACGCGTGCGTCCTCGTAGATGATGTGGGCCGCGACCTCGCGACGGATGATCCGGCAGAACAGGCACTGGGTGGGCGCGGGCTTGCGGCTCACGTCGGCCTCCCCCAGCTCTTGAGCGAGGCCCACAGGCCGCGGTCGAGCCGGAAGCAATCGACCGGCGCCGACGATTTGAGTGCGCGGATGCGGATCAGGGCCACGCCGGTCCACTGGAAGCCGCATTTCTCCAGCACCCGGCGCGAGGCCGGATTGCTCACGCGGGCGCGGCAGGAGAGCCGCGCGTAGCCCATCTCCGCGAAGGCGTGGTCCACCAAGGCGCGGGCCGCTTCGGTGGCGTAGCCGCGTCCCCAATGGGGCACGCCGATCCAGTAGCCGGGCTCGGGATCGCGCCCGTCGAGCGCATGGACTCCGCAGCCGCCGATGAGGGTTCCGTCGGCGAGCGTGATCAGGAACGACGGTTCGCTCGGATCGCGGTTGACCTCGGCCAGGTAGGCCTGCGCGTCCGCCACCGAATAGGGATGCGGAATGCGCGACGTGTTCTCTGCGATACGCCGGTCATTGATGAGATGCGCGATGGCCTTGGCGTCGGTCCGGCACGGGGGGCGCAGGACGAGCCGCTGCGTCCGCAGCACCGGGGCGCTCGCTTGGCGGGGAGCTTCTTGTTGGCAGACGTCCAGCACGTTCATGACAGGGCTCCAAAAAAGCGAGAAGGGGGAGCCGGCATCCGGTCTCCCCCTTGAATGGAACCCTTGAGTGGGTCCGCCGGGATCGACTGGATGCCGGCAGACCACGATTTGGCTGCCGTTTACTCGGCTGCGGCCTCCGTCATCGGCACCACCGACACGAAGATGCGGCCTTTGGCTTTGGTGCGGAACTCGACGCGACCATTCACCAGGGCGAACAGGGTATGATCCCGGCCCAGGCCGACATTGCGCCCGGGATGCCACTGGGTGCCGCGCTGGCGCGCCAGAATGTTCCCGGCCACCACGGCTTCGCCGCCGTAGATCTTGATGCCGAGGCGCTGGCTGTTGGAGTCGCGGCCGTTGCGCGAGGAGCCGCCGGCTTTCTTGTGGGCCATGATCGAGTGTCCTGAATCGCTGTGCGTTATCTAACCCGGATTTGTGACGAAATCATCACTTCTTTCCACCCGATTTGGACTTGGCGGCGGGCTTTTTCGCGGCCTTCGGCTTGGTTTCGCTCTTGGCCTTGCCAGCGGCCTTGCTCTTGGCCTTGCTCTTTACGGGCGCGGCCTCGTCCGCATCGTCCTCGGCCGCGGCCTCGACCGGCGCCGGCTTCGGATTGGCCTTGCGCACGCTCGCCGTCATGGTCGGGGCTTGGCCGTCGGTCAGGATTTCGGTGATCCGCACCAGGGTGAATTCCGGCCGGAAGCCGCGCTTGCGGCGCGAGTTCTTGCGCCGGCGCTTCTTGAACGCGATGATTTTGGGGCCGCGCCCCTGCTGGAGCACCTCGGCCGCCACCGAGGCGCCCGCGATGGTCGGGGTGCCTAGGGTGACGCTGTCGCCGCCCACCACCAGGACCTCGCCGAACTGCACGATTTCGCCGGGCTCGCCCTTGAGCCGGTCGACCTTGAGGGTGTCCTGGGCGGCCACCCGGTACTGTTTGCCGCCGGTCTTGATGACTGCGAACATCGTTCTCGCCTCGTGCTCGATTCCCCCGCTCGGAGGGTTCCGGACCGGCTTCTTCCAGTCGGTTAGTGGATTTGACCGCGTGCCCCCTGGGACTACCGCCAAGGGCCGCCGCGGCGATGCTTATGACGGTCGAGGCCCATACTGTCAAGAAATCAGGGCGGAGGGGCATTTCCAGACGGGCAGTTTTCTGCTCGTAATGGGCCATAACGACTGATGGGCCATTAATGACACTCTCGGATCGCCCGCTGCCCCTGCTGGCCGGTCTCCTTGCTGTGACGATCGGCAGCCTGCCCGCGGACCCGCGCGCGCAGGCGCAGGACTATCCGAGCCGGGCGGTCACGATCGTGGTCCCGTATGCGGCCGGCGGCGGGACCGACATACTGGGCCGCCTGGTGGCGCAGGGGCTGGAGCAGCGGCTCGGCCGACCTTTCATCATCGAGGACAAGCCCGGCGCCGGCAGCACCACCGGGGCGGGCTTCGCGGCGCGCGCCAATCCGGATGGCTATACGCTGTTGATGGCCCCGAGCCCCACCATGGCGGCGGCGGTGACGATCTACAGAAATCTCCCGTATGATCCGGCGAGCGACTTCATCCCGCTCGCTTTGGTGGCGCAGACGCCCTTCGTCCTGGTGGTCAATCCGGAGCTGCCGGTCTATTCGGTCGCCGACCTGATCCGGCTGGCGAAGGAAAGGCCCGGCTGGCTCTCCTTCGGTTCCGGCGGGCCCGGCACGCCCCATCATCTCTATGCCGAACTGTTCAAGAGCATGACCGGCATAGAAATGTCGCACGTTCCCTACCGGGGCAGCCTGCCGCTCCTCAACGACGTGGTAGCCGGGCATATCCCGCTGACCTTCATCGATTTCGGGCCTTCGATCGGGATGCTGCGGGCCGGCAGGGTTCGCCCGCTCGGCATTTCGACCAAAGTTCGGTTGGCGCAATTTCCCGACATCCCGCCCATCGCCGAGGCCGGCGTTCCGGGCTTCGACGCGGCCTCCTGGCAGATGATCGTGGCGCCCGCCGGCACCCCGCGGCCGATCGTCGACAAGCTTCACGGCGCGCTCTTGAGCGTGGTGGGGCAGCCGGAATTCAAGACTCAGATCGTCAATGGCGGGATGCTGCCGATGGACAATCCGTCGGTCGAAGGGCTGCACGACTTCGTCAAATCGGAGATCGTGCGTTGGGGCGCGGTGGTGCGGCGCGCCGGACTCCAGGGATCAGAATAGTCAGTAATCAGTAATCGGAAATCAGAAGGGCATCCGTTCCGACTTCTGACGTCCGATTACTGATCCACTGATTACTGATCACTGCTTCAACGGTACCAACACATTGACCACGAGCTTGTCCTCCGGCGTGGTCGTCAGATCGGTCATATATTCCTCGATCAGCAGGTCCTTGGCGTCGAGCCCCTTTTCGTCGAGGTAATTGGTGATCGCCTCATAGGTCTGATTCAGCTCGTCATAGGTGCCGCGGTGCACGAACTTGAGCGCTTTGCCCTCGGGCGATTGGCCGACCATGATCTCGCGCGCGGGCGTTCCCTTGGGCGCCTCCGCGAGCGGGATCGCGGCCTTGAAATCGAAGCCGGTGTCGTCGGTCGAGGTGTAGATCGTCATGGCCGGGCCCGCCGGTTTGAGGCCGGCGCTGTTGAGATAGGCGGAGACCTTCTTGAAGGCTTCGAACAGCGTGTCGTGGGCCTTGTCCCAGGTGCCCGAGCCCGCGACATAGACGATGGTCTTGGGCGCGAGCTTCATTTCCTGGCCGAAGGGATCGATCGACTGGGTGGTCACGTGCTTTTGCGCCAGCGCGGGCTGCGCGAAGGCCAAGCCGATCATCGGCAGACCGATCAGGGCGGCGATCGCCAAGAACGGCATCGTCAAGAACGGCATCGCCAAGGACGGCACGCGACGGCACGTGGCTTTGCGGAACGCTGGCATGGAGGTCCCCCTTGCGTTGCGGCCTCGGCACGAGCCCCCGCGCGCCGGCGCAAGCTGCATCGGACGTTAACTATAGCACGTGAGGCCGCGCCCGCCGCGCCCGAAATGCATGCAATCGGTCATGGCGCAATGGGCATTCCGGCATAGCCCCGTCGGAGGGCATCAGGGCGTTTACGGCACAGCCCGCGAAGACGGGCGTAAACGCCCCGATGCCTTTCGCGGGCTATGCCGTAGGCGCCCCGATGGCCGGCCCTGGCCAACACGACGGTTTTCCCCATATAACGAGCGCAGATGAGCGCGCTCGCCAACCATGCCTTCGTCAAGATGAACGGTCTCGGCAATGAGATCGTGATCGTCGACATGCGGGGAGCGGGCAGCGGAGCGCAACGCGCCGTGACCGCCGCCGAGGCGCGCGCCGCCGCCCAGCCGGGCGGCGTCGGCTTTGATCAACTGATGATCCTGCACGCGCCGCGCACGCCCGGCACCGACGCCTTCGTGCGCATCTACAACAACGACGGCTCGGAGGCGGGCGCCTGCGGCAACGGCATGCGCTGCATCGCCGACCTGTTGTTCAGCGAAAGCCGCAAGACGGCGCTCACATTCGAGACCAAGGCCGGCTTGCTGAACTGCTGGCAGGGCGCGGAGCCGCACGTCTCCACCGTCGATATGGGGGCGCCGCGGCTCGCCTGGAACGAAATCCCCCTGGCCGAGGAGTTCCGCGATACCCGTGCGATCGAGCTGCAGATCGGTCCGATCGACAAGCCGATCCTGCACTCGCCCGCAGTGGTCAATATGGGCAATCCGCACGCGATCTTCTGGGTCGAGGATGTGGACGCCTATGATCTCGGCAAGATCGGATCGCTCCTGGAGGGCCATCCGATCTTTCCCGAGCGCGCCAATATCTCGCTCGCCGCCGTGAAGTCGCGCGACCATATTGTGCTGCGCACCTGGGAGCGCGGCGCCGGCCTGACCAAGGCCTGCGGCTCGGCGGCCTGCGCGGCCGCGGTCGCGGCGGCGCGGCTCAAGCGCACCGCGCGGACCGTGCGGGTATCGCTGCCGGGCGGCGACCTGCTGATCGAATGGCGCGCGCGCGACGATCACGTGCTGATGACGGGCCCGGTCGAATATGAGTTTTCCGGCACCTTCGACCCGGCGCTGTTCGCCGCCGCCGGCGCGGTCTGAGGCGGCCGTGAGCGTTCCCAATGAGCGTCTCATGAGCGTCGACCTCGTCACCTTCGGCTGCCGGCTCAACGCCTACGAATCCGAGGTCATCCGCCGCCACGCGGAGGCGGCCGGGCTCGCCGACACCATCGTGGTCAATACCTGCGCGGTGACCGCCGAGGCGACCCGCCAGGCCCGCCAGGCTATTCGCAGGCTCGCCCGCGAGCGGCCGACCGCCCGCATCGTGGTCACCGGCTGCGCCGCGCAGGTCGAGCCCGCGCGCTTCCGCGACATGCCGGAGGTCGATCGCGTGCTCGGCAACAGCGAGAAGCTCGAGGCGAATTCCTGG
>DATDGG010000454.1:0-10094 GCA_036522235.1 Xanthobacteraceae bacterium
GTACTCGCACTCCACCTTCTTCGTGATGGCCTCGCGATACGCGACCTCGGGCTTGCCGATGTTCGACTCGACCTTGAACTCTCGCTCCGAGATCTGCAACCGCGAATACACCGATCCGCGCCAGCGCCAGCTGTTCAAGAACATCATCTATGTGGGGGCGCTCTCCGCGCTCATCGACATGGACCTGGGCGAGATCGAGAAGCTGATCAGCGAGCAGTTCAAGTCGAAGGAGAAGCTGATCGGCGCCAACCTCAATGCGCTGCATCTCGGCCGCGACTGGGCGCTCAAGAACCTGAAATGCCCGATCGGGCTGCGCCTCAAGCGCGCCAACGCGGTGGGCGACCGCATCTTCATCGCAGGGAACAGCGCCGCGGCGCTGGGAGCTGTATATGGCGGCGCCACCGTGTGCGCCTGGTATCCGATCACGCCCTCCTCCTCGCTTGCCGACGCGTTCACCAGCTATTGCCGCCGGCTGCGGGTCGACCCCGACACTAAAAAGAGCAAGGTCGCCATCATCCAGGCCGAGGACGAATTGTCCTCGATCGGCATGGTGATCGGCGCCGCCTGGAACGGCGCGCGCGCCTTCACGGCCACCTCCGGCCCCGGCATTTCGCTGATGCAGGAATTTCTGGGCCTCGCCTATTTCGCCGAGATTCCCGCGGTCGTGTTCGACGTGCAGCGCGCCGGCCCCTCGACCGGCATGCCGACCCGCACGCAGCAGGGCGACATCCTCTCCTGCGCCTATGCGTCGCACGGCGACACCAAGCACGTGCTGCTGTTCCCGGAAGACCCCGCCGAAGCCTTCGAGTTCGGAGCGCTGGCCTTCGATCTCGCCGACCGCCTGCAGACTCCGATCTTTGTCATGCTCGATCTCGATATCGGGATGAACCATCGCCTCTGCCGCCCGCTCCGGTGGGACGACACGCGCAAGTTCGACCGCGGCAAGGTGATGACCGCAGCCGATCTCGAGGCCGGCAAGGACTTCGGCCGCTATCTCGACGTCGACGGCGACGGCATTCCCTACCGCACCTATCCGGGCACTCATCCGACCAAGGGCGCGTTCTTCACCCGCGGCACCTCGCGCGACCGCTATGCGCGCTATACCGAGGAAGGCGCGCCCTATGCCGACAACATGCAGCGGCTGTTGCACAAGTTCGAGACCGCCAAGGACCTGGTCCCGCGCCCGCTGCAGGCCAACGCCGAAAAGCCGACCAAATACGGCGTCATCTATTACGGCTCGACCTCCCCCGCGATGGACGAGGCGATCGGGATGATCGAGGGGCGCGGCCAGGCGCTCGATCGGCTGCGCGTGCGCGCCTTCCCGTTCCATTCGAGCGTGACGAGCTTCCTCGCCGACCACGACTTCGTCTTCGTGGTCGAGCAGAACCGCGACTCCCAGCTGCGCTCCTTGATCGTCAACGAATGCGGCGTCGATCCGGTGCGACTGGTACCGATCCTCAACTATGACGGCACGCCGGTGACGGCGCGCTTCATCGCCCGCGAAATCGGCGACGCGCTCGACGCCCTCAAGGTGACGCCGCTGCGCAAGGTGGTGTCATGACCTATATCGTCAAGCCCAAATTCCATCATCCGGCGCTGCCCAAGAACGCGCTCGGCTACACCCATCGCGACTACGAAGGCTCGATCTCGACCTTGTGCGCCGGCTGCGGCCACGACTCGATCTCGGGCGCCATCATCGAGGCCTGCTTCGAGCTCGACATCGCGCCGCACCGGGTGGCCAAGCTCTCCGGCATCGGCTGCTCGTCGAAGACGCCGACCTACTTCCTCGGCAATTCACATGGCTTCAATTCGGTGCACGGCCGCATGCCCTCGGTGCTGACCGGCGCGAATTTGGCCAACCGCGACCTGATCTATCTCGGCGTCTCCGGCGACGGCGACTCGGCCTCGATCGGGCTCGGCCAGTTCGCCCATGCGCTGCGCCGCGGCGTGAACATGACCTATATCGTGGAGAACAACGGGGTCTACGGCCTGACCAAGGGCCAGTTCTCAGCGACCGCCGACCGCGGCTCGAAATCCAAGCGCGGGCTCGCCAACCCCGACAACGCCATCGATCTCGCCGCCATGGCGCTGCAGCTCGGCGCAAGCTTGGTGGCGCGCTCGTTCTCCGGCGACAAGGAGCAGCTCGTGCCCCTGATCAAGGCGGCGATCGAGCACGAAGGCGCAGCCTTCATTGACATCATCTCGCCCTGCGTCGCCTTCAACAATCACGCCGGCTCGACCAAGAGCTTCGACTATGTGCGCGAGCACAACGAGGCGGTCAACCGGCTCGATTTCATCACCGGCCGGGCGCCCATCACGGTGACCTACGAGCCGGGCTCGGTCGAGGTGGTCGAGCAGCACGACGGCTCCAAGCTGGCGCTCAAGAAGATCGCCGCCGACTACGACGCCCACGACCGCCTCGGCGCCATGAGCTTCCTGCAAATGCACGCCGCCAAGGGCCAGATCGTCACCGGCCTGCTCTATGTCGACAGCGCGCCCGAGGACCTGCACCACAATTTCAATACCGTCGACGCGCCGCTCAACTCGCTCGCCGAGAAGGACCTGTGCCCGGGCGCGGCCATGCTCGAGAAGATCAACGCCAGCCTGCGGTGAAGCGCACCTGCGGCGGCAGCTCCAGCTCTCGCGGACGCTTCGTCGCATGGCAAGCAACCACACGAAAATGCATGGCTCCAACGGGCGCGCCCATTGATAATACAATCCCGAAACAATGAATTCGGTCAGGAAGAGTACGGGAGCCATGCGGGCGGCGCACGGCTCGAGGAGCGTCCTGCGCCGGCGGAATCTCGGTCAAGATCGCGATGCGAATAAAAAACCCGGCGCGGAATCCCGGCCGGGCGCAAATCACCAGTTTCAATTTCCCGAATAGCCCGAGCGCGTCCGATTCGTCAAGAGCGTACGGATGACGCGTGGCCGGTGACTCCCTTTTTACCCACTCACGGCCTCCACCAACTCTATCGCTGCACACCCAAATTCGCATCGAAGAACTTAAGCGCGGTGTTCCCGATGTACTCGTGCAGCTTGGCCCGATCCACGGCGGGGGCATCGATGCAGGCCTCGCGATAATTATCCCGACCCGCCTGGTCGCACTCGTTGGTGAAGATCTCATGGTTGACTTGACCGGGCAGCACGTCGAGCTGGGCATGCTGGATATGCTTCGCTGCAAACTCCGCGTTTTCCTTGGGCGGCGTTGTGGAGTCACTGGCTCCGACAATGATATAGGCCGGGATCGTCATTTGCCGAAGCCCGGCCTCGTCCATGCCGAACCCCTGAATGTCGCCGGGAGCCATCGCAAAGACTGCTTTCACCCGATCGTCGCGCACGTCACGCGCGGGGTCCGCATAGAGGCGCATTTGCTCGCGCAGATACGCCGGCACCATCTGGTTGTTCTTCCATCCGCGCTGGTATTCGAGAAACAGGTCTGGATTGATCTTGGCACCGCCGATCCAGATGGAGGCAAATCCCCCCTGCGAATGCCCCGCCACGCCAATCCGACTCGGGTCGATGTGCGGCCCCCAAACCTTGTCCTGGAGCAGGTAGGAGATGTCCAGGCTGATATCGCGAGGCCGCTGCCAGAGCCGGTTGCGCACGTAGAGGGCACTCGAATCATATGTATTGGCTCGATAGTGATAGATCATGGCAACGAGATAGCCGTGGGAGGCGAGGTATTCGCCGAACCAGGCATAGACCGAGCCATTGCCGCCTGCCCCGTGCGAGAACATGACCAGCGGGCGCTTCAGCCCATCGGCCACGATCGGCGCATCCTTGTACAGGTGTAAATTGGTGGAGAAGAACATCTTGAAAGGAGCGGCGGCGCTATCCGGGGTGGCCGGATAGATCAGTATGAAGTTCAGAGGTCTGTCAGCCGGGTCGACAAATTCCACCTGTGTCATCCCGACGGGATACAGAGCGGTCGACAGCGCGGCTTGGGCGAGAGCGCTCGTGGGCCAGGCCACAAGACCGCAATACATGAGACCGAAACATACGGTGAGGCCAACGCGAACGCGCGTGAAGCCATTTCGTCCCAGGAAAACGGATGGCATGTCTCGACTCTCCCGATTGACGGACTGACTGACTAAGCCACCCGGACACGGCGAGCGAGGGAGGTTTTCTATCCCTCCGGCGCATCGAGGATCGGGTCGTATCGCCCGGCATCGAAGCCCAACAGGTTCCAGGACTGCTGCATATGCGGCGGGAGCGGCGCGGTGGCGTCGATGGTGCCGCCGCGCGGGTGCGGGGCCACGATGCGGCGGGCGAGGAGATGCAGGCGGTTCTGCATGCCGCCCGGCAGCTGCCAGTTCTCCTTGGAGAAATATTTCGGATCGCCCACGATCGGATGGCCGATATGGTCCATGTGGGCGCGCAATTGGTGGGTGCGGCCGGTGACCGGCTTGAGCGACAGCCAGGCGAGCTCGCGCGCCGCGGTGTCGACCACCGCGTAATAGGTCACCGCGTGGCTCGCGCCCTCCTCGCCATGGCGGGCGATGCGCATGAGGCTCTCGTCCTCGCGCTCTTCCTTGGCGAGATAGGTCGAGATGCGCCCCTGCCGCGGCTTGGGCACGCCGGGGACCAGCGCCCAGTAGATCTTGCGGGCGGCGCGGCTGCGAAAGGTCTTGGCGAGCGCCGCGGCGGCAAATCGCGTCTTGGCGACCAGCAGGCAGCCGGCGGTATCCTTGTCGAGCCGGTGCACCAGGCGCGGCCGCTGACCCTTGGGATCGCGCATCACCTCCAGCATGAGGTCGAGGTGGCGCGTGGTCCCGGAACCGCCCTGCACCGCGAGCCCCATCGGCTTGTTGAGAACCAGGACGTCGTCGTCCTCGTGCAGCGTGATCGAGCGCAGAAATTCACGGGTCTCGTCGTCGGCCGCGCGCTCGGGCGAGCGCGGCCGCGGCTCATCGAGCCGCAACGGCGGGATGCGCACCGCCTGCCCGGCCTGCAACCGGTCCTTGGGCTGCGCGCGGCGGCCATTCACGCGCAGCTCGCCTTTGCGGATGATGCGCTGGATATGGGAGAACGAAAGCCCGGGAAAGCGCGCTTCCAAGAATCGATCGACCCGCATGCCGGATTCGTCCGCCGTCACCGCCACGGTCTGGACGCCGGCCCCTGCCCCGCCGTCGGCGGACGCTTTGGCTCCGGTCGCGCTCATGCCGCGACCGCAGTCAGCCGCGCCAGCAACGCCTCGAGACCGGAGGCCCCCGCAAGCGTCAGACCGAACGTGCCGCCGAGCGTATCGCGCAGCTCGCTCGCCGTGCGCAAGACCCGCCGCTCGCTCGGTCCGCCCTGGTGGTGCACCGAAAGCTCGTTGTTGCGCAGCCCGTAGCGGCGGCCCGGGAGCGCCCGCGCGGCCATCAAGTTGGTGGCGAAGAACGAATTCGGGTTTGTGCTCTGGTACCAGTTGACGACCTCGTAGTCGGCCTGAAATTGCTCCTGCAGATCGAAGCGATAGAGCGATTGCCACGACCCGCCGACTGCGGCCTGCAGCACGAAGTCGCCCCCGGCCCGAACGACCCTGAACGGCTCATGCGCGGTCGGCTGCTCGCCGTCGTGGTCGAGACGGATCGGCGCCGTGGGCGTCGAGCCGCCGAATCCCACATCGGCGATGTAGCATGTGTCTTCGAGATCGACGCACAGCAGCATATGCGCGCGCGCCGTGATCACGCCCTCCGCGACGCCCCAAAGGACGCGGGCCCCGAGACCGCGAACCACAAATCCAAGCGCTCGCAGCACATGCATCAAGAGCAGATTCTGCTCGTAGCAATAACCGCCGCGCGCGCAACGCACGAGCTTGCTTTCGAGCGAGGCTGCATCGAGCCGCACCGGCACCTTGAGCAGCGGATCGAGATTCTCGAACGCAATTGCCTGCGGGTGAAGCCGAAGGATGGCGTCGAGCGTGTCGCGGTCGGGGGCGGCGCTTCCGGCAAAGCCGATCCTGCGAAAATAGGCATCGAGATCGATCATTCGCTTCGCTCTTTGCGCAACTTGGCCCAATAGTCGAGCCGCTTGCGGATTTCCCGCTCGAAGCCGCGCTCGGGCGGATCGTAGAATTGCCGGCGACCGAGCGCCTCGGGGAAATAGTCCTGGCCGGAGAACGCCTCAGCCGCGTCGTGGTCGTACTCGTAGCTGTCGCCATAGCCTTCCGACTTCATCAGCTTGGTCGGGGCATTGAGAATGTGCTTGGGCGGCAGCAGCGAGCCTGCTTCCTGCGCGGTGCGCATCGCCGCCCCATAGGCCAGATAGGCGGCGTTCGATTTGGGCGCGGTCGCGATATAGATCACGGCCTGCGCGATCGCGAGCTCGCCTTCCGGCGAGCCCAGGAAATCGTAGGCGTCCTTGGCGGCGTTCGCCACCACCAGCGCCTGCGGATCGGCGAGCCCGACATCCTCGATCGCCATGCGCACGACGCGGCGCGCGACATAGAGCGGGTCTTCGCCGGCATCCAGCATGCGGCAGAGATAATAGAGCGCGGCATCGGGATCGGAACCGCGCACGGATTTATGCAGCGCCGAGATCAGGTTGTGGTGGCTGTCCTGCTGCTTGTCGTAGATCGGCGCGCGGCGCTGCACCACCTCCTGCAATTTGGCGGCGTCGAAGGCTTCACCGGGGCGCGCCGCGCGCCAGACCTCCTCGGCAAGCGTGAGCGCCGCGCGGCCGTCGCCGTCGGCCATGCGGATCAAGGAGGCGCGCGCCTCGCCGTCGAGCGGCAGCGCCTTGCCTTCGATCGCTTCGGCGCGGCTCAACAGCTGCTCGATCGCGCCGGCATCGAGCGGCCGGAACACCAGCACGCGGGCGCGCGAGAGCAGCGGCGCGTTGAGCTCGAAGGAGGGATTTTCGGTGGTGGCGCCGACGAGCACGATGGTGCCGTCCTCCATCACCGGCAGGAACGAATCCTGCTGGGCGCGGTTGAAGCGGTGGATCTCGTCGACGAACAGCAGCGTCCCGAGTCCGCTCTCGCGCCCCGCGCGCGCCTCGTCGAACACCTTCTTGAGATCGGCGACGCCGGAGAAAATAGCCGAAATCTGCACGAAGTGCAGATCGGTCGCCTCAGCCAACAGCCGCGCCACCGTGGTCTTGCCGGTGCCCGGCGGCCCCCAGAATACCAGCGAGCCGGGCCGGCGGGCGCCGAGCATGCGGGTGAGCGCACCGTCGGGGCCGAGCAGATGATCCTGGCCGACCACCTCGGCGAGCCTGGTCGGCCGCAATTTGTCGGCGAGCGGGCGCGGCGCGCTCTGTTCGAGGCCGGCAGCCGTGAACAGGTTCGCCCCGCCGCGCTTCGCCCGCGGGCTCATCCGCTCAGAACCACGGACATCTGCTGGCCCCCGCGCATGATGGTGATGCGCCAGACCCGGTTCGGCTGGCTGGTGGCACGCTCGAGATCGCGGGTCTTGGCGATTTTCTGGTTGTTGACCGAAAGCACCAGGTCGCCGCGGTGGAAGCCGAGGCTCTGCGCGGCCGAACCCTCGCTCACGTCGGTGATGACCACGCCGTCGGTCGAGGGATCGAGCCGCAGATCGTCGGCCAGCGCCGGCGACAGGTTGGAGACCTTGGCGCCCTGAAACGGCGAGCGGGTCGCAATGACCAGCTCGTCGTGGGGCGTATCCGGCAGCGGCTCGAGCGCGACCGTCACCGCCATCTCCTTGCCGCCGCGGACGATGCCGAGATGGGCGCTGCCGCCGAGCGATTTGGTGGCGAAGCGATAGTCGAAGGCGTTGGGATCGTCGACCGCCTGCCCGTCGATGGAGGTGATGAGGTCGCTCGACTTGAGGCCGCCGCGCGCCGCCGGGCTGCCGGCGGTGAGGTTCGCGACCAGCGCGCCGGCGGGGCGCTTCAATCCGAGGCCTTCGGCGATTTCGGGCGTGACCGCCTGCAGGTGCGCGCCGAGCCACGGCCGCTTGACCGCGCTGCCACCGCCCTTGGCGGAGGCGACCACCACCTTGACCATGTTCGCCGGGATGGCGAAGCCGATGCCCTGCGAGCCGCCGGAGCGCGAGAAGATCGCGGTGTTGATGCCGACCAGCCGGCCGGACAGGTCGACCAGCGCGCCGCCGGAATTGCCCGGATTGATGGCGGCGTCGGTCTGGATGAAGAACTGATAGTCGGAAATGCCGACCTGGGTGCGCGCCACCGCCGAGACGATGCCATGGGTCACGGTCTGGCCGACCGCGAAGGGGTTGCCGATGGCGAGCACCACGTCGCCGACCTGCAGCGCATCGGAATCGCTGAACTCGATGGCGGGGAACTTTTCGCCTTGGCCCTTGAGGTGGAGCACGGCGAGGTCCGAGCGCGAATCCTTGAGCACCATCTCGGCCTCGAACTCGCGCTTGTCGGAGAGCGAGACCTTCACCTGGTCGGCGCCTTCGATGACGTGATTGTTGGTGACCACGAGGCCGCTCGCGTCCACCAGCACGCCGGAGCCGAGCGAGCGTTGCACCTGCTCGCCGCCGGGCGCGCCGAAGAAGCGGCGAAAGATCGGATCGTCGAACAGCGGATTCGGCACCGCCACGGTCTTGGCCGCATAGACGTTGACGACGGTCGGCGCCGCCCGCTGGACGACGGGCGCATAGGAGAGCCGGATCTCGTTGAGCGAGGTCGGCACGCGCCGATCCTGGGCGGTGGCCGAGGAGAGCAACGAGGACAGGAATGCGGGCAGCAGCAGGAGCGCGATAGCGGGGGCGGCGGACGAATGGTGGTACGACGGCATGGGCTAGTCCTCGACCGGATGGCAGATGCCGAATGTCAGAGATCAGGCCAGAGAATATCCGTCATCTGGCGTCTGTCATCTGATATCTACGCCGCCGCGGGGGCTTCCTGCTCGGCGCTCTTTTCGGCCTTCGGCCCGGAATCGAGGCCCTTGGCGGCCTCGTCGCGATCCACCAGCTCGATCACGGCGACCGGGGCGGAATCGCCGTAGCGAAAGCCCGCCTTGAGCACGCGGGTATAGCCGCCGTTGCGCTCCTTGTAGCGGGGCCCCAGTACCTCGAACAGCTTCTTGACCATGGCGATGTCGCGGATTTTGGCGACCGCCTGCCGGCGCGCATGCAGGTCGCCGCGCTTGCCCAGGGTGATGAGCTTCTCGACCACCGGACGCAGATCCTTGGCCTTGGGCAGAGTGGTGACGATCTGCTCGTGCTTGATCAGCGCCGCGGCCATGTTGGCAAACATGGCGCGGCGATGCTCGGACGTGCGGTTGAACTTCCGGTGGACCTTGCCGTGACGCATTTACGTCTCCTTGGGAGACAGGGGTCAGATATCAGGGAGCGGGTGTCAGAACGCGGCTGATACCCGGCCACCGATGCCTGAAATCCTGCTCAGTAATGATCCTCGAAGCGCTTGGCCAGCTCCTCGATGTTTTCCGGCGGCCAGCCCGGCACTTCCATGCCGAGATGAAGCCCCATCTGGGCCAGCACTTCCTTGATCTCGTTGAGCGATTTGCGCCCGAAATTCGGCGTGCGCAGCATCTCGGCTTCTGATTTCTGCACCAGGTCGCCGATATAGACGATGTTGTCGTTCTTGAGACAATTGGCCGAGCGCACCGAAAGCTCGAGCTCGTCCACCTTCTTGAGGAAGGCCGGGTTGAAGGCGAGGTCGGGAATGACCTCCGCCACCTGCTCCTTGCGCGGCTCCTCGAAATTGACGAACACGTTGAGCTGGTCCTGCAGGATGCGCGCCGCATAGGCGAGCGCATCGTCGGGCGTGACCGCGCCGTTGGTCTCGATCGTCAAGGTGAGCTTGTCATAGTCGAGGATCTGGCCCTCGCGGGTGTTCTCGACCTTGTAGGAGACCTTGCGCACCGGCGAATAGAGGCTGTCGACCGGAATGAGCCCGATGGGCGCGTCCTCCGGACGGTTGCGCTCGGTCGGCACGTAGCCCTTGCCGGTATTGACGGTGAACTCCATGCGGATCTCGGCGCCCTCGTCCAGCGTGCACAGGACGAGATCGGGATTGAGCACGACGATGTCGCCGACGGTCTGAATGTCGCCGGCGGTGACCGTGCCCGGCCCCTGCTTCTTCACCACCATGCGCTTGGGGCCTTCGCCCTGCATGCGGATGGCAATGTCCTTGATGTTGAGCACGATGTC
>DATDGG010000455.1:0-3948 GCA_036522235.1 Xanthobacteraceae bacterium
GATTTGGCGCGCAGGAATTGGCTGTCGAGCCCGCCGAGCGGGGAGCCGCGATAACCGGTGACGAAGCCCGCGGTATTGAGCCCGTTGCGGCGGTCGAGCTCCTTCTGCATCAGGCAGAGCCGGACCAGGGCCTGGAAGCCGGTCACGAACACGCGGCGCTGGCCGAGGTCGTATTTATCGTCGAGCTTGACGTCGCGCAGCGCCATTCCGGTCTCCAAAGGCGCAGTTTGCCCTCGCGGGGCCGATATTGCCAGAGGGCAAGAGAATACAACGACATATAGGGCGCCGCGGCGGCGCGGCAATGCTAGTGAGTTGAAGCGTCACAGCATTTCCGGGACGAGGATGCTCGCGGAATCGCGGTTGGGCGGAGCCCTGCCTACGCGGCGCGAATGCGCGGCCGTAGCTCGCGCAGCATGGTGGGGATTTCCTTGAGCGGCTTCGGCCGGCTGAACAGATAGCCCTGGACCTGGACGCAGCCTTCGGCGCGCAGGATCTCGAGCTGCTGCTCGGTCTCGACGCCTTCGGCGGTGGTGGTCATGCCCAGGCTCGAGCCAAGCCGCGTCACCGCGCGGATGATGGCGACGCAATCGTTTTCCTTGCCGAGCTCGCTGACGAACGAGCGGTCGATCTTGATCTTGTCGAACGGGAAGGCGCGCAGGTTCGAGAGCGACGAATATCCGGTACCGAAGTCGTCCATGGCGATGCGGACGCCCAGGACCTTGATCCGGCGCAGCGTCGCCAGCGCGCGATTGAGGTCGCGCACCAGCGCGGTCTCGGTGACCTCGAGCTCCAGCCGGGCGGGGTTGAGCCCGGTCTCGAACAGGATCTCGTGCACCACGTGGGCGAAATTGGCGTTGTGGATTTGCACAGCCGAGACGTTGACCGCGACGGTCAAGGCTTGCGTCCAGGTCGCCGCCTCGCTGCACGCCGTCCGCAGCACCCACTCGCCGATCTGGAGGATGATGCCGCTTTCTTCCGCAATCGGGATGAACTCGGCCGGCGAAATGTCGCCCCGCGTCGCGTGCTTCCAGCGCAGCAACGCCTCGAAGCCGATGACCTTGCCGTCACGGATGTCCTTCTGCGGCTGGTAGACCAGCCGCAGCTCTCCGCGGGAGATGGCGTTGCGCAGGTCGTGCTCCAGCAGGCGGCGATCGCGGACCGCGGCGCCCATCGAGGCCTCGAAGAAGCGATAGGTGCCGCGGCCCTCGTTCTTGGCGCGATAGAGCGCGGTATCGGCGTGGGAGAGCAGCGCGTGCCGGTCGGTGGCGTCGTCGGGACATATGGCAATCCCGATGCTGGTGCCGATCGGCGCCTCGGTGTCCGCGTCCTCCTTGGCGGTGCGCAGAACTTGCAGAATGTTCTCGGCGACGCGCCCGGCGACCGTCGGATGGGAGAGGCCCGGCACCATGACGGCGAACTCGTCGCCGCTCAGCCGCGCCAGCACCTGGCCTTCGTCCAGCACGCCGGCAATTCGCTTGGCGACGGCCTGCAGGGCGGCGTCGCCGGCGGCGTGCCCGAACAGATCGTTGACCTCCTTGAATCGGTCGAGGTCGAGGCACAGGACGGCGAGCCGCCGACCCGTCTGCAAGGCCGCCTCGATCTCATGATCCAGCCGGTTGTTGAAGGTGCCGCGATTGGGAATGCCGGTGAGCGAATCGTGATGCGCCAGAAAGCGGATATGCTGCTCCGCCTGCTTGCGCGCCCGCAGGTCGCGGACCGCGATGACGTGGTGCGGTTTCCCACCGTAATCGACCGGGCGCAGGATCAATTCGACCGGTATCATTGCGCCGTCGGCATGCTGCAGCTCGCCCTCGACCGGCTGATCGGGCCGCTCGAACAGCTTCAGGCGCGTGCCTTCGTCGGGAAAGCATTGCGCGAGCTTCGCCCCGGTCAAGCCTTGCGCCGGCGCTCCGACCAGGTCGGCGAAGCTGTTGTTGACGGTGACGATCGCTTCGCCGTCGCAGACCAGCAACCCTTCGACGGCGGCGTTGGCGAGGCCCCGCATCCGGTCGAACTCGAGCTCCGCCCGCCGCCGGCCGCGCATCTCGATGGCGACGCCGGTGAGCGCCAGGACGATGATGATGAAGCTCGCGAGCGCGACCGCGATCGCGAGCCAGCCTGACGGCAGCGCGGTTGCGGAAAACGCAATCGTCGGATCGGGAACGATCGAGGCGGCGCCCATCGCGGTGAAATGGTGGCTGCAGATCGCGACCGTCAACAGCAAGGCGCCGAGGACTTTCCATTTCAGCGCGTCGCCGCGCAGCCCGACCGGCAGCGCGAATGCCCCGATCAGCCCGCCCAAGGCGATCGATACCAGCACCAGGATCGCGTCCCATTCGATCCGTCCCTGAATCTCGAACGCGGCCATGCCGGTGTAATGCATGGCGGCGATGCCGCCGCCCACCATGGCGCCGCCGAGCCAGGCGCCCGCCCGCCAGTCCGCCATCACGGCAACCGCGAGGCCGGTGCCGGTCAGGAAGATTGCGGCAATCAGCGAGAAGACGGTCAGCTCGATATTGTAGGCGGTCGGCAGCCCCGGCTCGAACGCCAGCATGGCGATGAAATGCGTCGCCCAGATACCCGACCCGGTCGAGGTCGCCGAAACCGCGAGCCAGATGAGGCGCATGTAGCCGCTCGAGCGGCCGACGTGATGCAGCAGGCTGATCGCCGTGAACGACGCCAACGTGCAGATCACCGCGGCAAGACCCACCAGCCGCAGATCATGCGCGGTCATGATGCAATTGTAGACGGTCAGCATGGGTGGCTCGTGTTTGGTTAATTCTTCGCGAAGAACTAAGATCCAATCAGAGACAGGTCTGATCAGCGTACAGAAAATTGAAAAATAAGACGTAAAAGGAAGGGCGGGATTGTGCGGGTGATCGGCTACGCGACATCCACGCTGCGCTGCGGCCGCGTCGGGCGCGCGCCCGGGAGGCGCCAGCGTTTCGATGGCGAGTATCTGGACTTTGCCTCCGGGCTGCGCAAGACTTTCCTAAAATGCACGCCAATAGGGAGGGTTCAATGACGATGCTCCGCATGCTTCCGGCTGCGCTCGCCGCCGCCGTCACGCTCGCCGCTTTCCCGGCGCAGGCCGAGATGAAGACCCAGTGGGTCGAGTACAGCCACGGCGATACCAAGCTCAAGGCCTATATGGCCTATGACGACAAGATCGCCGGCAAGCGCCCGGCCATTTTCATGGTCCATGATCGCGCCGGCATGACGCCGACCACCCTCAAGCACGCCGAGATGTGGGCGGGGCTCGGCTATGTGTCGTTCGCGGCCGACATTTACGGTTACGGCCAGGGCGTATTGCCGAAGGACGTTCCCGAAATGCAGGCGCAGACCGACATCTACACCAAGAACCACGCCCTGATGCGCGCCCGCACCCAGGCCGGCTTCGATACGCTCATCAAGAACCAGATGGTCGAGGCCTCCAAGATCGCGCTCATCGGCTATTGCTTCGGCGGCGCGGTCGGGGTCGAGTTCGGCTCGACCGGGGCGCCGCTGGTCGCCAACGTGGCGATCCACGGCTCGTTCCGCGATCGCGATCCGAACTGGGCGAAGACCGTCAAGGGCATGTGGCTGATCCTGCATGGCGCCGACGACGAGGGCTATCCGTTCGCCACGACGGTCACCGGCGTGATTCAGGACCTGAAGGCCGCCAAGGTGCCGTTCGAGTTTGAGCTCTACAGCGGCACCGGCCACGGCTTCTCGAATCCTAAGAACCCCGCCGAGGAGCGCGCCAACGCCGAGTCGATCGCCACCACGACCAGGACCCTGAAGCAGCTGTTCGGCACCTGAAGCTGGAGTTGGTCTCCAAACCTCCGCCTTGGCGTTCGGCCCGCTTCCGTTACACGGCACGGTGGCGTAGATTTCCTGTTAGAGCTGCCGATGGGACGTGCCGAAGTGCCAAGGCGAAGGGCAGCGATCATGCCGTCGGCGGGCATT
>DATDGG010000456.1:0-15465 GCA_036522235.1 Xanthobacteraceae bacterium
GTGGCAAACCTCCAACGCCTGAGGCCATTGAATCTCTATGGCTGGAGCAAGCATCTTTTTGATCAACTTGTCGCCGATCGGCAAGCTCGGAAACTGCCTCTGCCTCCGCAATGGGTGGGTCTCAAGTTCTTCAATGTGTTCGGCCCAAACGAGTACCACAAAGGCGAGATGATGAGCCTCATCGCCAAGCGGTTCGACGATGCCAGGGGCGGCCGCGCCATCCGGCTGTTCAAGTCGCATCGCGACGGCATTGCGGACGGCGAGCAGCGGCGTGACTTCATCTATGTGGACGACGCCGTCGCGGTGCTGCGTTGGCTGATCGATCGGCCGGCGGTGTCGGGTATTTTCAATGTCGGCACCGGACGGGCGCGCAGCTTCCGCGACCTTGTGTCGGCCATGTTCGGGGCACTCGGCAGCGCGCCCAACATCGAATATATCGATATGCCTGCGGCGGTTCGCGATAAATATCAGTACTTCACGCAGGGCGATGTGGAGAACCTGCGCCGAGCCGGCTACAGTGCTGACTTCACGCCGCTCGAAGAATCGGTCGGGCGCTATGTCACTCAGTTCCTCGACCATGCGGATCGTTACCGTTGACGGATCGGGTATCGGCACCGGCGATGCATAGTATCGATCAGCAACTGGCGCGGCTCAATCAGGCGGCGGTGCTTTGCATCGGCGATCTGATGCTGGACGACTTCGTCTACGGCGAGGTTTCGCGCATCTCGCCCGAGGCACCGGCACTGGTACTGGCGGTGACGCGCAGCGAGCTGGTCATCGGCGGCGGCGGCAACGTGGCGCGCAACCTCGCGTCGCTGGGGGTCCGCTGTATTTTCGTCGGCGTCGTCGGCGAGGATGATTCCAGCCAGAAAGTGATGCGGGCGCTGGCCGCCGAGCCGCTGATCGAGCCGCATCTCGTGGTCGATACCACGCGCCCGACCACGCGCAAGGTTCGTTTCGTCTCCGAACACTATTCGACCCATCTGCTGCGCGCCGATTGGGAGCTGGCCAAGACCATCGAGCCCAAGATCGAAAAGGCCGTCATCGATCGGGCGTTGGCGGTGCTGCCCGACGTGGCCAGCATTGTCCTGTCCGATTACGCCAAGGGCGTCCTCACCCCGCGGGTGATCAGAACCTTGATCGACGCGGCGCGCAAGCTCGGCAAGCCCGTCATCGTGGATCCCAAGGGGAAGGACTTTTCAATCTATCGCGGCGCGACCTTGATCACGCCGAACCGCCACGAGCTCGCCGAGGCCGCCCGGCGCACGGCGGTGACCGACGCCGAGATCGCTGCCGCCGCCGCCGAGATCAACCGCATTGTCGAGAGCGAAGCCGTGCTGGTGACGCGCAGCGAGGAGGGCATGACCTTCGCGCCGGCCGGCGGCGCGCCGACGCATGTCCCGGCTTATGCGGTCAAGGTGCGCGACGTGTCGGGCGCCGGCGACACCGTGGTCGCGGTGCTCGCCGCCATGCTGGCGACGGACAAGGAATTCGAGCCCGCGGTGCGGGCCGCCAATGCGGCTGCCGCGGTCGTGGTCGGCAAGCGCGGCACCGCAACACTGTCGGTGGCGGAGCTGCGTTCGCGGCTGCTGCCGGCGGCGTCGCTCGCGGCCGAGGAGAAGATCATATTCGACTGGTCGGTGCTCGATGAGCGCCTGCATGAATGGCGCCGGCGCGGATTGCGCGTCGGATTCACCAATGGCTGTTTCGACCTGCTGCATCGCGGACACGTCAAGCTCCTGGCCAGCGCGCGCGCGGCCTGCGATCGGCTGGTGGTGGGCCTCAACGACGATGCCTCGGTGCGGCGCCTGAAGGGCGAAAGCCGCCCGCTGCAAGACGTGCACTCGCGCGCCGAAGTCCTGGCGGCGCTCGAAGCGGTCGATCTGGTCGTGGCTTTTGCCGAGGACACGCCGCTCAAGCTGATCGAGCGCGTGCGCCCGCAAGTGCTGGTGAAGGGCGGCGACTATCGGCGCGAGGATGTGGTCGGTCACGAGGTGGTGGAAGCGGCCGGCGGGGAAACGATCCTGATCGATCTGGTGCCGGGCCATTCGACCACCGCGCTGGTGCGTCGCTCCGCGCCCGCGAAGCCCGCGCCCGACAAGCCGCCGAAGACAAAGCCTGCGAAAGAAAAGCACGAGCCGGCGAAGTAGCCGGCGCTGGCGGGAGATCGAGGCTCCGCGCGCCGGCAAAGATCGTTCACCGGGGCCGCGCCCAAGGCGCGCCGCCCGCTTGTCCATGCTGGAGCTGCGGGTGCCGCGACTGAGCGCGATCATCATCACCAAGAACGAGGCCCGCAATATCGGCGCGTGTCTCGACGTGCTCACCTTCTGCGACGAGCGTATCGTGGTCGATGGCGGCAGCGACGACGACACCTGCGCGATCGCCCTCGAGAAGGGCGCGAAGGTCGTAGCCCACGTCTGGCGGGGCTTCGGGGCGCAGAAGAACTTCGCGCTTTCGCTCGCGACCGGTGACTGGGTACTCTCGATCGATGCCGATGAGCGGGTGCCGCCTGATCTCGCGGCCGCCATAGCGGCGGCGATCGATCAAGACACCGCCGATGGGTACGAGTTTCCGCGACTCTCGACCTTCTGCGGCCGGCCCATGCGGCACAATGGTTGGTATCCGGATTATGTGCTGCGGCTGTTCCGACGCCAATGCGGGCGCTTCACGGACGTGCTCGTCCACGAGCGCGTGATTTGCGAGGGGCGGCTGGCGCGGCTGTCGCCGCCCTTGATTCATCATCCGGTATTGAAGCTGGAGGATGCCTTGTCGCGCGTCGACCGTTATTCCACCGCGAGCGCGGAGGCTATCGTCTTGTCCGGCCGCCGCGTGTCGTTCATGACCGGCATCTTCCACGGCCTGGCGTCGTTCTTGCGCGCCTATGTGCTGCGCGCCGGATTTCTCGATGGCGCCGAGGGGTTCCTGCTCGCGGTCGCCAATGCCGAGGGCAGCTACTATCGCTACATGAAGGCGTGGCTCGCCGGACGCCGGCCTGACTGATCGCGCGCCGCGGACCGGTATCCGGACTTCTCTTTGTTCGGGAGAGCAGATACAACGCGGCAGTGTGGCGGCTTCCGCCGTTGCCGATCCGACAGGACCCGTTTGCGCTTGGACTCCCTTCGAACCCGCGAATTTCGCAGGATTCTGCTGATCAAACTTTCGGCAGTCGGCGATGTCGTGCACACAATTCCGTTCCTCAACAAGCTGCGCCGTCGCTATCCGCAGGCGCGGATTGATTGGCTGCTGACGCCGGCGATTGCGGAGCTCGTCGGCCACCATCCCGCGATCACCAACGTCGTGCTGTTCGTGCGCCAGCATTGGGAGACGCCGTGGTGGCCCGGATGGAGGGCGCTCGCCGGTGCCGCCCGGCTCCTCGCCGCGCTGCGGGCCGCGCGCTACGATCTGGTGATCGACCTGCACGGGCAGTTCCGTACCGCGCTGTTCACGCTCGCCACCGGTGCGCCGGTTCGGATCGGATTCGACCGACCGCGCGCTGAAGTGTGGGATGCGTCCGACCGCAAGCTTCCTGCCGAGGCCCGCAAGCATGCTTGGCGGGGCGCCCGCGAGGGATCGTGGCTCGCCTATTCGCATCACATCCCGGTGCCGACGCTCGATATCCATGCGGTCGACCGCTACCTGAGCGTGGGGCCGATTCTGGGGCTTGATGACGGCCCGGCCGACTTCTCTTTTCCGATCCCGCCCGCGGCCGTAACCCGGGTCGCCCAGCTGTTGCGCCAGCACGGCATTGCTGGCGAGGACAGTCGGCTGCTGTTGCTGTCGCCGGCCAGCAAATGGGAGACCAAGCAGTGGAGGAGCGAGCGCTTTGCCGAAGTAGCGCGCCACTTGCTGCGACGCGGTTGGCCGGTTGCGCTGATCGGGTCGGGGCGCGACCGGGAGGCTTGCGGCCACGTTGCCGCGGCGGCACCGGGCGTCATCGACCTTTGCGGGCAAACCACGCTCAGCGAGCTGGCGGCGCTCGTTCAGCGCTCCGCCGGCTGCGTCACCAATGATTCCGGGCCCATGCATCTTGCGGTCGCGCTCGGCCGGCCGGTCATCAGCATATTCGGTCCGACCGATCCGCTATGGATAGGGCCCTATCGGCGTCCCGATGCGGCGCTCAAGGCGGATCTGCCCTGCGCGCCATGCTACCTGCGTGAGCTTCGCCGCTGTCCGCACGACCATGCTTGCATGCGCGAAGTTTCGGCCGACGCCGTGATCGAGCGCATCGAAGCCAGTCTCGCTGGCCCCGGCGCGACCGGAACGGTTCCGCCGGTCGATCGATCCCGATCCCAGGCCGATCTTGCCGTGCGGCGGTGAGGCAAACTGGTGGCCGCCGGGGGCCAAGTCTTTCACGGTATCGGAGGCATGGCCGTGACCGAGCTCGTGTCCGTCATCGTCGCGACCTACAATCGCGAGGACGCGCTCGATGCCGTGCTGCGCGGGCTCTCGGCGCAAACCGACAAGCGTTTCGAAGCAATCGTCGCGGACGACGGCTCGGGGCCGGCGACTGCGCGGGTCGTGGAGGCGTGGGCGTCCCGCGTCGGCCACCGCCTCCTCCATGTCAGGCACGAGGATCGCGGTTTTCGCCTGGCGGAGATCAGGAATCGTGCAATCCTTGCAAGCGCGGGCGAGGTTTGCGTCTTTCTCGACGGCGACTGCATTCCGCGACCGGGTTTTGTCGCGGCGCATCGACGGCTCGCCGAACCCGGCTGGTTTGTCGCCGGCAACCGCGTCCTGCTGTCGCGCGAGGTGACGGCACGCATCCTGCGCGAGCACATCGAGCCGGAGCACTGGTTGCTTCCGTCATGGATGTCGGCGTGGCGCAATGGTGAGGTCAACCGCCTGCTGCCGCTGTCGACGTTGCCGCTTGGACCGCTGCGCCGGCTCGGCAGTCGCGCCTGGCGTAGCGCGCGCGGCACCAATCTGGCGATCCGTCGCAACGATCTCGATCGGGTCGACGGCTTCGATGCCGCCTTCAGCGGTTGGGGTCGCGAAGATTCCGACCTCATCATTCGCGTCATGCGCAGCGGCGCGCGGCGCAAGGACGGCCGGTTTGCGACCACGGTGCTGCATCTTTGGCATGCCGAGAACGATCGCTCGCGCTTGCCCGCAAATGATTGGAAGCTTGACGAGGTGATCCGCAGCGACCGCATCAAGGCGGTCGCCGGACTGTCGGCGCTGGCCGCCAGTTCCGGAACTTAACGGATGGCAGTGCCTATGATCGGTGGCCGGTCGCACCGCAAGATGATCGCGCAGTCTCCGCGCATGCGTATCCTGGTCATCGCGCTGCGCCGGCTGGGTGATGTGTTGCTGACGACGCCGCTGATACGCAGCCTCAAGCGCGGGTTCCCGGACGCGGCCATCGAGGCCCTGGTCTTTGCCGGCACCGAAGGGATTCTCGCCGGCAACCCCGATCTCGCCGGCGTGATCACCACCTCGCCGCGTGGCGGCGAAGGCAGGCTTGCGCTCTTGCGCAGGCTGTGGCGGCAATACGACCTTGCGGTATCGACTCAGTCCGGCGATCGACCGACCGTGCTGGCCTGGATCGCCGGGCGCGTGAGCGGCGGACCGGTTGCGCCAACGGGAGGAACGGCCTGGCTCAAACGCATGGCGCTCGATTATCCGGTTGCCGTCGATGCGGCGCGGCATCGTGTCGAAGAAGTGCTGCAGCTGACCACCGCGCTTAAGATACAGGCGGTCCGTGAATTGGTGTGCCCAACCGGCCCGCTCAGGACAGATCTTTTGCCGAAGGGCGACTATGCCGTCATCCATGCCGGCCCGATGTTTCGTTACAAGCGCTGGGGCGCCGAAGGTTGGCGAGCGCTGGCGGCATCGCTCGGCGAACGCGGCCTCCCCGTCGTCACCACCGGCGGCCCCGGCCCGGAGGACCGGCGCTATTGCGATGAGGTTTGGAAAACGGGCGCCGCAGACACGCACGTCGCGCGTCATCTCGAGGGTGTGCTCACCTGGCCGGAGCTCGCTCACATGATCGGGTCCGCCAAGGTCTATGTCGGCCCGGATACTTCGGTCACCCATCTCGCCGCCGCGACCGGTGCGATGACGGTCGCGCTTTATGGACCAACCGATCCTCGTCGCTTCGGGCCTTGGCCGCGCGCGGGACTCGGCCGTCCGTGGGACGCGGCCGGCACGATCCAGCGCCGCGGCAATGTGTGGCTCGTGCAAAATCCGCTGCCATGCCTTCCCTGCCAGAACGAGGGCTGCGAGCGCCGCATCGACAGCTATAGCCGCTGCCTTGACGAGCTGTCGCCGCGCCAGGTTCTCATGGCGGTCGACCAAGCGTTGGCGAGCGCGCCGCAGGCGCGCTGAATTTAACCGCGCCCCGATATGGGACATCCCGCGGATAGGCTTGGGGGTGGCGCCGGTTCTCAAACATCGGTAAGGAATGGGGCCAGATCCGCCGATCCGGTCGGGGGAATATGACCATCAGGATACCGAGGCTGACCACACGCCAGTTCCTCATCGTGGTGCACGACCTCGTGGCCACGGCGGCGGCGGTCATCGCCAGCTTCTATATTCGTTTCGAGACGCCCGGCCTTCTCGATCGGATCAACGCGCTGCTTACGGTGCTGCCCGGCTTCCTCGTCTATGCCGGGATCGTCTATTGGCGGTTTCATCTCTATCGCGGCAAATGGCGCTTCGCCTCGCTGCCCGACTTGTCCAACATTTTCCGGGCCGCGACGGTGCTGGCAGTATCGCTGCTGGTGCTCGACTATATCCTGCTGGCGCCGAATGTGCTCGGCGCGTTCTTCTTCGGCAAGATCACGATCCTGCTCTATTGGTTCCTCCAGATGTTCTTTCTCGGAGGGCCGCGTCTCGCCTATCGGTATTTTCGCTACGCACGCGCACGCCACCATGCGATGGCCAGTGATCAGGCCGCGACGCTGATCCTTGGCCGCGCTGCCGACGCCGAAGGCCTCTTGCGCGCCATCGAGAGCAGCGCGGTCAAGAAAATCTGGCCGGTCGGCATCCTCTCGCCATCGTCGGCGGATCAAGGTCAGTGGATGCGCGGCGTCGCGGTTCTCGGCGGTCTCGAGGACCTTGAGCGCGTCGTGGGCGAGCTCGCGGCCCGCGATCAACCGGTTTCGCGCGTGGTCTTCACGCCTTCCGCGCTCGAGCCGGGCGTGAGGCCCGAAACGATCTTGATGAAGGCGCGCCGGCTCGGCTTGACGACGAGCCGTCTGCCATCCCTCGACGAAGAGGGCGAGTCGCTGCGCCTGGCGCCCGTCAATGTCGAGGATCTGCTGCTGCGGCCGGGCGTGAAAATCGACTATCGCCGGCTGGAGAATTTCGTGCGCGGCAAGTCGATCATCGTGACCGGGGGCGGCGGATCGATCGGCGCCGAAATCTGCAGCCGCATCGTCACGTTCGGCGCAGCGCGCGTCCTCGTGATCGAGAACTCGGAGCCCGCACTGCACGCGATCTTGGAAGTGCTCGCAACCAAGCAGTCGAGCGCGACGATCGAGGGCCGTCTGGCGGATGTTCGCGACCGCGATCGGATATTTCGTCTGGCTTCCGAATTCCGGCCGGAGATCGTGTTCCACGCGGCCGCCCTCAAGCACGTGCCGCTGCTCGAACGTGATTGGGACGAAGGTGTCAAGACCAATGTATTCGGCTCGGTCAATGTGGCCGATGCCGCCGCGGCCGCGGGGGCGGCCGCGATGGTGATGATTTCGACCGACAAGGCGATCGAGCCGGTGTCGGTGCTGGGCGCCTCGAAACGGTTCGCGGAAATGTATTGCCAGGCGCTCGACAATGACTTCGCGCGGCGAGCCGATGCGCGCCGCCGAGCGTTCCGGCTGATCGCCGTCCGCTTCGGCAATGTGCTGGCATCGAACGGTTCGGTGGTTCCGAAGTTCAAGGCGCAGATCGATGCTGGCGGTCCGGTGACGGTGACGCACCGCGAGATGGTGCGCTATTTCATGACCATCCGCGAGGCCTGCGACCTCGTCGTCACGGCGGCCGCCCATGCGCTCACAAGCGAGCAGACCGACGTCGCCGTCTACGTGCTCAATATGGGCCAGCCGGTGAAGATCGTCGATCTCGCCGAGCGGATGATCCGCCTGTCGGGCTTGGAGCCCGGACGGGACATCGACATCAACTTTACCGGCATCCGGCCGGGCGAACGCCTGCAGGAGATTTTGTTCGCCCGCGAGGAGCCGACCGCGCCGGTCGGCATCGACGGCATCGTTGCGGCCAAGCCCGTCTCCCCGCCGCTCGAGGCGATGCGCGGATGGCTGGCGGCGCTCGAGCAGGGCCTGCGCCGCGAGGATCGATCGGTGATCTACAGCGTCCTGCGCGACGCGGTGCCGGATTTCGGCGGCCAAGCGGCCTAGTGCCTCAACGCTTCTTTCGGGTGAAGCCCGCGAGCAGCCAGGCCACCAAAGCGACGCCGCCCGCGAGCGACGCCGTGATCACGAATGCGTCGTGCTTCGCGACGGTGACGAATGCAAGTCCCCCCAGCGCGAGATTGGTCAGGAAGACCCGTCCGACGATCTCGGAAACGCTGAAGCCCATGTCGCCGGCGCGCTGATAGAAGTGGCTGCGGTGGGCTTGCCAAAAGGGCTCGCCCGCCGCGATCCGGCGAATGAGAGTCACGCTCGCATCGGCGAGGTAGTAGAGCGGCAACAGCAGTGCCGCCGCCGGCTGACCGTCCCGCGCCAGCTGCAGCAACAGCCAGCCGAGCAGGAGGCCGATCGGCAGGCTGCCGACGTCGCCGAGAAAGAGTTTGGCTACCGGCTTGTTGAACGGCGCAAAGCCGAGCATCGCACCGAGCAGGGCAAGCGCGAGGATCGTCGACGGCGGCGCGAATGTTCCTATCCATCCCAGCAGGATCACGGCGGCGGTGAGCGGCACGACCTCCGCGACCGTCATCCAATCGATGCCGTCCATGAAATTGACCAGATTGACGAACCAGGCCAGGACGACGAGGAGGCAGAGACGTTCGGCCCAAGGCGGCAGTTCCGGTACGATGTGCGCCTCGCCCGGCATCGCCGCGATGACCGCCGCGACCGCGAGCGTCTGCAGCAGAAGTCGCGGCACCACCGGGAGCGGCCGCAAGTCGTCGACGCCGCCTACGACAGCGATGAAGACGGTCGCGGCAAGGACGGTGAAGACCTCGACGGCGGCGGCCGAGCTCGCCTCGCCGAGCAGGCCGCTACTCCCGACGGTGACGATGACGGTCGCGGCGATCACCGCAATACCGCCGCCCTGCGGTGTCGGCTCGCGGTGGGAGGATCGCGCGTTTGGTCGCGCCAATGCGTAACGTTGCAGCAGCGGGCGCAGCAGGACGATCAGGACGATGCTCAAGACGGCCGCGACGATGAGCGCGCCGGCGCTGCTCCAAAATCGCAATCCGTCCTCACCGCCGGTCATCGCCATCCGCCTGGGGGAGTCCTGCCAACCCCATGTCTCTCTAGCAAGTCAGGCACGCATTTGGCGATATCCCGCCCACTGGCCGACACATGGTTTCGACACGGCCACCCGGTTTCCTCTAAATTGAGTTGACGGGGCGGACCCCCGTTCCTAGACATTTTGCCGGGTCGGCAACGAACGCCCATTCGTCGGCAAGTGCGGGTATTCGATAACGGGCATTCAATAGCGGGAACTCAACCATGTCCAAGCCGGATTTCAGGGTCGATAATCGGGAGGTCCGCCGCTATTTCACAGCTTTGTCCGGCTATCTGGTGGATGCGGCCGTGACCTCGTCGTCCGGCCAGACGCTCGACATGGCCGAGGCGGTCAACCAAGTCATGGCGCAGGCGCGTCGCGCGCACGCCGCCGGCAACAAGCTTATTTTCGTCGGCAATGGCGGCAGCGCCGGCATTTCCAGCCACATGGCGACCGACTATTCGAAGAACGGCGACGTCCGTGCCATGGCGCTCAACGATGTTTCGATGGTGACCTGCCTGGGCAACGATCTCGGTTATGATCGGATTTTCGCCAAGCAGATCGAGCTCTATGCGCGCCCCGACGATCTCCTCATCGCGATCAGCAGTTCGGGGCGCTCGGCCAACATCCTCAACGCGGTGAAAGCGGCGCGCGCGGCCGAATGCGCGGTCGTGACCTTCAGCGGCTTCACGCCCGACAACCCTCTGCGCCGCCTGGGCGACCTCAATTTCTACATCAACTCCGATCGTTATGGTTTCGTGGAGATCGGGCATCTGACGATCTGCCACGCCATCCTCGACTTCATCTGCGGCTTGCGTGTGCCCGAAGGGATGATGCCAACCGGGGCCACCGCTGCCTGAGCCGGTCTTCGATCGAGCGCCTCATGTCGCAGGCGTCGTCCGATGGGCCGGAGAGCGAGCGTCCTGCAGCAGATGCCGCCGACTCGGCGCACGCGCGACCTGCGATATTCCTCGATTGCGACGGTGTGCTGAACGAGGAAACCGGCGATCCCGGCGTGGTGACACCCGACGACGTGCGGATAATCCCTGGCGCCGGCGCTGCGCTCGCGCGTGCGCGCAGAGCGGGGCTGCTCACGGTCGCGGTTACCAACCGGCCGCAGGTCGCGAAGGGATTGGTGAGCTTTGAAGGCCTCGCCCGCATCCTGGGCCGCCTCGAAGCGCTGCTGGCCGACGAGGGCGGTGTGCTCGACCGCATTTACGCCTGCCCACACCACCCTGAATCAGGGATCCCGGGCGAGATCGCGGCGCTCAAGATACGTTGCGAATGCCGCAAGCCCGGGACGCTGTTGCTGCGCCAAGCGCTGGCCGACCTGCCGATCGACCGCTCGCGCTCGATGCTGATCGGTGACAGCTTGCGCGACATCGGCGCCGCCCGCGGCATTGGAATCTGGGCCTATGGGGTGCGCACCGGCTATGGCTGCCGCGATCGCGAGCGCTACCGCAGAGAAGCCGGCACGCCGCCGGTTCCGGACTTGATGTTCGAGACCGTAACGGAGGCGATCGACTTCGGCCTGGGCTACCGCGCGCTCGCGGCCCCCCTCCTGGCCGAGATCGATCGAGCGTTGGAGCGCGGGAGAAAGCCCTTGCTGGTCGGTTTGTGCGGGCGCGCGCGGGCCGGCAAGACCGTCATGGCCCAGGCGGTGGCCCGCGCCTTGCTGGAGGACGGCGTGGCGTGCCTTCACGTGCGGCTCGACGACTGGATCGTCGCCCAATCGGAGCGCGCGCCGCGCGCCTCGGCGCAGATGCGCAACCGCGTCGACGCGCTGCCGCCCGTGGTCACGGCGTTGCGCGCCGGAACGAGCGTCAGTGCCCCGGGCTATGATACGGCCACGCGCGGAAGAGGCGAGGCGGTGACCTACGATGCCGCGGGCCAATCGGTCATCTTGCTCGATGGCGTCTTAGCCGCGCATGCGGGCATCCGGGCCTTGCTGGATCTCGCGGTCTTCGTCAGCGTGCCGAGCGAGCTGCAGCGAGAGCGATTTGCAGCCTTTTATCGCTGGAAGGGGCTCGAGGCGCCGGCGATCGATGCGCTTTGGCTGGAACGGACCGCGGACGAATGGATCGCCGTCGATGCGCAGCGTGAGCATGCCGATCTCGTGCTGGGGGAGCCGGCTGCGGGCTAGCCGCGCTGCCTCGCGGGACCAATTGGCGAAGCTCGTGTATTCGGATAGCCTGGAGGTGGGAAAACCGCGTTGGCACGAACGAAAATGTGCCCGACGGGTATCGGAATTGCCGAAAGAACGTTTACCCGTGAGATCCTACGTCCTGTGACCGCGCCACGTGTCAGCATCATCGTACCCTGCCACAATGGCGGACGCTTTCTCGACGGCCTGTTGGCAAGTCTCGGGGCCCAGACCTTTCGCGACTTCGAGGTCATCATCGTCGACGATGGCTCGACCGAGGTTGCAACCCGCGAAAGGCTCGCCCAGCTCGATCCGGCGATCCGCGTCGTGCATCAGGAGAATCGCTATCTTCCGGGCGCGCGCAACCGGGGCTTTCTCGAGGCGCGGGCCGAGCTCGTCCTCCCGCTCGATTGCGATGACAGGTTGGAGCCCTCTTACCTCGCCGAAACCGTCCCGCTCCTGGAAAGCGCGCCTGCCGATGTGGGCTTCGTATTCACCCACTTGTACCTCACCGACACGATTGCCGGCGTGCTCCCGCGGCACCTCAACCGGTTCGATCAGTTGTTCCTCAACCAGCTGCCCTATTGCATGCTGGTGCGCAGCTCGGCGTGGCGGGCGGTAGGCGGCTACGACGAGACCATGCATGACGGCGGTGAGGACTGGGAATTCAACATTCGGCTGTCGAGCGCCGGTCTACGCGGTATCGAGCTTCCCAAGCCACTCTTCGTCTATGCGGTCCGTCCCGACGGAATGTTGCTGAGCCGCGCCACCCGAATGCACGGCACGATCTGGCGGCACATTCGCGTGCGGCATGCCGATCTCTATCGCCTTGCCGCCATCGTGCAGTTGTGGCGCGCGACGCGAGGGCAACCGTCCCGGGTCTCCGTCGCGACCGCAGCCGGATTGCTGCTCACCGCGAGGCTCCTGCCGGAATCCTGGTTCAACACCCTGTTCTTTTGGTTGCTCGCAAGGACGCGCGCGCGACGCATCGACCGCGGCGAGCTGCAGGCCGGTGGAGCGAACGGCGTGGCTTCGCGTCCGGAAACGCCGTAGTCGGGAGATCCGCAGCGTTCCTAATCTTTGACTCAGTAAGACTAAGCGCGATTGGCGGCGTTTTGGAACACAATCCGTGCAAGGTCAGCCGCGCCGAGCTTGCTGGGTCCATCCCCTCTGAGATATTTCTCCCTTCGTCGAGGAGCCAAGGGCGAGTGGACTGGTCGGTGGTCCGGATCAACGCAGCCAAATTGTGACCCACCTAATCTACCGCACAATCCCTAAGGTCCAAAGGAATCAGGCCCATGGTAGCTAGCCCGACCATCCGACCATATTCCCAGACGACCGAATCCCGAATCATCGGCGTGGGCACGTTTACGGCGTCGGCGCGGGCCAAACAGCTCGTGATGGAAGTACTCAACAGCAATCGACTCTCCTATGGCCCGATGATGCAGCGTTTCGAAACCGAGTTCGCGAGGCTGCACGGAAGTCGGTTCGGAATTATGAGCAACTCCGGAACGAGTGCGCTGCAACTCGCGCTCCAGGCCATGAAGGAATTGCACGGATGGGCGGACGGCGATGAAGTGATCGTTCCCTCGCTGACCTTCGTGGCCACCCCCAATATCGTGCTTCACAATCGAATGACGCCGGTGCTCGCCGACGTTGATCCACGCTTCTATGAGATTGACCCGCAGGCCATTGAGCGAGCGATAACACCGCGGACGCGCGCCGTCATCCCGGTGCATTTGTTCGGGCAACCGGCGGACATGGACCCGATCGCCGAAATCGCGAAACAACATGCGTTGAAGGTTATAGAAGATTCGGCCGAAACCATGTTTGCGAGCTACAAGGGGCGGCGCGTCGGCGGTCTCGGCGACGTCGGCTGCTTCTCGACCTATGTAGCTCATCTGCTGGTCACGGGCGTCGGCGGCATCAATTGCACGGACAACCCGGAATACGCAGTCAAGATACGCTCGCTGTTGAACCACGGCCGCGATTCGATCTACCTCAGCATCGACGACGACAAGGATAGGTCAAGCGAAGATCTGCAAATGGTCGTCGAGCGTCGGTTCAATTTCACATCCATCGGCCACAGCTTTCGCGTGACCGAGATGGAGGCGGCGCTCGGGCTGGCCCAGCTCGAGGACTGGCGCCCCGGGATTGAACAGCGCAGGCGCAACGCGGCGTTTCTGACTCAGGCCTTGAGCAAGTTCGACAATCATTTCCAGACCCCAGACATCCGGCCGGAATGCGAACACTCTTTCATGATGTTTCCGATCGTCTTGCGCAACGAAGACAAGCGCCGGCTGGTCAACTTTCTGGAGGAGAACGGAATCGAGACTCGCGATATGCTGCCGCTGACGAACCAGCCGGTCTACCATCGGCTGCTCAATTGGCGTGAGGACGACTATCCCGTCGCAAAATGGATAAACAGCAACGGTTTCTATATTGGATGTCACCAGGACCTGACGGATATCGACCTGGAATACGTCGTTGAGTATTTCGATCGGTTTTTTCGCGGGGGCGGTTCGCAGAGGCCCGAGGCGATCGCTCTGGTTTTGCTGGTTGATCGGGACGCGACGATGGATTCTGCCGGGCTGGCCGAGCTTCCTGCAGAGCTTTTCGCCAAAACGGTGGCGGTCGATTGCGGCATGACGCCCGCCGTGAGGATGGAGATCGAGCGAAGCGGATTCCCGATCATGGACGGCGGGACCAAGGGTGCCCTTGCCGCCGTTACGGGCGCCCCTGAGGAGGTCATGCCCGACTGCGTCGTCATGTATCCCTTCAACGGCCAATGGAATTCAAAGGACATCCCGCGGATGGTGATGATGCTCACACGCGGTTACGACCTGGTCATTGCGTCCCGCTTCATGATGGGCGGAAAGCGTAAGGGCGGCGGGGGCACCGTGAGCAGTCTGGGCAACCGCGTATTCAATCTTGCTGCCAACGTGGCATTTGGAAGCAATTTGACCGACGGATTCAGCTCATTCCGGGCTTTTCGGCGGTCCAAGCTGGCGGAGGTGCACCGGTCCGGCAGCGGTCTGGCGAAGATGTTCGCACAGTCGCTCGATGCTGTGAGGCTAAGCCTGCGAATTCAAGAGATTCCGACGGTCGAATCCGTCAAATCCACCAGGCAGGTCGTTGACGACAGCGTGTCGAGCGCTTTTCCCGCGCTTCTTGTCCTGTTAAGGGAATGGTGGTCACAAGTTCGGTATGGTTCGGACAAGCAACAATAGCCGGCATCTGCCATGAATATTTTGATGTGCATGATTGTTCGCAATGAGCAAGAGTGCCTGAAGATCATATTGCCCTTGATACCCAAACCGGGGATCGCGGCGGGGTTCGACAACTCGATTGCCGTCGATGGAGGGTCGACCGACCGAACCGTGGATTTGTTGAAGGCGGCGGGAATCGAGGTCTTGCAGCAGACCCGGCGCGGCCGGGGCGCGGCGTGCATCGAGGCGATGGAAGTATTCGATGCCGATGCCTACTTGTTCTTTTCACCGGACGGGAACGAGGATGTGGCGGATCTGTCAAAGTTTCGAACGTTTTTGGATGGAGGAGCCGATCTCGTCATCGCATCGAGGATGATGCGGGGGGCCGTCAACGAGGAGGATGGCCACCTCTTCAAGCCCCGGAAGATTGCCAACAAGTCCTTCAATCTGGCGGCAAATGCAGCGTTTCGCCGGCACGGCCCTTTCATCACGGACTCCATCAACGGCTATCGTGCGATCCGCCGCAGTCTGGCGCGCCGGCTGAAGCTCGACGCCAGCGACTATACGTTTGAATATCAGATGACGATGCGCGCCTTGCGTGTTGGAGCCAATATCGTCGAATTTCCCACCCACGAGCGCCCGCGCATCGCGGGGGATACGGGCGCTCCGAGCATCCCGACCGGGCTCAGATTCGCCAGGCGCCTG
>DATDGG010000457.1:0-8562 GCA_036522235.1 Xanthobacteraceae bacterium
CCGATAGTCGAACGTATCGCCCGCGATCGCGATCCCGGCATTGCCTAGCGCGTGACTTCGCAGCCGCCCGTCTTCTCGAACGAACCGAATGACGGAGAAATCGCTGGTGCCGCCGCCGAAGTCCCCGACCAGGGTCAGCGCATCCGCCGCAAGCTCGCGCGCAAAGAAGAACGCCGCACCGACCGGCTCGTAGACATAGGTGCTCGCCTCTATCCCCACGCGGGCGAACGACCGGCGATAGCGTTCCATGGCCAGCGCATCGTCCGGGGCCTGCCCGGCAAACCTAACCGGCCGGCCGATCACCACGTTCCTCGCCGCGACGCCTTGGTCCAGCTCCGCATGCTTGAGAAGGATCCGCAGAAACGTCGCCAGCAGATCCTCGAATTGATATTTCCTGCGAAAAATCCATGTCTCCTGGAAGGAGCGGCTCGCCGCGAATGTCTTGAAGGATTGAATGAACCGATGGGTTTCGATCCCCTCCAGGAATTGCTCGACCGCCCATGGCCCCGCTTCGATAAAGGTCTTGAGCGCTCCTTCTTCCCTCGCCTCCCAGAAGCACAGCGCCGTCATGAAAATGTGCAGCATCTCGCCCGAACAGTCGAACGTCTTGACCTGCGTGTCGCCCTGCGGGTCCGCGACCGCGATGACCGTGTTCGTGGTACCAAAATCGATGCCGACGGAAACCTCCGCGCTCATGAAATCATTTCTCCGGCAATGAACTTTCGACGCGTCAGCTACTCAGCGTGATGGCATTCGTTTGGGTTCGGATGGGAACGGCGGCGCGCCGGCGCCCGGGCGGGACCGGCTCATTGTCAGCAAATCACGCGCTTGTCGAGGATATTGTCAGTTGTGATGCGCCGGGCCGGCGACCAAGGATCGCGCGGCAGGCCGCAGCCGCGAAATCGCCGGTTTCACGTCGCCGAGCCGCCTGCTAGGTTCGCGACCTGCAACAGGACCAGCCGGATGCCGATGAACAAGCCGCATCTCGAATTCATGCCGGTCGATTTGGCGGCCGGCTGGGCGACGCCGGACGGCTATCCTGCCGGCATCAAGCAGAAGATTCTGGCGAGCGACCTCGACGAGGCCCGCAAGTCGGGAAGCCGCACCCGGCTGTTGCGTTTCGATCCCGGCGTTCACACCACGGCGCCGTTCGTGCACGACCACTGGGAAGAAGTGTATCTCCTCTCGGGCGACCTCATCGTCGGCAACGATGCGCGCGGCGAGGGCGGCGAAACCTTCAAGGCGCCGACCTATGCGTGCCGGCCCCCCGGCGTGCATCACGGCCCGTTCAAGTCGGAAGCCGGCTGTATGCTGTTTGAGATTCACTATTACGACGAGAGCACCCTCTAGGGCATGCACACACCTTCGACCTCCTGGAAGACGCGGCGAGAACGGCGTGTGCGCACGCCGTTTCACTCCCTCGCCCCGAAGGGGCGAGAGTGGGGAGAGGGGGCTACGATGTTTCCGTATCGCACCGCCCGAGCCCCCTCATCCCGCCCTTCTCCCCTTCGGAGAGAAGGAGTGCACGGCCCTGCGCCCCTGACACAAGTCGTCGCGCCTGAACGCGATCATGTGCATACCCTAGCTGCAAGCGGGCGAGGTTTGGGATGGGAGTCCGCATGAGCCTCGAAGAGCGGCGCGTTCTGATCGCGGGTGGCGGGCCGGTCGGGCTCCTGTGCGCATGGCTGCTGGCGCGGCGCGGCATTGCGGTGCGCCTGTTCGACGAGAACGCCGGCCCGCAGGCCGATCCGCGCGCCGCCACCACCCATCCGGCGACGCTCGAGCTGTTGGGCGAGGACGGGCTCGCCGAGGACATGGCGCGCGTCGGTCTGGTGGCGCCGATCTTCCAATTCTGGGACCGGCCGAGCGGGGAGCTGGTGGCCGAATTCGATCACGCGGTGCTCGCGCCCGACACCCGCTATCCGTATGTGGTCCAGTGCGAGCAGTTCAAGACCGCCGGTCTGCTGCTGGAACGCCTGCGCGGTCTCGCCAATGTCGAGGTCATGTTCGGCCACGCGGCGGTCGACCTGCGGCAAAGCGAGACCGGCGTCGCGCTCGACGTGCGCGGCCCGGCCGGCATCAGCACGCATGCGGGCGCCTATCTGATCGGCGCCGACGGCGGCCGCAGCACCGTGCGCAAGCAATGCCGCATCGCGTTCGAGGGCTTCACCTGGCCGGAGCGGTTCGTGGTGCTGACCACGCCGTATGATTTCGCGGCCGAGCGCGGCTATTGCTACCGCAGCTATTTCGCCGAGCCGGGCGCCTGGTGCAATTGCTTCAAGGTCTCGGCCGACGGGCCGCCCGGCCTGTGGCGCACCGTGTTCCCGACCGAGCCGACGGAGACCGATGAAGGCATCCTGGGCGATGCCGGGGTGCAGGCGCGGCTGAACAAGTTCTTCCCCTCGCCACGCCCCTACCCGGTCGTGCACCGCAATCTCTATGTCACCCATCAGCGCGTCGCGGCGCGCTTTCGCCACGGCCGAGTGCTGCTGGCGGGCGACGCCGCGCACGTGAACAATCCGATCGGCGGCATGGGCCTCAACGGCGGTATCCAGGATGCGGTCAATCTTTGCGACAAGCTCGCGCGCATTCTGGCGGGCGGGGAATCCGAGCGCATGCTCGATCTGTACGACAGGCAGCGCCGCACCGTGGCGGTCGAGTTCGTGCAGGAGCAATCGATCGCCAACAAGAAACGGCTGGAAGCCGCCGACCCGGAGCAACGCCGGCGCAATCTCGATGAGCTGCGCGCCACCGCGGCCGATCCGGCGCGCGCCCGGGCATTCCTGCTGCGCACCTCGATGATCGACAGCCAGCGCCGCGCCGAGCGCATCGCGCTCGAGGACGCCTGATCATGGGCAGCGCCATCAAAGACAGCGCCCATGACCCGCTGGCGCCCTATCGGGATGGCGCCCCGGCGAATCCGCGTTCCTATCCGGACCTGCACGACCACGTGCTGGCGCTGGCGCGCGAGCGTCTCCTGCACGTGATCGAGGAGCCGATCAACAAGGACACCGAGATGCATCCGCTGGTGCGCTGGCAATATCGCGGCGGCATCGCGGAGGAAGACCGCAAGGCGTTCCTGTTCACGCAGCCGACGGACTCCAAGGGCCGCCGCTACGGCATGGCGGTGCTGGTCGCTGGCCTCGCGGCGAACCGCGAAGTCTATCGAGTGGGTTTCGGCAAGCCGCTCGCGGCGATCGGCGAGACCTGGATCAAGGCCATGGCGCATCCGCTCGCGCCGCGTCTCGTCACCGACGCGCCGTGCCAGGAGGTGGTAACGATCGGCGATGCGCTGGAGCGCGAGGGCGCGGCGCTCGACGGGTTGCCGGTCCCCATATCGACGCCAGGATGGGACAACGCTCCATATCTTTCGGCCGGCCACTACATCACCAAGGATCCAGACTCAGGAATTCAAAACCTCGGCAATTATCGCGGGCAGATCAAGGCGCGCCGGCGGCTGGGCATGAATCCTTCGGTCGAGCTGCGCGCCGGCATCTTCGCCCATTGGGAAAAATGCCGCGCGGCCGGCGTGCCGCTGCCGTGCGCGGTCGTGGTCGGCTGCCCGCCGGTCATTTCCTATGCATCAGTGCAGAAAATGCCGGAGCGCCTCGACGAGATCGCCGTCGCGGGCGCGCTCGCGGGCGCGCCGATCAATGTGGTGCGCGCCAAGACGGTCGATCTCCTGGTGCCGGCCGAGGCCGAGATCGTGATCGAAGGCCTGATCAATACGCAGCTGCTGGAGCCGGAAGCGCCATTCGGGGAATCGCACGGCTATGTCAATTTGCAGGAATACAACGCCTTCATGGAGGTGACCGCGATCACCCGCCGGCGCAATCCGATTCTGACCTCCTTCATCAGCCAGGTGAGCCCGAGCGAATCGAGCACCATCCGCAAGGTCGCGATGGAGCCGGTCTATCTGCATCACCTCAAGACCACGCTCGCCATTCGGGGCGTCAGGCGCGTCGCCATGCACGAGCCTCTCACCAGCCTTTATGCGGTGATCGGAATCCAGTTCGAGCACGGCTCCCCGGAGACCGAGGTCTGGCGCGCGCTGCACGGCGCTTCCGTGCTGCATCGCTTCGCCGGCAAGTGGATCATCGCGGTCGACCCGGACATCGATCCGGACAATGCCGACGCGCTGTTGTGGGCAATGTCCTACCGCTGCCAGCCGCAGCACGATCTCAAGCTCCTGCCCCACAAGGACCCGGGCCACGGACCGCGCGGGCTCCACGACGGCGGCGAGACCGCGGCCGTTTTGGTCAACGCCATGCTCAAAGGCACCTATGCGCCGGTCGCGCTGCCGAAGCGCGAATTCATGGAGCAGGCGCGCGCGATCTGGGAGCGGCTCGGCTTGCCGCCGCTCACCCCGCAGCCGCCCTGGCACGGCTACGATCTCGGCCACTGGCCGGACGAGCTCGCCCGGCAGGCCCGCATGGCGGTCGATAGCGATTACCTGGCGCTCGGCGACGAGCTCGCACAGCAACGCCGCGCCGACGTCGCCATGAATTCACCGGTCGAGCACGCGCCGGTCAAGCGCGAGTAGCTATGCTCCCGAGTAGCTAGACTACCGAGTAGCTGGGCTACCAAGTAGCTGAGCTATTTGCTCGCGACCTTGACCTTGTCATAGGTGAAGACGAAATCCTGCTTGTCCTGCGGCTTGTGGCACCCGAAACAGGCGTTGAGATCCGCGGTTGGATTGACCGTCTTGTCGGCGCGGAAGACCTGATATTCCCATTCGCCGTTGCGCTTCTCGTCAGGATAATCGGTGCCCCAACCGGCGCGCTTCTCCATCACCCGATAGCCAGTCGGATTGCCGGTCTTGATGAAGCGGCCGTTGGCGTCCTTGACCGGATTGCCCTGCTCGTCGACCTTCGCCGCAAAGCCGACCGCCGTAATGGTCGTGCCGCTCGGGAGCGGCATGCCCTTAAGCGCGGCATCAACGGCGTCTTGGCTGACATAATATTCGGTCAGCTGCTTGTTGTTTGGTCGATCGATCGTCATGTAGACCACGCCCTTTGCGTAGCTTTCCGGAAATGCGACCCTGTCGGCGCCGGCGCGCACGTCGATAGCCGCGGTCAAGGCGGCGATCGTCGCGACCATCCCGGCGATCGTGACGTTTCTACGTCTCGTCATGATATCCTCCCTGATGTTTTGCCGATCCAATGGTTTCTTCGCCACGGGCGGAGTCCCTCCCGGGCGTCAGTGAACGGATCGAGTTCGCCCGCGTTGGTGTCTGCCGCTTGCCGCTGTTCCGTGGGCAGCACTATCGTCCTCAATGGCCTGCCCGAGCAACCCCAAGGCGGGCCTGACCATGCCTTCGAGGACGGCCCGATCGGGCCGCGAACGCGCCAGAACCCGGATGCCCAGCAGGATTCCAAGCAGCAGGCGCGCGACATCCTTCGCATCGAGACTGGCCGCGACCGAGCCGTCGGCCTGGGAGGCACGGATCGTGCGCCGGAAAAAGGCTTCGATCTCGCCGATGTGCCGCGCGATCTCGCTGCCGAGCTTGGGGTCATGCGGGCCGATCTCGAGCGCCGAGTTGATGAGCAGGCAGCCGCCGCGGGTGCGGTCGTTCAGCGACCGCTCGATGACCTCACGGAAGAACGCGGGAATGACGCGCTGCGGCGGATAGGATTCCTCGAGCCGTCGCAGGCGCGCCCGCACCGAGAGATTGAGATAGCGTTCCAGCGCCTTGACGAAGAGGGCGCGCTTGTCTCCGAAGCTGTTGTAAAGGCTGGTGCCGCCGATCCCCATGGAGATCGCGAGGTCGCGCACGGAGGTCGCGTGATAGCCCCGCCGCCGAAAACAGTCGATCGCCGAATCAAGCGCCGCCGCCTCGTCGAACTCCCGCGGTCTTGCCATGTGTCCCTCGCTGCCTCTTCGCGTTTGACATTATGTAGCAATCGTTCCAAAATTGCCATCGGAAATTCGGATGGCCGAGCGCCGCCCGTCGGGGCGGGCGACGAGATGCCGACAGCACGATGGAGGCGCTTGATGCATCGTTCCAGGCTCCCCCTGAGCTTCGACGATGAGCTCAAAGGCCATCGGCGCACCAAGCCGCATCTTACCCGGCGGGCATTCGGTCAGATCGCGCTGGCCGGCCTCGCGTCCGCCGGCACCAATCTGTGGAACGCATCCGATTGGGCTCGCGCCACGGAAATCGTCACGACCGCCGAGCCGGAGGGACCGGACCATCTGCCGCGACGCCGCGTCAAGGTGCTCGATACCGAGATCAGCTATGTCGACACCGGACGCGGCGAGCCGGTGGTATTTCTGCACGGCAACCCGACCTGGTCGTATCAATGGCGCAACATCATTCCCTATCTCAGCACGGAGCGGCGCTGCCTGGCGCCGGACTTCGTCGGAATGGGCTGGTCGGGCAAATCGCCGAGCAAGGCCTATCGCTTCGTCGATCAGGCCCGCTATTTCGATGCCTGGTTCGAAGCTCTCGGGCTTACGGACAACGTAACTCTGGTCGGCCATGACTGGGGCGGACCCATCGCCTTCTATCGGGCGCGGCGGTACCCGCGCGAGATCAAGGCCATCGCGTATTTCGAAGCGATCGTGCTGCCGCGCCGCTGGGAGGACTACACGGGCGGCCGAGATCAGCGGTTCAGACGGCTGCGCTCCCCCGAAGGCGAGCGGCTGGTCATGGACGAGAACATGTTCGTCGAGACCTCGCTTCCGGGCGGCATCATGCGCAAGCTGAGCGAGGAGGAGATGGAAGCCTATCGGGCGCCCTATCGCGATCGCGAGCGCAGGCTGCCGACGCTCGTCTGGCCGCGCGAGCTGCCGATCGAAGGCGAGCCGGCCGACGTGGTGGCGCTGGTCGAGGCGAACGCAAAATGGCTTGCCGCCAGCACCAGCCTGCCGAAGCTTTTCATCAACGGCGATCCGGGCACGACCATCAGCGGGCGCGTGCGCGAATTCTGCCGCAGCCTGCCCAATCAGCACGAGGTCACCGTAAAGGGCCTGCACCATCTCCAGGAAGACTCACCCAAGGAGATCGGCGAGGCGTTGCGCGATTTCGTCCTCGGCCTTCGCGGCTGACCGAGGAAACCGCTTGGATGCTTCACGAGAGCGAATGCTCTCATCGTCGGGAGAGAAGAATGACCCTGACAAAATCGCTACCGCGCATGGCTCGGCTGCTCGCCCTATCGGCGCTTGTCATCGCGCCACTTTCGGCTCAAGTGCGGGCAGACGATCTCGGACCTGCGATCGGCGCGCCGGCGCCCGATATCGGCACGCGCCTTGATCAGACCGGCAAGCCGCATCGGCTGCCCGATCTGATGGGCCGCAATGGCTTGGTCTTCTTCTTCTTTCGCTCGGCCGATTGGTGCCCCTTTTGCCAGGCTCAGCTCATCGACCTGAATGGCGGCGTGGCCGAGATCGAGAAACGCGGCTACCACCTGGCCGGGCTCTCTTATGACAGCCCGGAAATCCTGCAGGCCTTCACCGTCAAGCGCCACCTCACCTACACGTTGCTCTCCGATCCGAAGTCCGAAATCATCGACCGCTACAATCTGCGCGATCCGCAATATCCGGCGGGCAGCCGCGCCTACGGGGTTCCTCGGCCGATCATTTTCGTGCTCGATCCGCAGGGCGTCATCAAGACCAAGCTTTACGAGGAGAGCTACAAGAACCGCCCGCCGGTCGGCGCGATCATTTCCAAGCTGGATGAGCTCGGCGGACGGAGTTAGGCAATTTCGATGAGCCCACCGGTGAGGCCCGCATGGCTCCTGGCCGGCTTCCTGCGCGCGGCCGCTGCGCTCGCAAGCGCGGCGCTCGGCGCTTCTTCGTCCGCGAGCCTAGCGCAGGGCCTTCACGTAACGGCGAGCCTGGTAGCCGCGACGCGAAGCGTCGATCCGGGGGGCCAGCTGCACGTGGCGCTTCGGCAACAAATCGAACCGGGCTGGCACACCTATTGGTCGAACCCGGGCGACTCCGGACTCCCCACCACCATCGATTGGGCCCTGCCGCAGGGCTTCAAGGCGGGTTCGATCGCCTGGCCGACGCCCAAGCGCATCAATTACGGCCCGGTCGTGGACTACGGCTACGAGAATGAAGTTCTCCTTCCGGTGACCATCGAGGTTCCGTCGAATCTCCAGCTCGGCGGAAGCGTAATGCTCTCCGCGCATGCAAGCTGGCTGGTCTGCGCCGACACCTGCATTCCCGAGGATGCCGAGCTTAGTCTTTCCGTCCCGGTGGCCGCGGTGGCCGAGCCCGATCCGTACTGGAGCGAACGCATTGCATCGACCCGCGCGCATACGCCGGTGCCAAATCCTTTCCCGACGACCGTCACGTTGACGGATGACAAGGTCGTGCTGCATGTGGCGACCGGCGATGCCGGAAGACTTCGCGACGTCATGTTCTTCCCGGCGGCGCCCGACGTGATCGATGACGACGCCCCGCAGGCAGCGACTGCAGGGCCTCAGGGACTGATACTGACCCTCCACCGCAATGCTGTAAAAGCGCCGCCTGCCGACCTCAAAGGCGTTCTGGTCTTTCGTGATTCCGCGGCGCAAATCGAAGCCGAGCCGCAAGCGATCATGATTTCCGCCG
>DATDGG010000458.1:0-8756 GCA_036522235.1 Xanthobacteraceae bacterium
GGCATCACCCGCGATGCCATCGCGGTCGAGCTCACCTGGCATGGCCGCCGCTTTCGCATCCACGACACCGCGGGCCTGCGGCGGCGCTCCCGCATCGAGGAGAAGCTCGAAAAGCTTTCCGTCAGCGACGCCCTCAACGCGGTGCGCTTTGCCGAAGTGGTGATCGTGCTGATGGATGCGACCGCCCCGTTCGAGGAGCAGGATTTGCGCATCGCCGATCTGGTCGAGCGCGAGGGCCGCGCGCTCGTGATCGGCATGAGCAAATGGGACCTGATCGAGAACCGCCCCGGCGCGTTCGCCAAGCTGCGCGCAGAGGCCGACCACCGGCTGCCGCAGGTGAAAGGCGTGCCGGTCATCGCCCATTCGGGTCTCACCGGCGCGGGGCTCGATCTGCTGATGCAGGCCGTCATCGATGCGCACGCGGTGTGGAATAAGCGCGTGCCGACCAGCGCGCTCAATCGCTGGCTCCCCGCGGTGGTCGCCGCCCACCCACCGCCGGCGGTCTCGGGCCGGCGCATCCGGCTCGACTACATCACGCAGCCCAAGAGCCGGCCGCCGAGCTTCGTGCTGTTCTTGAGCCGCGCCGATGCGGTACCCGACGCCTACCGGCGCTATCTCGTCAATGCGCTGCGCGAGAGTTTCGACTTGCCCGGCACGCCGATCCGGCTGATCCTGCGCGAGAAGAAGAACCCCTACGCCAAACGAAAATAACGCGAGCAAGAGCATGAACGACACGCAACCGGCCGCCGAGACGCCGGCGGCCGAAGCAGCGCGGCGCGCGCCGGCCTTCATTTTCATCTTCATCACCGTGCTGCTCGACATGCTGGCGCTCGGCATGATCATTCCGGTCCTGCCCAAGCTCGTGGTCGATTTTCTCGGCGGCGACACCGCGCGGGCGGCGCAGATTTACGGGTTGTTCGGCACCGCCTGGGCGCTGATGCAGTTCGTGTTCTCGCCGGTGCAGGGGGCGCTGTCGGATCGCTTCGGCCGCCGCCCGGTGGTGCTGATGTCGAATTTCGGGCTCGGGCTCGATTACATCCTGATGGCGCTGGCGCCGACGCTGACCTGGCTGTTCGCCGGCAGGGTGATCTCCGGCATCACCTCCGCCAGCATCTCGACCGCCTATGCCTATATCGCCGACGTCACGCCGCCCGAGAAACGCGCGGCCCGCTTCGGCATGCTCGGCGTCGCGTTCGGGGTCGGCTTCGTGCTCGGCCCGGCACTGGGCGGGCTTGCCGGCGCGGTCTCGCCGCGCCTGCCGTTCTGGATCGCGGCGGCGCTGAGCCTCGCCAACGCGGCTTACGGATTCCTCGTGCTGCCGGAATCGCTGCCGGCGGAGCGTCGCGCGCCGTTCGCCTGGCGCCAGGCCAATCCGCTCGGCGCGCTCACATTGCTGCGCTCGCAGCCGCAGCTCTCCTCGCTCGCGACCGTCAACTTCCTCGACTATCTCGCCCATGCGAGCCTGCCGAGCATGAGCGTGCTCTATATGCAGTATCGCTACGGCTGGGACGAACGCGCGGTCGGCTTCACCATGGCCGCCGTCGGGCTCTGCGCCATGATCGTGCAGGGCGGCCTGATCGGGCGGACCGTGGCGCGTTTCGGCGAACGGACCACGCTGATCATCGGGCTCACTTTCGGGATCGCTGGATTTGCGACCTTCGGCCTCGCCGCCACCGGGGCGATGTTCTGGGCCGGCATTCCGCTGCTTGCGCTATGGGGATTTGCAAGCCCGTCCGCGCTCGGCCTCATGAGCCGCCGTGTCAGCGCGCGCGAGCAGGGCGCGCTGCAGGGCGCCAATGCCAGCCTGATGGGCGTCGCCAATCTGCTCGGCCCGGGCCTGTTCACGCAGGTTTTTGCGCTCTTCATCGGCGCCGAGGCCGGCTGGCAGCTGCCCGGCGCCGGCTTTCTGCTGGCAGCCGCGATGGTCGCGGTCGCGGCGATCGTGGCGCTCGGCGCGACCGCGCGCGCGTGATCGAGCGGCATCGGTCACACAATTGTTTCAATTTCCCGAAAGAGCTGATTTGCAGAATGGCGTCCAGGATGATGCAAAATAGAGGGTCACTTCCTTTGCGTCGAAAAAGGACGGCTGGTGGCTCGAGCGCCAATCCCCAATTGTCCGTGTCTCACCACAAGGGTGCAGTCCGCGACTATTTTATTGAAAATACAATCCGGAAACAAAGAACCGTGGTTATAGGTTGAGGCCAGCCGGGTTCGGGCGCCCCTTAAGGTCGTCGCCAGGGCGTCTCGAAACAAAAAGCCCGGCGCGGTTTCCCGGCCGGGCACACTTCGCGAGTTTCAATTTGCCGAATAAACTGATTTGCATATTGGCGTCAAGGGTGACGCAAATGGCGGTCCCTCCCTCTTGGGTTTTCGGCCATGATTGGCTCAGTGCCGCAAGGCCAGCCGGCGGCAGGAAATTCGGTGCCACGCAACACTGAGTAAAATTCTTTACGGGTTAACAGTAAATCTCCGAGATAGTCACCTGCCGGATACCGCCTCCAGGTGCGCGTTCGGGTGCGATGAACACGGGCCAATCTCAATCCGACCGCTTCGACCGGTAGAAATTCACCGGTTGTGAACCAAAGTTGCAAGCTTTTCGGAAATACTCTCATGCCTGCGGCCCATGAATCGCTGATCGCTGAACTTGAAGTGGCGGTCAAGGACGACGCGCCGGAAGACCGGATAAAGACGCTTCGGCGGATTACCGATCTCTTTCTCAATGACGCCGATCGGCTGAACGATGACCAAGTCAACGTGTTCGACGATGTCTTGGGCCTTCTGATCCGCGGGATCGAGAGCAGAGCCCTGGTCGAGATCAGCAAGCGGCTCGCCCCGATCGACAATTCGCCGCTCGAAGTGACTCGGCGCCTGGCCCGGGACGAGGAGATCGAGGTTGCGGGGCCGGTGCTCGCCCAGTCGACCCGGCTTCCCACGAGCGATCTCATCGAAATTGCCGCGACCAAAGGCCAGGCTCATCTGCTGGCCATTTCCGGGCGTCCGCAGCTCGAGGAATCCGTGACGGACGTGCTGTTGTATCGTGGAAATGACGAAGTCACCCTCAAGCTCGCTACGAATCCCGGCGCCCGCTTTTCAGAGACCGGCTTTGGCATCCTGGTCAAAGATGCGGAAGCCGACGACAGGCTGGCGGAAACCGTGGGGCTGAGGTTCGATATCCCGCCGCGCTTCCTGCGCGAGCTCCTGCAACGGGCGACCGACACCGTCCGGTCAAGGATAATTTCGCAAGCGCCTCCGGAGACGCGGGACGACATTCAACGGACGATCGCCGATGTTGCAAAGGCAGTCGGCAAGACGGCGATCGAGCAGCGTGATTTCACCGGCGCGGAACTCCTCATCCAATCCATGGAAAAGTGCGGAAGGCTCAACGAGCGCGCTTTGCTGGAGTTCGCAAATCAGCGCAAGTACGAGGAAATGACCGTCGCGCTTGCACGACTTAGTTCCGCACCGCTCAATTTGATTACGGAATTGATGGAGGTGGTTCGCAACGACGGGCTGTTGGTTCCGTGCAAGGCCGCCGATCTGACTTGGGAGACTACGCGAGCCATTCTGTGCAATCGCCATTCGAACTACAAAGTCTCGGATCAGCTCATCGAGCTCGCCTGGCGCGACCACGGTCGCCTGTCTGTTGCAACCGCCCAACGAACCCTTCGATTCATGAAGGTCCGCAAGGGGGCCAAATAGCTTGTGTATTTATGCCTATGCGAGGAATCATTGAAAATTCAGCGGTGTTTGGGCACCATATCGTAGCGACTCGACAATCAGTATCGCGGTTGAATTTGGTCCCGGCGCTCGGAAGGGGGTCACAAGCGCTCGAGGCAAGGCGGTACGCGCGCCGTGAAAGGGAGGCTCCCTGTGGCACGAATTCTTGTCATCGACGATGAGGTCTCCGTTCGCGAAGCGATTCGCGTGATTCTGGAAAGCAGAGGCCATGATGTGGTGGCCACCGAATGCGGCCTGCGCGGCATGGCCGCAATCGAAGCGGATGCGTTCGATGTCGTAATTGTCGACATCTTCATGCCGGGAATGGATGGCTTCGAAGCCATCCGGGTTCTCCGCCAGAGCGCGCCGAAAGTCTCGATCATCGCCATGTCCGGCTATTCGTTCCGCGAAGCTTCGTGGCCGGTTCCGGATTTTCTCAAGATGGCGTGTGCGCTCGGCGCCACATGCTGCTTGCGCAAGCCGTTCAAGGCCTCCGAAGTCATCGAAGCGGTTGAGGCGTCCCGCGGCGAATTCGCAGCCGCGGAGAGAGTTGCCTGACGCCTCCCGTGGCGGCCCAAGGGCCAGGCATTTTCCCCCGCTGCTCCACCGCCGGCCATGCGGAGATTTTCAGAAAATAGCCTGCCGTGGACTTGATCCGCGGTGGAATCCGGTCTTCAGCCTGAAAATGCGAAGATGTAAAGAGAACATCAATGCCAGGGCGGTTTTCCAGCGGGGAGCGTGGAGTCATAAGCGCGTAACCAAATCCGAGCGGATTTGCGAACAAATTCGTTTTCAAGTGTAGAAATACTGCCAGGTTCTTTACCGGTTAACAGCAATTCGCCCGCTATGGTCTGCGGCATCCACCTGATTTCTCCAGTCGGTGGGACGTTCGTGGCTGTGGGCCAAGGCAGCAAGCCGTTCGGAACCTTCCATGCATCCGGCACGTGACTCCCTGATCGCTGAGCTTGAATTGGCGGTCACGGAGGATTCGCTCGAAGAACGCACGAACACGCTTCGGCGCGTGACCGACCTCTTCGTCAATGACGCGGATCGGCTGAGCGACGAACAGATCAGGATATTCGACGATGTCCTGTGCCTGCTGATCCGCAGGATCGAGAAGAAGGCGCTCATCGAGCTCAGCAAGCGGCTTGCCCCGGTTGACAATTCGCCGCTCGAGGTGATCCGGGTCCTGGCACATGACGGGGCGATCGAGGTTGCCGGCCCGGTGCTGGCGCAATCGCGGCGCGTGTACCTGGGCGATCTCATCGAGATCGCGGCCACCGGGAGCCAAGCCCATATGCTGGCCATTGCCGGGCGTGTCGAGCTTGCCGAAGCCGTGACCGACGTGCTTTTGAGCCGCGGCGACGAAGAGGTTACCTTCAAGCTCGCGACCAACCCCACCGCCCGCTTCTCCAAGACGGGCTACGGCATCCTGGTCAAGGATGCGGAGGCCAACGACAACCTGGCCGAGACCGTGGCGCTGCGCCTCGATATTCCGCAGGAGCTGCTGCACGAGCTCGTGGCGCGGGCGACCGATGCCGTCCGCGCGCGGATTCTCGCGCTGGCGCCGCCGGAAACGCGCGATGAAATTCAAGAGGTGATCGCCGAGACCGCAAGCTCGATCAGCAGAGTGCTGACCGCGGAGCGCGATTTCACGCGCGCCGAAGAAATCGTGCGCGCCATGGAAGAGCACGGCACGCTCGACGAGAAAGCGCTCGTCAATTTCATCCACCGCCGCAAATACGAGGAAATGACAGTGGCGCTGGCGCGGCTTTGCTCAGCGCCGCTGAAGATGATCGCGGGCCTGATGATCGGGCTTCGCAACGACGCCATTCTGGTGCCCTGCAAGGCCGCCGGCCTGAAATGGCCGACCGCCGAAGCGATCCTGCGCAACCGGCATTCCAATCACGCGATCTCGGATCAGATCATCGAGCTCGCCCGCAAAGACTATGAGCGCCTGTCGGTCGCGACCGCACAAAGGACTCTTCGCTTCATGAAGGTCCGCGAGGTGGCGAAATAACCCGATCACCAACCTGATCCGCCACCGCCGCCACCCCCGCCGCCGGACGAGCCGCCGCCGCTGCTGCCGGAGGAGCTCGAGTCGCGGCTGCCGCTGGAGCTGCCGCTCGATCCGGGCGGGGTCGATGCCGAGGCGATGCGTTCGGAGAGGCTGTTGCTGACGAATTCGGTCAGGGCCGCGGGGTTCTTGAGCTTGCTACCGTCGGCCGTGTACCAGACCCGCTCACGCTCCTGCTCTTCCATCGTGGCATTCTCGATGACACCTTCGAACCGTGAGGCCCAGGCGTTCTCCACGTCGAGCGCGACCGCGTAAGGCAGATAGCGCTCGAACAATTCCGGCGTCTTTTTCGGCGGGTAGTAGGCCTGCAGACGGTCCTCCTCGGCGACGCCGAGATACATCCGAAAGCCCTCGATCGCATCCATGACCTTGCGTCCGGCGGGGGTCGGCATCTTGAACAGCGCAAAGGCCGCCACCGCCACCGGCGCCAGCGCGAACGCGACGGCGGTCGGCAATACCGCGACCCAGTCCTCCCGATTGGCGAACAACGTCAAGAGCCCGAAATAGGCGCCGCCGCCGGCGAAGGGCAGACCGAGGATCAGGCTGCGGAAAAATTCCATTCCGAAGCGGCGCGTTCCCCACATCAGCACCGTGAGACCCAGCATCATTCCGGGCAGGGGGAGCAACAACACGAACAGGCTGCTGGAGAAGAGATCGCCGTCCTGCGTGCCGTTGGCGGCCACCACCGCCGCGATCACTGCGAACGAGGCCAACAGGCCGGCGACCGCCCAAGCGGTGTTCTCGCTGAAGGTGACATTGTCGTAGTGCTTCTTGAACTCGCTTTTGAGACCGTTCATGGCCGCCATCAGCTCGCCCGCGCTCGACCGCGTCAGCGGCACATTCGGCTCGGAATGAAACAGCCGGGATTCGGCGGTCGCTTCCGCCGCGCCGACCGGCTTGCCGCCGGTGAGCTGCTCGATGGTGATCTTCTGCTTGCTCTCGGTGAGCTTGAGATGTCCGTTGACCGCGAGCTCGAGCAGGGCCGCCGTGAACGTCTTCTCGTCGAAGTCCATGCGGCGCACGTAGCGCGTCGCCGCCGCCGACATGCCCTCGGGCGGCGTGAACAGCGGGATGATGGCGCCACGACCCGGCCGGCCGCCGATCCTTCGCCAAGCGTAGGCGTAGTAACCGAGCACGAGCGGAAACCCCATCGCGGCCATGACCAAGGGGAGATGCTGGATGACCCAGCTCGCGACGATCCAGTTGCCGGCACGCTCGAACAGGCTCGGCCCGGGCGGGGGCGTCAGCACGCCCTTCTGCCAGCCGGCCGCGACCGTCAGGCCGGCAAAGGCGGGCAGGCGGCGCGGTGGTGCGGAACACGATCCGGCCCGGCGCCTCTTCGACCACGGCGGCGTCCTTGCCGGTCGCGCCCTGCGCGCCGGTATAGAACGTCTTCTGCGGGAAGGGGACGGCGTCGGGCAGCGTGATGCGCGCCTCGGCCACGTCGATCGGGAAGGTCCAGCCGGTGCCGGTCGCGTTCCAATAGAGCTCGTCGAATTCCTCGAAATAGCCGATCTGGCGCGTGGTGCGATATTTGATGACATATTCGTGCGCCCCGGTCTCGAGCGGGACGTCGGCGCGTCCGATGCGCACACGCACGCCGTTCGAAAGCTTCTCGGTGGTGAAGGGTTCGCTTTTGCCGTCGCGGGCGACCGATTGAACATCGAAGCCGACCACGATGCGCCGCCCGCCGGCGCCGGAATAGGTGGTTGGAAAATCGCGCAGGATGCCGCGGCGGATCTGGTCGCCTTCGGCCTTGACCACGATAGTCTCGGTGACTTGCAGATCGCCGCCGCGCTGGACCGCCACGTCGCTGACGAAGCTGAGAATGCGCTCGGTCGCCCCAGCCGGACCAAGAGCAGCGCCAAGGGTGGCCGCGAGCACGAAAAGGGCAACGCCGATCCATCGCGGCACGGACATGGCGAGGTTTCTCCGATTGATCTTGGACGCGGTTGCGCCCCGGGAAGGTGGTCGACGCGTCTAACTCAGTCGCTCCCAACGCCGATTTGGTTCATTCGGATCGCGGGCCGGGGAGGGGTTCCAGCCGTGATTGCAGCAAATGTGATCGGTCTCGATCGTCGATGCATCCACGCAGTCGTCGCTGGGAAAGCAGGACCCACAAGCCGTGCCCTATCGATTTGCTGCGGCGTATGGGTCCGGGCTCTTCGGCCGGGACGCCGTGGGGTGTGGGCAGCGATTCAACCTCGTTCGACTAGCCTCTAGCCGCCTCCCGGGTGTCTTGCCAGAACGAGGGAGATGCGCGACCATTACAACCAACTGGCGGTCATCCGAGGAATCCCGGTCAAACACGTGGAGCCTATCCCCAGCGATCGCGTGTTGACTCCTCAATATCCGCGCCCGCATTGCGAGATGGAGCGTCACCATGAGCCGCCTGTTTCGCCTGACCTTTGTGCTGGTAATGCTGTCGGCAGCACTCTGCGAGGCCACGCAGGCCGGCACCACCACATTTGTTTCCATTTCGACTCCGCGAGGCGTCCAGCAAGCCTTTATTCTCATCAAGCCCGACCATCCCGTGGCATCCGTCGTCCTGTTCGCCGGCAACGACGGTGCTCTGGGCTTGACAAGCGCGTCGTCGCTGAAGTTTGGCGCAGAAGATTTTGGCATGGCAGGAAACTTCCTTGTGCGCAGCCGCGAGAAATTCGCCGGTCACAATTTCATGGTGGCTGTCGTCGACGCGCCTTCCGATCATCAGGACGGGATGCCCGTGCCATTTCGCATCAGCAAGAACCACGCGATCGACATCGGCGCGGTCGCCGAGTACCTGAAGAGCCAGGCCAGCGTGCCGGTCTGGCTTATAGGCACCAGCGGGGCACATGGTCGGCGGCCCGGGGCGCCATCGGCGCGGGCCGCGACGGCATCGCGACTAACTCGATTGATGGCCTGGTGCTGACATCGACCGTCACCCGCGTTCCGCCCGACTGGAGAATAGCCAAGGACCGTC
>DATDGG010000459.1:0-21596 GCA_036522235.1 Xanthobacteraceae bacterium
GTGGGGAAATTGCCGAGCCCGCCGACGGCCTGGTCGGCGATGCTCGCCTCCAGTACCGCCTGATATTCGGGCGTCAGCGGCGCCTGCTGGCCGCGTCCCCACGATTTGGTCTGGTCGTGGGAAGGCTGGCCCGGAAGTCCGGGGACGGCGAAGCGCGACCACTGGCCCGACCAGTCGGGATACTTGTCGGGAGACTTTATGTCGTCGGCCGCCCGCGCGGCGCCGATTGTCAACCCCAGAGCGGCCGCCAGCGCAAGGGCGACCGCTACGGTCGAGCTTCGATCGTTCATGACTACCTCCCTGGTATTTTTGGATGGCTTACTCGATCACGACCCCGCATTCACAATCGCTCAGCGAGGATACGCCCTCTACACTGCAGGCACAAAGGCTCCGCGCGACGCTATCGCGACGTTCGCCGGCACGTCATTTGAGCTGCATGAAGCTGTCGAGCCGCGCGATTTTTTTGGCGAGATAGATGGCGGCAAAGACCATCACGGTCTGCAGCATCGAGAACGCGCTCAGCGCCGGATACGCGCCGGTTTCGTACAATTCGTAGATGACGACCGGCATCACCACGCTGTCGTTGGAATAGAGCAGGATCGAGAGGCTCAGGGAGCGGATGAACTCGACGAACATGAGGATCCAGCCGGCCGTGAGGGCAGGCTTGAGCAGCGGAATGACGATCCGCCGGAGCGTGCCGAGCCAGGTGGCGCCGTGGATGCGAGAGCTTTCTTCGAGCTCCGGGCTGATCTGCACGAGGCCGGCCGAGGCGGCTCTGACTCCAAACGGGATGTAGTGCGAAACATAGGCGATCAGCAGCATCCAGATCGTGCCGTAGATCGGGAGCGGAAGAAAGATGTAGGCCCACAGCAGCGCGACCGCGAAGACGACGGCCGGAATGCCAACCGGCAGGGTGGCGAGAAAGTCGAGGACGTAGCGGGCGCGCAGCCGCGTCCGGATCACGACATAGCTGATGATCAAGGCAAGGAAGATCGTCACCGTGGCCCCGCCGGCCGCCAGCAGGAGGCTGTTCCTGATGGCGCGCGCGGTCTCGGGATTGTTGAAGAGCACGTCGTCATATTGCTTCAAGGTCCACTGCGCCGGCTCGAACGCAAATGACAGATAAGGCTGGAACGACGTGAAGGCGAGCGCCCCATAGGGCAGCACGATGCTGAGCAGGAGGTAGAGAATGCACGCCGCCAGGCAGACATGGCGCATTCCCCCGAGCTTGGTGATCCCGGGCCGATATCCGCGCCCGCTCACGGTGACGAAGCTTTTTCGCGCCAGATAGCGGTGCTGAAGGAAAACGATGATCGCGGAGAAGGCGAGCAGCACGACCGCAAACGCCGCCGCCTCGGTGTATCGCGGCGGAAAATAGCCAAGCCCGATCCAGATGCGCGTGGTGATTACATCGTAGTGCATCGGGATGCCGATGACCGCCGGGATGCCGAACTGTCCGGCCGCATTGAGGAACACGAGCAGGGCTGAGGATAGGATCGCGGGCGCCATCAGCGGCAAGGTCACGCGTAGCGTCGTGCCCAGCGCGCCGGCGCCGTGGATGCGCGAAGCCTCTTCGAGCGCCGGGTCCATGGCGCGCAACGCGCCGGCGCCGAACAGGAAGACGATCGGGGAGTAATAGAGCGCCATCACGAAGACGAGGCCGCCGAGCGAGTAGATATTGAGCGGAGCGCCGTCGAAGGCGAGAATCTCGGTGAAGAAATTGTTGATGAATCCGATGCGCGGATTTGCCAGCAGCGTCCAGGCGATCGCGCCGATGAAGGGCGACAGGTAATACGGGATCACGAAGGCATTGTCGAAGAAGGCGCGCGCCGGCGTGTCGGTGCGGCTGGTGATCCAGGCGAGCGTCAATCCGATGACGACCGCAAGCAGCGTCGCGAGGCCCGAGCTCACCACCGTATTGAGGATGGCCTGCAGATTGTCCGGCTCGGAGAACAGCGCGAGAAAGTTTGCCAGCGTGAAGGAGCTCTCCCGCATCGGCAGATCAGAGCGGATGCTGCCGATGAGCAGCACCGAGAGCGGGTAGAGGACCAGCCAGACCAGGAGCGCCGAAGCGATGAGGCAGGTCGTCGATTCGACGGTGGGCCTCGCGCCGGAACGGCGCCACCAGGCGGGAGGCCCGCGCCGCTCGGCCGCGTGGCTCAATTCGGAAGCGTCTTGCCGAGGCCCCACAACTGCTTCCACCTCGCCACATAGGAGTCGCGGACCTTCAGGGCTTCCTCGGGCGACAGGCTCGATTTCAGCGTTTTGACCGCGGGCGGCATTTCCTTGAAGGCGGGCGGCGCGACGTCGGGGCGCGCGGACGTCCAGCCCATGGTCTCGACATAGACCGTCTGCCCCTCCTGCGACAGCAGGAAGTCGAGGAACAGGCGTGCCGCGTTAGGGTGGGGCGCACGCTTGAGGATGGCGGCGGTCCAGGGCTCGCTCGGCACGCCCTCTTTCGGCCAGACGCCGCGGAGCGGAACCGATGCTGCCGCGTCGCGGAGGTTCTTCAAGTGGAAATCCGCCATTTCCGCCGCGCCCGCATACTCTCCGGCGGCGACCTTCTGCGCCATGCCGGCATGACCGCGCTCGAGGCCGGGCCGGTTCTTGCCGAGCGCCTCGATGAACTTCCAGCCGATGCCGTCGTCGTTGACGATGGCGGTGAGCCAGTTGTAGCCGGTCCCGGAGACCTCCAGATTGTCGATCGTGAGCTTGTCTCGCCAATAAGGCTTGGTCAGGTCCCACCAGCTTTGCGGGACATTGGCCTCGTCGACCTTGCGGGTGTTGATGAGAATTATGACGTTGCTGACCCCGCTCGCTGCCCAATAACCCGGCGCGGAATATTCGCGCGGATATTTGGCGTATTCGCCCGAATCGTATTGCAGGAGCTCGCCGCGCTGCCGCAGCGATGTCGTGAGATAAAGGAGCGAGAACTCGACAATGTCGCCCGCGACCCGGTTGGCCTCGATCTCGGCATCGAGCCGCGTCGCGAGCTTGGAGGAGGACGCCCGCACCGTTTCGGCCGCAACGAACGGATATTTCTTCTCGAAGGCATTCACCACGACTTGCGCCGCGGTGCGCTCCACGCCCGTATAGATGACGAGCTTGCCTTCCCGCTTGGCGCCCTCGATCACGCTCTGTTGGTCGGCATGCGCCGGCGTTGCCAGAGTCATCGCTAGAGCTATTGCCAAGCCGACGGAAGCGGCCGGCACGCTGAACTCGTGCAACGCGCTCAATTTGTCCTCTTGGATCGCACTGGCGCTATTTCGGCAGGTTGATGGCGCGCGTGACCGGACGGAAGCTGAAGGCGGTCGGCACGAACAGCGAGTGAATTCCGGCACCCCCGGCCACGATCACGTTCACGTCTTCCGGGCGATCCGCCACCCCGATGTGATCGGGATCGCCAACTTCAGCAAACCAGCGCGCCCGCCGATGGCGCAATCCCTCGGCGGTGCGCTGCGCAAAGCGTATGAGCGGGATGCGGGCAAGCTCGAACACCGCCCGACGGATTTCGGCCTTGCCGATCCCGTCCTGCGCCAGCGTTGCCGCATGTTCGGGACTGACGACGAGCAGCGGTCCGGTGGGGAAGATGATGTTGTTGTGTCCGAGGCCGGTCATGGCGCCGATGAACTGATCGAGAATCTCGCGCCCGGTCTCGCACCCATAGGTGAAAATGTTGTGCGGCGCCGAGGCGCCGATCACCGTCGCCGTGCTCGCTTCCTGGGCAAAGCCGGCGTCGACGTGAAACGCGGTCCAGGGGCTGTCTTGCTCGGCCTCGGCGATGCAGGAGGTGAACTTTCCGGCCTGACCGTGGGTCGACATATCGGTTTCGCCGGCGATATCGCCGCCGATATTGCGAAAGACGAGCTGCACCGCGCGCCCGATGGTCGCGTTGGCGCGCGCGCCCTGGCCGAACAGGTTGCCGCGCGCATTGAGCTCGAGCTCCTCCACGACCGGCCCGTTGACGATGATGAGTGGCGCGGTGGTGTTGGTCGCGGTCTGGATGCCGTAGAGCTGGCAGTCGTTGTCGAGGAGCGCCTCGACGGCGGCCAGCACGACCGGGAAATATTCCGGACGGCAGCCGGCAAGCACCGCATTGATCGCGATCTTCTCGATCGTCGCCATGCGCCAGCGCGGCGGAATGGGGCCAATGGTCTCGCCGGCATCGCGGCCGGACGCGCGGATCATCTGCGCGACCTTTTGCGCGGTCGGGATTTCGACCGGCAAGCCGTCCGTCCAGCCGCGCGCGAAGAACAGCTCCTGGTCGTCATTCGGAAGAGCCGTGCTCGCATTGTCTTGGCGCGCGACCGCATCCGCGCCGGCGGACCCCGCTCTGGTCAGCCGCTCGACCAGCGCGTCAATGACGGTGTCGGCGCGTTGCATCACGAGCGCACGCGAGGCGGTGTGCATGGGATGTGGAACCTTCACCAGCCGCAGGTCCGGCATGCCGCGGCCGGCCGCCTGGATTAGCGCCGCGCTCGCAAATGCAGTGCTGAACACGGTGACGGTCGGTATGCCGCGCCGCTCGATCTCGACCGCGTCGGCGACGCTCATCGAGGTCGACGTCCCGCAGTCGCCGAAACATTGCACGACCGCCGCGCAGCCGGCGATCGCACCCAGATCCTTCTCCGCCAGGCGATCCTTGGGGGCGGCCTTGCGGATCACCGGTCCGGCCACGATCCCGAAGCGATCGACCAGCATTTGCGACACGCGCGACAGAAAGAGATTGGCGTTGACCTTGCTGTTGTCGACGAAGGCGACGCGCTTGCCGGCGAGATCGGAAACGCCCCGGGCGGACGGAACGGTCGGATGCTCGGTCGTGACGACGGGCTCGAGGCTGTGATCCACCATCGACTCCAAGTGTTCAGCACTCCAGGTGCTCGGTTGACCCAAACTAATCCCGCGGCCGGTGAAGGCAACGGCTCCGCACCGGCTTGTGTGAAAAAGTATACCACGATATATGATATTATATCAAACCGGGAAGGGCGTTGCCGCCCTCGCGAACGTCATGGCCTCATTTGCCGGCGCCCGTGGTTCCGTTCGGCTGCATCGTGCCGGCGTCGCGCTGGCCGTTCTCGCCATGGTGGTCGCCTGCCCGGCGCGGGCACAGGAAGCCAGCCCGGTCGATCCGCGCGGCGGGACGGTCCGCATCTACGTGTCGCTCGCGACCAGCGCGATGACCAGGCTGGTCGCGGCGATGAACAAGCATTTCCCCAATCTCAAGATCGATTTTGTCAGGGCCGGCTCGGTCGAGACCGTCAAGCGCTTCGTCGCCGAGCGCCAAGCCGGGCGGATCGGTGCCGATCTCATTCACGGCGCCGATCCGGGGGGATTTGAGTATTTCGCCCAAAAGGGCTGGCTCGACACCCGCCTCGCCGCGCCGGCTTTGACGCAAACCTATCGCGGGGGCTTCTTCGACCGGAACGCCGGATGGGTGGCGTTGCGCGCGACCGGCATCGCGCTCATGTACAACACTGCCCTCGTCGCCAAGGACGCGTGGCCCAAGACCTGGAAGGAGCTGATCGAGCCCAAGTGGAAGGGCCGCATCGCGATTTCCGATCCGACCCGCGCCGGATCGTCGTTCTCCCATCTTTACGCCATGTGGAAGATGTACGGGGCGGACTACCTCGATAGGCTTGCCAGGAACGACGTCTTTGTCGCCGGCGACGGCACCGCGACCCGCGCAGCAATCGCCAACGGCGAGCGCGACGTGGCGCCGGTTTCCGAATACGACGCGTTCGAGTTCGCCAAGGAGGGCAGGCCGGTCGACGTTGATTGGGTCGAGGACGGCACCATCATGCTGCCGGCGCCGCTCGCCGTGGTCAAGGGAAGCCCCAACAGCGAAAACGCGCTCGCGCTCGCGCAATACATGCTCTCGCGCGAAGGGCAGGCGCTGATCACGGACATCATCCTGTCCTGGTCGGCCCGCCGGGATGTCAAAGCGCCGGGCGGCAAGCCCGAGCTCGACTCGATCAAGCTTGCGACCTTCGACTGGGAAAAAGCCGCGTCCGAGAAGGGGCCGCTCCTCGACCTTTACTTCAAGTACTTCCAGTCGCGCTGACGAAGGCGCTTCAAGAGCGAGGACCCAAGTCCCTTATGCAGAACACGAAATACGTCGTCGACTATATTGTGTCTTCTCGCCTCGAGGCGGTTCCGGCGCAGGCGCTCGCCGTCGCCAAGGGCGCGATCCAGGACTGCGTCGGCGTGGCGCTGGCGGGTGCGCGCCATGCGGCCGGCGCGATCCCGGCCGAATGGGCGCGCAAGTGCCTGGGCTGCGGCAGCGCGACCGTCTGGGGCCAGAATTTCAAGACCTCGGCCCATGACGCGGCGCTCGTCAACGGGACGGCCGCGCATGCGCTCGACTATGACGACGTGACCTGGGGGCTGATCGGACATCCGAGCGTGTCATTGGTGCCGGCCGTATTCGCGATCGGGGAGGCGATCAAGGCATCCGGACGCGATGTTCTCCACGCCTATGTGGTCGGCTTCGAGGTGATGGCGAAGCTCGGGCGCACCACCCAGCCGCGCCATTCGCTCGACGGCGGCTGGCATGCCACCGGCACGATCGGCGCCTTCGGGGCGACGGCGGCCTGCTGCAAGCTCATCGGTCTCGACGCAGGGCAGACCGCCCATGCGCTCGGCATCGTCTACTCGATGACCAGCGGCAATGTCAGCAACTTCGGGACCATGTGCAAGCCGCTGCATGCGGGCCTGGCGGCGCGCAACGCGGTGGAAGCCTCGCTGTGGGCGCAGGCAGGGTTTACCGCCTTGCCGCACCCCTTCGACGGTCCGCGCGGCTTTCACGAAGTCTATTCGCGCGGGTTGCCGGCCGACATGGCGCCGCTCGCCGAGCTCGGTCAGGTCTACGAATTGGTCGAACGGGGCGTGGTGATCAAGCCCTATCCGTGCGGCGTCGCGCTCCACCCGGCCATCGATGCGGTGCATGCGCTCAAGCAGGAGCAGGCGATCGATCCCGACGACGTCGTTTCCGGCGAGGCGGGCGTCACCAGATACACGTTCGACAAGCTTTGCTACCTGGTGCCGAAGACCGGGTTGGAAGCCAAGTTCTCGATGCCCTATACGATCGCGCGCGCGATCCTCGATGAGAGCATCGGCTTCGACACGTTCACCGACGCCCTGGTGCGGGAGGAGAAGGCGCAGGCGCTCACTCGCCGCATCAGCATGTATGTGCACGAAGGCATCGAGTCCGCCTGGAAGATGGGAAGCCGACCGGTCAGTGTCCGGCTGCACTTGCGCGACGGCCGCGTGCGCGAGCGCCAGGTCGATATTTCCAAGGGCAATCCCGAGGCGGCGATGACGCCGGCGGAGCTGAACGTGAAATTCGAGGATTGCGCACGCTTGAGCCTCGATCCGGCGGCCATGCAGGCTTCGTCGCAATGCCTGCAGGATATCGAGAACGTCAAGGCGATCGCCGATCTGACGCTTCACCTCGGCGGGCAGCGGCGTGCGGCGGCGGCCTGACGACGCCGTCAAAGATTTCGCTGTTGTATACGGTGGTATACCAAGTTATACTTTGAGCGAGCCGAAGGCAGGAGGAATGCCATGCCAGCCCTAGAGACCGTGATGCTCCCGACCGGTGCCCCCGCGACCGCCGCCATGAGCCCGGCCGAGCGCCCGAAGTTCCTGCAGGGACTGCGGGTCGGCCTGCTCGACAACGGCAAGGAATTCTCCGACCAGGTGCTGGAAGCTCTCGCCGAGGTGCTGCGGCGCGACCATGGGGTCACGCACATCAAGTTCTGGCGCAAGGGCTTTCCGGCCAAGGGCGCGCCCTTCATCGCGGAAATGGCGGCGGAAACCGATGTGGCCATCAGCGGGGTGGGACACTGCGGCTCGTCCTCGCCCTGGAGCGTGATCGACGCGGTCAATCTCGAGAAGGCCGGGGTGCCGAGCGTGGCGCTGATCAGCCGCTCGTTCTGCCCGCTCGGCCAGATCGTGGCGCGCGGCGAAGGCCATGGCGGCTTGCCCATCGTGATGCTGCCGCATCCGATCGGCGAAGCCGACCAGGGCAGGATCGCGCAGAAGGGCGCGGACGCCGCGGCGGAATGCGTTCGCCTCCTGACGACCCCGAGCGCGGCGGTCGGCCGGGAATACGCCGCCAAGAAATTCCCGCTGCCGGAGCACGCGGTTCCGCGCGGCTGACGACATCGGTATCGGCGAGGAACGCGATATGCTGGACAGGATCGAGCTGAGCAGGACCAAGGAGCTGCCGGATTCGCTCGAAGCGATCAACGATCATTTCTACGAGCAGGGCTGGACGGATGGTCTCCCGATCATTCCGCCGACGCCCGAGCGGGTCGAGCGGATGCTCGCCGGCATGCCGTGGCGCAGTCCCGATGACGTCATCGGGGTGGTGCCGCCCGCGATGGGCCTCGCGACGCTACGCAACATCGCGGTCAATGCCGTGATGGCGGGATGCCGGCCGCCCTACCTGCCGGTCATCGTTGCGGCGCTGTCGGCGGTGCTGGAGAAGGCCTATGGGCTCGCGCATCGCCAGACGACCACCCACGCGGGCGCGCCCTTGCTGATCGTGAACGGCCCGATCGTGCGCGAGCTCGGCCTCAACTACGGCAACGGCGTGTTCGGTCCGGGCTGGCGCGCCAATGCCACCATCGGCCGCGGCCTGCGCCTCGCTCTGGTCAATCTCGGCGGTGCGATTCCGGCGGAGGTCGACTTCTGCCAGCACGCGCATCCCGGAAAGTACACCTATTGCATTGCCGAGCACGAATCCGCCAATCCGTGGGAGCCGCTGCACGTGGAGCGCGGCTTCAAGGCCGATGACAGCGTGGTGACGGTCGTGAATGCCGAGGCGCCCCACAGCATGACCGAGAATGTCCAGACCGACCCGGTCGAGATCATGCGCACATTCGCGGATTCGATGGCGACCTATGGGGGAAACAATCTCTATTCGCAGGGCCATCCGGCGCTGGTCTTCGGGCCGGAAAATGCGCAACACGTTGCCGCCGGCGGCTGGACGAAGCTCGATGTGCAGAAGGCGATTTTCGAGATGGCGCGCAAGCCCTGGGGCATGGTGAAGAACCGCGGCAAGTCCAAAGGTCCGTTCTTTCCGGTCTGGGTCAACCAGAACGACGAGAATTCCATGGTCCCGATCATCAACGAGCCGCGCGACCTCATCGTCGTGGTGGCGGGCGGCGCCGGCGGCAAGTCCATGTGGTGCCCGACCGCAGGCGCGCAGAGCCTGAGCGTGAGCAAGCGCATCGAGCGGCACGGGTGAGCGTCGCGACCCCGATAGCCAAGGCCAACCCGGCGGCGGCGCCGACTTTCGCGCTCGCGCAATTCGCCGCGTCCTTGCAGGGCGACGCGCTGCCGCGCGACATCAGGGCTAAGCTCGGGGAATTATTTCTCGACTATGTCCGGGTCGCGTCGATCGGCTCCCGGATGCCGTGGAGCGCCTGGGCGGACGCCTATATGGCGCACCTGGGAGGGGAGGGACGCGCCGCCGTGCTGTTCGCCGCGCAGCGGCGCGACCCGGTTCGGGCGGCGTTCCTGAACGCGACCTATGCGGGCAGCATCGATGCCGACGACACCCATGTGGGCGCCATGTTGCATCCGGGCGCGACCGTGTTCTCGGCCGCGCTCGCCATGGCCGACGAGGTCGGCGCCCGCGGCACCGACTTCATCGCCGCGGTGGCGGCGGGTTACGAGGCGATGATCCGCATCGGGCTCTCGATCCAGCCCAGCCATTTCGAGCGCGGCTTCCAGAGCACGGCGACCTGCGGGGGATTTGGCGCCGCGGTCGCGGCTGCTCGCCTGGCGTTCAACAATGAACGGTCCGCGGACCACAAGATCGCCTCGAGCATCGGCCTGGCCGCATCCTTTGCCGGCGGCCTCACGCAGTTCTACAAATCCGGCTCGACCGTCAAGCGCATCCACGCGGCGCGCGCCGCCGAGAACGGCGTCGCCGCGGCCTTGCTGGCGCGGCAGGGATTTACCGGCCCCGAAGACATTCTCGAAGGCGCCAACGGATTTGCCCGCGCCTATGCGGACAAAGCCGACCTCGGCATCGTGACCGGCGCGCTCGGCAACGACTATCTCTTGCGCGACGTGACCGTAAAGGCGCACGCCTGCAGCGCGCGGGTACAGGCGGCGGTCGAGGGCCTCCTCGATCTGTGCAAGCACATTGCCTGCGACGACATTGCCGACATCTATGTGGGCATTCCGGCGGTGATCCTCGGCCGTCTGACGATCCCGAAGCCCATCGACGTGCAGGCCGCGCAGATGAGCCTGCCGCACAGCGTGGCGCTCGCCGTTGCGCTGGCGGCGTCCGCGGCAGACGGCTTTGCCCTGAGCGTGATCGACTACGAGAAGAGCCTCGACGATCCGCGCGTGAAGCTGATCGAGACGCGGGTGCGCTGCGAGGTCGATCGAGAGGTCGAAGCGGCGACCACCGCGGAAGCCGTGCCGGCGCGCATCGCCCTCACCATGAAGGATGGGACCGCGCATTCCACATTCGTCGCGGCGCCGAAGGGCAGCCCGTCGCGTCCGTTCACCCGCGACGATCACATCGCGCGTTTTCGCCGCGAGCTGACCAGGCGGTGGACCGAGAAAACCTGTGATGAAGTCATCGACGTCGCTGAAAACCTTGCCGATCTCGACAAGGTCGCACGACTTACCGATCTGCTCGCAGTCGCATCCTGACATCTTCCAACCCCCCCGCAGCACCAGACCAGGACCCAGATGGCAGCGTTGGATCAACTCATCGATCGCTTCGGCGATGTCGGAAACGCCGCCGAGACCGCCTACGCGGTGTTGCGCGAGGCGATCGTGTCGAACGTTCTCAAGCCCGGAACACGGCTGCGCGCGGACGAGCTCGCCAAGAAGCTCGGCGTCAGCAAGACGCCCGTGCGCGAGGCGCTGCGCAAGCTGCAAGCCGAGGATCTGATCACGCTGCAGCCCGGCAACGCGCTGACGGTCAAGTCCATCACCGAGGAACAGCTGTTCGAGATCTACTACACGCGTGAAGCCCTCGAAGGCATGGCGGCGCGCCTCGCCGCCGAGAATGCGGGGCAGATCGAGCTCGCAAAGCTGCGCGCTATCCATGACGAGATGAAAATGCCGGGCACAGCCGGGAATCTGCGGCAATTTCGGCATTTGTCGGGGGAATTCCAGCTGGCGGTGTTCCGCGCCGCCCGCAATGATACGCTCTACCGGCTGCTCAAGCATCTGCAGGAGCAAATCCGTCAGTTCGGCGGCTCGACGCTGACCCGGCCGGGGCGCGCCAAGGAGGTCATCGCCTATGCGAAGGCCCTGGTGGCGGCGATCGAGCGGCGGGACGGCGATGCGGCCGAGAAGATCGCACGCGAGAATCGCCGCCGGACGCTGGAGCTCCGCGTCAAGATGTTGCGGGGCGGGGCGCGCGGCTGAAAAGAAGGCTACAAAGAAAAAGAGCAGTTCGAGGGCGTCGCCGATCGCGGGCGTCGTTCGAAGCGGAGGGACGGATGCCGAGCGTGCGGGTGGACGGGCTGCGCAAGCAGTTCGGCGATGTGGTGGCGGTCGACGACATTTCCATCGAGTTCCGCGATGGCGAGATGACTTCGGTGCTCGGTCCATCGGGCTGCGGAAAGACCACGACCCTCAACCTGATCGCGGGCTTCGTCGATCCGGATCGCGGCAGCATTGCCTTCGGCGAGCGGCTGATCGCGGACACCGCGCGGGGCGTCGTCGTGCCTTCGAACAAGCGCGATATCGGCATGGTGTTCCAGAGCTACGCGCTGTGGCCGCATTTGAGCGTTGCGGACAATGTCGCCTATGGCCTGAAAATGCGCAAAGTGCCGCGCGCGCAGCGTGACGACGCCGTCGGGCGCGCCTTGCAACGCGTGCGGCTCGCGCCCTATTCCGACCGGTTTCCGCACGAGCTCTCAGGCGGACAACAGCAGCGGGTGGCGCTGGCGCGGGCGATCGCCTATGCGCCGCAGATTCTGCTGTTCGACGAGCCGCTCTCCAACCTCGACGCCAAATTGCGCGAGGAGATGCGGCTCGAGATCAAGGACATTCATCGCGAGATCGGCATCACCTCCGTCTATGTCACGCACGATCAGGCGGAAGCGATGTCGCTGTCCGATCGGATCGTGGTCATGGGGGAGGGGCAGATCCTTCAGGTCGGCTCCCCACGGGAGCTCTATGAGGAACCCGCCGACATTCAGGTCGCGCGATTTCTCGGGCGAACCAACCTGTTCGATGCCCGTATCGTGGGCCAGGACACCCCGGTCGCGCGCGTCAAGATCGAGGGTATCGAGCAGGTGCTGCTGTGCCGCGCCCCAAAGGGCTCGACACCGAACATGCGCGGGTCGCTTTCGGTTCGGCCTGAAGCGGTCCTGGTGCGGCCGGAGGATGCCGCCGGGCCGGGGCTGCCGGGACGCGTCTGCGCCGCGATCTATCTCGGCGGCATCTCGCAGCTTCATATCGCGCTTGATATCGGCAAGACCATCGAGGTGCAGCAGATGACGCAACGCGCCTGGAACGTGGGTGATGCCGTGAGCGTGGCCTTCGATCCGCAGCGTTGCTTTTTCATCGCCGGTGGCGCGCAGGCAGCTCGGCCGGTTTCTTGAGCCCGTCGGACACCATATCCCTGTCGCTCTCGCCGCTGCTGCGGGAGCGCAAGGCGCATTGGGCGGCTGCGCTCACGCGGCTCGATGCCTTGAGCCTCGTCATGGCGGCTGCCGCCGCGGCGCTGTTTTTTCTCGTTCTCTATCCGGTCTTCTGGCTGTTCTACGGCAGCTTTGCCTATGGGGATCAGGCTTCGCCGCAGACGCTGTTGAGGGAGTTCTGGCAACTGCCGGGTCTCGGGCGGGCGCTTTTGAATACGCTCGATCTGCTGTTGGGCGCGGTTCCGCTCTCGTTTCTGTTTGCGTTGCCGCTGGTGTGGATCGTCACGCGGACGGACACGCCGCTGAAATGGATGATCGAGATCGCGGCGATCCTGCCTTTCATCACGCCGCCGCTGATCGGGGCGGTGGCCTGGGCATTGCTCGCCGCGCCGCGTACCGGGCTGATCAACGTATTGGCCCGAGAGCTCGGAGCGCGCACCCCCGTCCTCAACATCTATTCCATGAGCGGGCTGATCTTTGTGATGGCCCTCTATATGAGCCCCTATGTGTTCCTGACCGTCCAGGCCGTGATGGCGCGCATGGACGCAAGCCTCGAAGAGGCATCGTTGATTTCCGGCGCGAGCCTGTCGAAAACCGTCTGGAATGTCGTGGTGCCGTTGAGCCTGCCGGCGATTCTGTCCGGCGGGATACTGGTGATGACCCGCGTTCTCGAGGAATTCGCAATTCCAGGCGTGCTCGGCGCGCCGTCCGGCATCTATACGATCACCACCTACATCTACTACCAGGCCATCAGCTACGTGCCGCCGCGGTACGAAGTGGCGGCGCTGCTGGCGAGCCTGCTGATGGGATCAACCGCGATCCTGCTCGGCCTGCAAGCGCGCGTCTTGAGCGGCGGCCGCCGGTTTACGACCGTGTCCGGAAAGGGCCATCCGGCGCGCGTGCTGCGGCTGGGCCGATGGCGCTACCTGACGCTCGCCTATGCGCTCGCCTATATCGGCCTGACAGTTCTACTGCCTTATCTGGTGCTGCTCTATGCGGCCTTTATCTCGAAATGGGGCGCGCCGCCGGTCCTCTCCAATCTCACCTTGGCAAATTTTGTAGCGACCTTCGATCCGCAGCTCAGCGCCCGCTCGGGTCTCCTCAATAGCCTGATCCTTGCGGTCTCGGGAGCCACTTTAGCGACGCTGCTCACCCTGATCATCAGCTATATGATCACTCAAGGGACTTCGTCGACGCGGACGTCGTGGACGCGCGGCGCCCTCGACTTCGTCAGCGCCATTCCGCTGGCGATGCCCGGGCCGGTGATCGCGGTCGCCATGCTGTGGGCCTATCAACGCGAGCCGTTTGCCCTCTACGGGACGTTGTGGATCCTCCTGGTGGCCTATGTCACTCATTATCTGCCATATGGGGTGCGCACCATCACCAGCTCGTTCCGCCAAATCAGCGGCGATTTCGAGCGCGCGGCGGCGGTCTGTGGCGCAGGCCGGATCGCGGCCTTCCGTGACATCCTGTTTCCATTGGTGCGGCCGGGTATCCTCGCCGGCTGGATGCTGATGTTCATCTCCATGATCCGGGAACTGTCGTCGTCCATCTTCCTGTTCGTGCCGGGAACGGAGACCACGGCCGTCACGATGCTCGAAATGTGGCAGGAAGCGCGATTTTCCGGCGTGGCCGTGCTCTCGCTCACCCTGATCATGATCTCGGTCCTGGTGGTGATGATGGTGCGCCGGCTGGCCGGTGCGGCGCATTTGTCTGGAACGCGTTAGCCGATTGCCGGAGCCCCGATGCAAGCCCAACAAAACCCTGCCAAGGCCGCTCAACCCGCGACGCCGGTCGATTTCGACGTTCCGGAGGATGCCTGCGACTGTCACACCCATATCTTCGGCGACCCGCTTGCGTTCCCGTTCTTCGCCGGGCGCGTCTACACGCCGCCGATGGCGCTGCCCGAGGAGATGGCGGCCTTCCATCGGGCGCTGCGCGTTCGGCGCGTCGTGATCGTGACGCCGAGCGTCTACGGCGCCGACAATTCCGCCACCCTCTACGGAATGCGGGCGCGCGGGCGCGATGTGCGCGGGGTGGCGGTGATCGATGACCACACGGGCGAAAGCGATCTCGACGCCATGGCGAGCGCCGGCGTGTGCGGCATCCGCCTCAACCTCGCGACCGACGGCAAGAACGATCCCGCGTTCGCCCGCCGCCGCCTGGAGGCCGTGCTCCCGCGGGCGGCGTCGCGGAACTGGCACATTCAGATTTTTACCAGCCTGACGGTGATTGCCGGCATTAAGAATCTAGTCCTGGCGGCGCCGGTGCCGGTCGTGCTCGACCATTTCGGCGGCGCGCAGGCCGCGCTTGGGTTGACCCAGCCGGGTTTCGCCGATCTCGTCGAGCTCGTGCGCTCGGGCAAAGCCTATGTGAAGATTTCCGGCGCCTATCGGGCTTCCACGCAGGCGCCCGACTATCCGGATGCGGCCCCGCTCGCCAAGGCGCTGATTGCCGCGAATGCGCAACGGGTGGTCTGGGGCACCGATTGGCCGCATACCAACTCGACCACCCCGCCGGGCCGCCAGGTGACCGACGTCACCCCGCTCCTGCAAATCGATGACGGGCGCCTGATGAACCAGCTGCCGATCTGGGCCCCCGAGGCGGCCACCCGCAAGGCGATCCTGGTCGACAACCCGGCGCGATTGTATCGATTCTGAGCGGGGCTGCGTTTGTCTCCGGCCTCCGGGGCCCCGGGCTCTGTGGTAGCTTGCCAAGCCACGTCGGCCGTTCGTCCGGGGGAACTGCCATGAATCCGCTGCAGGAGACGATTCTGAGGAAGAACGCCATTCGGCTTCTTCCGATCCTCACGCTCGCCTATTTGGTCAATTATCTCGACCGCACCAATATCAGCTTCGCGGCCTTGACCATGAACAAGGACGTGGGGCTGACGGCGACGCAATACGGCCGCGGCGCCGGCATCTTCTTCCTCGCCTATTGCCTGTTCGAGGTCCCGAGCAACCTTGCCCTCTACCGGTTCGGCGCGCGGCTGTGGATCGCCCGCATCATGATCACCTGGGGGCTGGTCTCGATCGGCACGGTATTCGTCGTGGGGCCGTGGAGCTTCTACATCATGCGGCTCCTGCTGGGGCTGGCCGAGGCCGGCTTCTTTGCGGGCGTCGCCTTCTACCTCGCGGCCTGGTTCCCGGCGCACTATCGCGCCCGCATCCTGGCCGGCTTCCTGGTGGCGATCCCGTTCTCGACGGTGGTCGGGGCGCCGCTGTCGGGCCTGCTGCTCAAGCTCGACGGGACCTTTGGGCTCGCCGGCTGGAAGTGGCTGCTGATCGTCGAGGGGCTGCCGGCCGTCGTGCTCGGCGTGGTCGTCGCCTATCTGCTGGCCGATCGGCCCGCGACCGCGGGGTGGCTCGACCCCCAGGAGAAAGCGGCGCTCGCCGAGATGCTCGCCGCCGAGCCGCGCGAGCGCGTGCGCGAAGGCATGCTCGAGACCTTCAGGGATCCCCGCGTGATCGTCTGCGCGCTGGTGCAGTTCGGATTCACCATCGGCTCCTACGGCATCCTGTTCTGGCTCCCGCAGGTCCTCAAGGCGGGCGGGCTCACCGACCTGACCGTGAGCCTGCTCACCGCCATCCCGTACGCGTTCGCGACCGCCGCCATGATCGGGTGGGCGCTGCTGGTCGATAAGAGCGGCAAGAAGATCGGCAATCTCACGATCACCTGCGGCCTCGGCGCCGTCGGCCTGGTGATTTCGGTGCTGACCGACCAGGTCGCCATCGGGCTCGTCGGCCTGACCATTGCGCTCATCGGCATCACCTCGGCGCGCGCGGTGTTCTGGACCATCCCGACGCGCTTCCTGACTGGCGTTGGCGCCGCTTCCGGGCTCGCCCTCATCAACTCGATCGGGGTGATGGGCGGCTATTTCGGACCCGAGCTCATGGGCGTGCTGAAGGACGCCACCGGCGGCTATTTTGCCGGGTTGCTCACCATGGCGGGGATTCTCGCCGTGTCGACGTTGCTCGCGGCTTCGCTCAAGCTGCTGATCAAGCTCGAGTGATCCGCTTTCACAGCTGCTCGAGGGCCTGGCGCACCAGCGGATCGATCCCCCCGCCGCCTTCCTTCACATGCGCCAGAATGGCTGAGCGCATGCGCGGGTCCCAAAATTTCCTGATGTGCTCCGCGGTTCCCTTGACGGCCGCCTCCTCGCCCTGGCTGCGAAAGAACGTGCCGATCTGGTTCGCCATATAGACGAGCTTTTCGCGCGATTTGTCAGCCGACATGGCGCCTCGTTTACGCGTGGGTGAATATCTCGAAGCCATCGTGACGCGCGACCGCAACCAGCGTGATGCCGGCGGTGCGCGCCATGCGAACCGCGAGCGCGGTCGGCGCCGAGATCGCCACCACCAGCGGAACGCCAATCGCCGCCGCTTTTTGGATCATCTCGACTGAGACGCGGCTCGTAAATACGAGCAAGCCGTTCGCGGCCGCGACCTGCTGCGTTGCGAGCGCGCCGGCGAGCTTGTCGAGCGCGTTGTGGCGGCCGACATCCTCGCGGATCGCGACGAGCCCCTGGCCGGGCAGCCAAAACGCGGCGGCATGCACGGCGCGCGTCTGGCGATTGAGCGCCTGCGCGGGCGGCAGCGCGTCCAGCGCCGCCATGATCTCCTCGGGCCGGAATATGGCCTTGCTGCGGACCCGGCGCGGCGGCCGTAGCGCCTCGGCCAGCGATTCGACGCCGCACAGGCCGCAACCGGTCGGACCCGCGAGACGGCGCCGCCGCTCGCCATAAGCAATGCCGCGCGGCTGCGAGAGCCACATGCGCAGCTCGATCCCCAGCGGCTGCTCGACGATCTCCAGCCGGTCGATCTCGTCGATCGACGACACGATGCCTTCGGTGAGCGAAAAGCCGTAGGCGAAATCCTCCAGGTCCTGCGGGGTCGCCATCATGACCGCGTAGGAGCTGCCATTGTAGGTAAAGGCGATCGCCGTCTCCTCCGGGATCGCGCGCTCGCCGTCGACCGAGCCGTGCCGCTGCCAGGCCGTGCAGGGCACCCGCTCGACCGCAGGCGGCACGCCGTTACTCCGCGGCGGTGAGGGACGCGACGCGGCGGCTTGTCCGAGCCTGCTCATCGTAATCCTGCTGCCATTGCGTTGGCCCGTTCGACGGCGTGATCTGCACCGCGGTGACCTTGTATTCCGGGCAGTTGGTCGCCCAGTCGGAAAAGTCGGTGGTGACCACATTGGCTTGCGTGCCGGGATGGTGAAAGGTCGTATAGACCACGCCCGGCGCGACGCGCTCGGTCACCAGCGCCCGTAGCGTCGTCTCGCCGGCGCGGCTCGCGAGCTTGACCCAGTCGCCGTCGCGCACGCCGCGCTGCTCGGCGTCATGCGGATGGATTTCCAGCCGGTCCTCCTCGTGCCAGACCACGTTCTCTGTGCGGCGCGTCTGCGCCCCGACATTGTATTGGGACAGGATGCGGCCGGTCGTCAGCAAGAGCGGGAAGCGCGGCCCGGTCTTCTCGTCGGTCGGGACGTATTCGGTGATGATGAACCTGCCCTTGCCGCGCACGAAGCCGCCTATATGCATGACCGGGGTGCCGGCGGGGGCCTTTTCGTTGCAAGGCCACTGCACCGAGCCGAGCGCATCGATCTTCTCGTAGGAGACGCCCGCGAAGGTCGGCGTCAGCCGCGCGATCTCGTCCATGATCTGCGCGGGATGGTCGTAGGGCATGTCAAAGCCCATGGCCTTGGCGAGCAGCACCGTGATCTCCCAATCCGCATAGCCGTTGCGCGGCGCCATCACCTTGCGCACGCGCTGGATGCGGCGCTCCGCATTGGTGAAGGTGCCGTCCTTTTCCAGGAAGGTCGAGCCGGGCAGGAACACGTGGGCATAGTTGGCGGTCTCGTTCAGGAACAGGTCCTGGACGATGACGCATTCCATGGCGGCGAGGCCTGAGGCGACGTGCTTGGTGTCGGGATCGGACTGCAAAATGTCCTCGCCCTGGATGTAGATGCCCTTGAACGAGCCGTCGACGGCCGCGTCCAGCATGTTCGGGATGCGCAGCCCCGGTTCCTTCTCGAGCTTGACGCCCCACAGGGCTTCGAACAGCTCGCGCGCCGCGTCGCCGGAAATATGCCGATAGCCCGACAGCTCATGGGGAAACGAGCCCATGTCGCAGGCGCCCTGCACATTGTTCTGGCCGCGCAGCGGGTTAACCCCGACGCCGGGCCGGCCGATATTGCCGGTCGCCATCGCCAGATTGGCGATCGCCATCACGGTGGTCGAGCCTTGGCTGTGCTCGGTGACGCCGAGACCATAATAGATCGCGCCGTTGCCGCCGGCCGCATAGAGGCGCGCCGCTTTGCGGATGGTCTGCGCCGGCACGCCTGAGATTTTCGCGACCGCTTCCGGGCTGTTGCGCTTGTGCGCCACGAACTCGGCCCAATGGCGGAATTCCTCGGCGTCGCAGCGCTCGTGCACGAAGGCGTCGTTCACCAGGCCTTCGGTCACGATGACGTGGGCCAGCGCGGTCAGCACGGCGACGTTGGTGCCGGGCTTGAGCGGCAGATGATGCGCCGCCGCGACATGCGGGGTCCGCACCAGATCGATGGCGCGCGGATCGATCACGATCAGCTGGGCGCCCGCCCGCAGGCGCTTCTTCAGGCGCGAGGCGAAGACCGGATGCGCATCGGTCGGGTTGGCGCCGACCAGGATCACCACGTCGGTATGCTCGACCGAGTCGAAATCCTGCGTGCCGGCCGAGGTGCCGAAAGTCTGCGAAAGGCCGTACCCGGTCGGGGAATGGCAGACGCGCGCGCAGGTGTCGACATTGTTGGTGCCGAAGCCGGCGCGGATCAGTTTCTGCACCAGAAAGGTCTCCTCATTGGTGCAGCGCGAGGAGGTGATGCCGCCGATCGAGCTGCGGCCATATTTCGCCTGGATGCGCCTGAGCTCGGCGGCGGCATGGGAAATCGCCTCGTCCCACGACACTTCCCGCCACGGATCGCTGACCTTGGCGCGGATCATGGGCTTGAGAATGCGCTCGCGGTGGGTGGTGTAGCCCCAGGCGAAGCGGCCCTTCACGCAGGAATGGCCGCGATTGGCCTCGCCGTCCTTGTACGGCACCATGCGCACGACCTCGTCGCCGCGCATCTCGGCCTTGAACGCACAGCCGACGCCGCAATAGGCGCAGGTCGTCAGCACCGAATGCTCGGGCGTGCCGATGCTGATGACGGACTTCTCGTTCAAGGTCGCGGTCGGGCAGGCCTGCACGCAGGCGCCGCAGGACACGCATTCCGAGCTGAGGAAGTCCTCCTCCATGCCGGGCGAAACCACCGAATCGAAGCCGCGGCCCGCGATGGTCAGCGCGAAGGTGCCTTGCACCTCCTCGCAGGCGCGCACGCAGCGCGAGCAGACGATGCATTTCGAGGGGTCATAGGTGAAATACGGGTTCGACTCGTCCTTGCCCGGATTGGGATGCTTCTCGCCGCTGTAGCCGTAGCGCACGTCGCGCAGCCCGACCGCGCCCGCCATGTCCTGCAATTCGCAGTCGCCGTTGGCCGAGCAGGTGAGGCAGTCGAGCGGATGGTCGGAAATGTAGAGCTCCATCACGCCACGGCGCAGCCGCTTGAGCCGCTCGGTCTGCGTGCGCACCACCATGCCGGCCGCGACCGGCGTGGTGCAGGAGGCGGGCGTGCCGGCGCGGCCTTCGACCTCGACCAGGCAGAGGCGGCAGGAGCCGAACGCTTCCAGCATGTCGGTCGCGCACAGCTTGGGGATTTTGGTGCCGAGCTCCATCGCGGCGCGCATGATTGAGGTGCCCTCCGGTACGCTCACCGGCGCCCCGTCGATGGTGAGCGTCACCGTCTTGGTGCCCCGCGAAAGCGGCGTGCCGTAGTCGACTTCATGGATGAGCGACATGGCGTCCTCCTCTATTCGGCGGCGCGCACGCCCTTGCGCGCCGCGCCGAAGTCTTCCGGAAAGTGGGTGAGCGCGCTCATCACCGGATAGGGCGTGAAGCCGCCGAGCGCGCAGAGCGAGCCGAGCTTCATGGTGTTGCAGAGGTCTTCCAGCACTGCGAGATTGACGGCTGCGTTCTCGCCGCGGATGATGCGGTCGATGGTCTCGACGCCCCGGGTCGAGCCGATGCGGCAGGGGGTGCACTTGCCGCAGGATTCGATGGCGCAGAATTCGAGCGCGAAGCGCGCCTGCTTGACCATGTTCACGCTGTCGTCGAACACCACGATGCCGCCATGCCCGATCAGGCCGTCGCGCGCCGCGAACGCCTCGTAGTCGAACGGGGTGTCGAACAGCGCGCGAGGGAAATAGGCGCCGAGCGGGCCGCCGACCTGCACGGCGCGCACCGGGCGGCCGCTCGCCGTGCCGCCGCCGATATCCTCGACCAGCTCGCCGAGCGTTATCCCGAATGCGGTCTCGAACAGGCCGCCGTGCTTCACGTTGCCGGCGAGCTGGATCGGCATGGTGCCGCGCGATTTGCCGATGCCGAAATCCCGGTAGAACGCGGCGCCGTTATCCAGGATCACCGGCACCGAGGCGAAGGAGAGCACGTTGTTGATGACGGTCGGCTTGCCGAATAGCCCCTGATGCGCCGGCAGCGGCGGCTTTGCGCGCACGATGCCGCGCTTGCCCTCGAGGCTCTCCAGCAGCGAAGTCTCCTCGCCGCACACATAGGCGCCGGCGCCGGCGCGTATCTCGATGTCGAAGTCGTAGGGGGAATCCGCGATCCTGCGGCCGAGCAGGCCGCCGCGGCGTGCGGCGGAGCAGGCCGCGGTCATGGCGGCGATCGCATGGGGATATTCGGATCGGATATAGACGTAGCCTTTGCTGGCGCCGACCGCCAGGCCTGCAATCGCCATCCCTTCGATCAGCACGAAGGGGTCGCCCTCGATGATCATCCGGTCCGCGAAGGTGCCGCTGTCGCCTTCGTCGGCGTTGCACACAATGTATTTCTGCGACGCCTGCGTCTGGGCTACCGTCTTCCACTTGATGCCGGT
>DATDGG010000460.1:0-6153 GCA_036522235.1 Xanthobacteraceae bacterium
GCACCGACACCGAGGGGCCGGGTCCGCTGGTCGATAGCCTCGCCAAGACCGCCGGTACGTTTCCGATCCCGGTCGCCATCGTGCCCGGCCACCTCAGTGACGAAGACCTCGATTCGATGTCCTAGCGTACGTCCCGGAAAAGCCTGCCCTTGCAAAGGCGGATACCGGTTTTCCGAAAAGGAATGCCCCCGCGGAGGCGGGGGACATGCGCCAGCGCAAAAAAGGCGGAGCGCATCCCGATCCGTTCGATCGGGATGTGCTCTGACGGGCGGCGGCGCGCCGGACGCGCGGCAACGGGCAGGCTTGAACTCCGCGGCCGGACGGCCACTTATTGGAAAGGCTGACAATTCAATAGCCTGGACCCGGAGAGGCGCCTATCCTTGGGTCCAGGTGAAGGAGACCGCGATGTTCATCCAGACCGAGCCGACCCCCAATCCGGCGACCCTCAAGTTCCTGCCCGGACGCTCCGTTCTCCCGCATGGGACGCTCGACATGCGCGACAAGGCGGCGGCCGCCCAGTCCCCGCTCGCCGAGCGGCTGTTCGAGGTCGACGGCGTCGGCGGCGTCTTCTTCGGCTCCGACTTCATCTCCGTCACCAAGACGGGCGGCGAGTGGCACCAGCTCAAGCCCGCGATCCTGGGCGCCATCATGGAGCATTTCATGTCCGGCGCGCCGGTGCTGCGCGCCGAGGAGGCGGCCGCCGCCGGCGATGCGGCCGGGACTGAGTTCTTCGCGCCGGAGGATTCCGAGACCGTCGGCATCATCAAGGATCTGATCGAGACGCGCGTGCGTCCGGCCGTCGCCAATGACGGCGGCGACATCACCTTCCGGGGCTTCAAGGACGGCGTCGTCTATCTCGACATGAAGGGCGCCTGCTCGGGTTGCCCCTCGTCAACCGCGACCTTGCGGCATGGCATCCAGAACCTGCTGCGCCACTACGTCCCGGACGTGGTCGAGGTCCGGCCGATGTAGCTGTCAAAAATCGGATGTCAGAAATCAGATATCAGAAGGCCCTGGTTGATTGACAGATGCCGGTTGATCCATGCGTCGTCTGACTTCTGGCTTCTGATTTCTGGCCTCTGACTTCTGACCTTTGACATGCGTGTTCTTGCCATTGACTGTGCGCTCGATGCCTGCTCCGCCGCGGTGCTCGACAGCGGCACCATCGTGGCGAGCCAAAGCCGCATCATGGCGCGTGGCCATGCCGAAGCCCTGATGCCGTTGATCGCGCGGGTGATGGACGAAGCCGAAATCGAGTTCGCGGCGCTCGACCGTATCGCCGTCACGGTCGGACCCGGCAGCTTCACGGGCCTGCGGGTCGGTATTTCGGCCGCCCGCGGCATCGCGCTCGCGGCCGCCAAGCCGGCCATCGGCCTGACCACGCTCGTGGGTCTCGCGGCACCGCATATCGCGCAGGCCGACGACACGCCGGTCGTGGCCGTGATCGATGCGCGGCATGAGCACGTCTATCTGCAGGTATTCGGTCCCGGCGGCCGCACCTTGCTGGCGCCCCAGGTCGTGCCGCTGCGCGAGGCGGCGCGGGCGGCGGCCAGCGCTTCGGCCCGGATCGTCGGCTCGGCGGCCAATCTGGTGGTTCGCTCCTGGCCGAAAGGCGAGCCGCCGCCCGCCTTGGTCGACCAGCGCGGCGCGCCTGACATCGGCTGGATCGCCCGCCTCGGCGCCGCCGCCGCCAAGGTCGAAGGGCCGCCGCAGCCCCTCTATCTGCGGCCGCCCGACGCCAAGCCGCAAGCCGCCGCCAGGCTGCCGCGCCGATGATCGGCTTCCTCACCAATCTGTTCACGCGCGCCGAGCCCAGCGTGTCCGAGGCGCGCACGAGCGATGCGGCCGAGCTCGCCGCGCTCCACGGCACGTCCTTCAACCGCGGCTGGAGCGAGGACGAGTTCGAGCGGCTCCTCATGGATCGCGCCGTCCTGGTCCACCGGACCATGATCGGCCGCCGGCTCGTCGGCTTCGTGGTCTCGCGCATCATCGCGGGCGAAGCCGAAATCCTGTCGGTTGCGGTCGCGTCCTCGCGCCGCCGCAAGGGCCTGGCGAAGCAGATGCTCAACCTGCACCTGCGCCGGCTGGCCGGACTTGGCGCCCGCACGGTGTTTCTCGAGGTCGACGAAAGCAATGTGCCGGCAAATCGGCTCTATCAGCGCTTCGGATTTCGCGCCGTCGGCCGCCGCGAAGGCTACTATCCGTATCCGGACCAGCTCGGGCGGAACCGCGGCAGCAATTTTCCCGGCCAGACCGGCAAGAGTGCGGCCGCGCTCGTGCTGCGCTGCGATTTTCCCTGAGGCCTTCTTGGCCCACCCGCGGGCATTCCTTTTTGGGGCGAAAGCGGGTAAGACAGGCCGGCCGCGCGGAGGGTTCCGCGCAGAAGCATAAATCTCAACTCCTGCAAAGGGTTAATCTCGCCGAACCGGCATGAGCGGAGCGCGCAAGGTCCATATCCGATCGTTCGGCTGCCAGATGAACGTCTACGATTCCCATCGTATGGCGGACACGCTTGCGGGCGAGGGCTACGCCGAAACGGCAACCCCCGGCGAGGCCGATCTCATCATCCTCAACACCTGCCACATCCGCGAGAAAGCGGCCGAGAAGGTCTATTCCGAGCTCGGGCGGGTGCGCCTGCTGAAGGAGGCCGCCGCCCGCGAGGGCCGCGCCGTGGTGGTGGCGGTCGCGGGTTGCGTGGCGCAGGCCGAAGGCGCCGAGATCATCCGCCGGGCGGGCGCGGTCGACCTGGTGGTCGGCCCGCAGAGCTATCAGCGCCTGCCGGCGCTGCTGCGGCGCATCGAGCGCGAGGGCGCGCTGGTCGACACGGAATTTCCGATCGAGGACAAGTTCGACCAGCTCCGCCCGCCGAGCCCGCAAGCGACGCGCGCGCGCGGCGTATCGGCCTTTGTCACCGTGCAGGAGGGCTGCGACAAGTTCTGCACCTTCTGCGTCGTGCCCTATACGCGCGGCGCCGAGCTGTCGCGGCCTGCGGCCAAGATCGTGGCCGAGGTCGAGCGGCTGGCGGAGGCGGGCGTGCGCGAGGTGACGCTGATCGGCCAGAACGTCAACGCCTATCACGGGGCCGGGCCTGACGGGCGCGCCTGGACGCTCGGCCGCCTGCTGGCGCGCGTCGCCGAGGTGAGCGGCATCGCGCGCCTGCGCTACACGACCAGCCACCCGGGCGACATGGAAGACAGCCTGATCGCGGCCCACCGGGACCTGCCTGGCCTGATGCCGCAGCTGCATCTGCCGGTGCAATCGGGAGCGGACCGCGTGCTCGCGGTTATGAACCGTCGTCATTCCCGCGCCGATTATCTCGGCATTATCGGGCGCCTGCGCCAAGCGCGGCCCGATATGGCGTTTTCCTCCGACTTCATCGTCGGCTTTCCGACCGAGACCGAGGCGGACTTTTGCGCCACGCTTTCGCTGCTCGACGAGGTCGGATTTGCCGGCGCCTTTTCGTTCAAATATTCGCCCCGGCCCGGCACGCCCGCCGCCGACATGGCCGAGCAGGTGCCGGAAGCCGTCAAGCACGAGCGATTGCTGCGGCTGCAACAGGCCATCGACCGGCAACAGGCCGCGTTCAAGGCCGGCTGCCTGGGGCAAAGCTTCGAAGTCCTGTTCGAGCGGGCCGGGCGCTATCCGGGCCAGATCGTCGGCCGCTCGCCCTATCTGCAGACCATTCAGGTCGAAACCGACGGCAGGATCGCGATCGGCGACATCGCTTGCGTCACCGTCACCGCATTGAGCGCAAACAGCCTGTTCGGCACGCTCGCTCCCGCGCCGCAGGCTTAACCAGGAGGCTGGACCCGTTGCGCACCACACGGTCGAACACCGGGACATTCATTCCCTCGGCGAATGTGGTGGCGGACGCCGCCGCCGCGCAGATCACCCTCGCCTTCGACGACAACCGGCTGGCCTCGCTGCTCCTCGGCCAGCACGGGCAGCACCTGGCCCTGATCGAGCGCCGGTTGGGCGTGGTGGCCGACCAGCGCGGCAATCACGTCACCATCCTGGGGTCACGCGAGGCCTGCGAGCAGGCGCGGCGCGTGCTCGAGGGCCTCTATGAGCGGCTCAAGCGCGGCGACGAGCTCGTCTCCGGCGACGTCGAGGGGGCGATCCGGCTCGCGATCGCGCAGGGCTCCCTGTTCGACTATGAGCCCGCGAGCGCGCGCGCGAGCTTCGAGGAGATCAATCTGCGCAAGCGTCCAGTGCGGGCGCAGACGGCGGCGCAGGACGCCTATATCCGCGCCCTCAAGCGCCATACGCTGGTGTTCGGAACGGGTCCCGCCGGCACCGGCAAGACCTGGCTCGCGGTCGCCCGCGCGGTCCAGCTGTTCGAGCGCAAGGAGGTCGATCGCATCATCCTGTCGCGCCCGGCGGTCGAAGCCGGCGAGCGACTGGGCTTCCTGCCCGGCGACATGCGCGAGAAGGTCGATCCCTATCTGCGGCCGATCTATGACGCGCTTTACGACCTGATGGACGCCCGCATTGTCGAGCGGGCGCTGCAGACCGGCGAGATCGAGATCGCGCCGCTCGCCTTCATGCGCGGACGCACCTTGTCCAATGCCCTCGTCATCCTCGACGAGGCGCAGAACTCGACCGCGATGCAGATGAAGATGTTCCTGACCCGGCTCGGCGAGAACAGCCGCATGATCGTGACCGGCGATCCGAGCCAGGTCGATCTGCCGCGCGGGCAGACCTCGGGGCTCGCCGAGGCCACCCGGCTGCTCGCCAATGTCGAGGGCATCGCGCAAGTGGCCTTCACGGCCGAGGACGTCGTGCGCCACGAGCTGGTGGCCCGCATCGTGGCCGCCTATGACGCGGCCGCGCGCACGTCCGATCCGTCGCGCGAGGCCGGCGAATGAGCGTTGCGCCTGGTTTCCTCCGCGCCGCCGGCGGGAGGCGGAGATGAAGCCCCGCCCATATCCCGCGAAGACGGGCGTAATCGCCCCTATGGGGACCGCGAGGAACGAATTCGGGATCGACATCGTGGTGGATTCACCGCTCTGGAAGGCCGAGCGCGGCGTGCGGACCGTTCTGCGGCGGGCGGTCCGCGAAGCCGCCGCCATAGCGGCAACAAAGGGCGGCGAGCTTGCTATCGTGCTCACCGATGATTCGGCGATCCGCGCCCTCAACCGCGACTGGCGCGGCAAGGACACCCCGACCAATGTGCTGTCCTTTCCGGCCCATGCCCCCTCCGGTTCCGCCGGCGGCCCGGCCGAGCGCCGCCGCCCTCGGCTGCTCGGTGATATCGTGATCGCCTACGAGACGACGGCGCGCGAGGCGCGCGCCGAGGCGCGGCCCTTTCGGCACCATCTCACCCATCTCGCGGTGCACGGTTTTCTCCACCTCCTGGGCCACGACCACGCCGCGGACGCGGAGGCCGAAGCCATGGAGGCTCTGGAAATCGCCGTGCTGGCGCGGCTCAACGTGCCCAATCCCTACCTGACCCCCGCCCGCCCTTCCGCTGCCGGCGGGCGAGCGAAGCAAGCGGCCACCTGATTGCGCAATCCCATGCCCGAGCATGACCCTTCGCAGGCGCCCGAGCCGAGCGGTCCGGCGAGTGAAGCGCGCAATCTTCCGGTGCCGCTGCCGCCGCGCGCGCTGGTGCCGCGCGAGCACCGCGAGAACTGGCTCGCCTGGGCGTTGCGCGTGATCTTCGGATGGCGGGCCGGTTCCATCCGCGCCAATCTCTCGGACGTTCTCAAGGCGGACACCGGCGAGGCCGGTTTCTCGCCCAGAGAAAGCGCCATGCTGCAAAACATCCTCGGCCTGCGCGAGCGGCGGGTCGTGGATGTCATGGTTCCGCGCGCCGACATCATCGCGGTCCAGCAGGAGATCGCGCTCGGCGAGCTCATGAAGGTGTTCGCGAGCGCCGGCCATTCGCGGCTCGTGGTCTACGACGACATGCTCGACGACGCCGTCGGCATGGTGCACATCCGCGACCTGATCGCCTTCATGACGGCGCATGCGGCATTGCGCGCCGACGCCAGGCCACGGCGCAAGAAGCCGCCGGCCGGGCTCGATCTCAAGGCGATCGATCTGACCATGCCGCTGTCCGCCGCCAAGCTGATCCGCGAAATGCTGTTCGTGCCGCCCTCGATGCCGGCCATGGACCTGCTGGCGCGCATGCAGACGAGCCGCATCCAT
>DATDGG010000461.1:0-2429 GCA_036522235.1 Xanthobacteraceae bacterium
GGTCGGGTGAGGGGCTTCGCCAAGCGCCGAGGCTGCTGAGAGCAGGCCGAAGCCGGAGAAGAATATTCCCCGTTCCGGTTCGCGGTTCCTGCAGAAACGCAGCAGAAGCAAGCGACGATGAGAAGAATTTTCTCCCGGATCCGCATCAGCGCCGCTGGACCACTGTATTCTCATTGTATCCGCATTGTTTCCATTGTTGATTTGTTTGGTCCAACCGGCGCGATCGGTACCCCCGGCGCGCAGGATCGCAGAAGCGATCGGCCGCCGCCAGAACGCCCCCTCGCTTCGAGATTCACGTGTCAAACAGCCCGCGTCGGCCGGGAGGCGACAGCTCCCGCCAACGTCTTGCCGCGTAACGTACGGCGTGCCCACTCCTACTCCGATTTGGGTTAAATGTCAAGCTCGATTTGCCGCCCCGGCTGGGCCGCGTTGATACCTCCCCCTGAAAGGGGGAGGGTGGCGCCGAAGGCGCCGGGTGGGGGTTACGCCACAAACTCCGAATCTGCGGGAAGGCGGAACCCCCACCCGGCTCGCTGCGCGAGCTACCCTCCCCCTTTCAGGGGGAGGGAATTTGCACCGTCGTGCCCCACCAACAAAATTCAAAGGCCTGTGCTTCGCTCATCCATCCTACAAACCCCCATGCACGCAGAGGTATCAATCAATCTAAGTAGATTCCTCAGATAGCATGTAGTTATACAAGCTTAATCCAAATCAACGACAATTTTACTGATCGGATGAGTTGAACGCTCTGCCGGCGGGGATGCCCCCGCGCGCGGGCTCATCCGCAACGCTGCTGGGGACCTCCAATCCATGACCACACTCATGCGGCGGCTCGCCGACTGGCCGATCTGGTGGCGCATCGCGATCGTGTGTCTCATTCCGCTTCTGGCCTTCACCGGATTTGCCGGCAAGGAGCTCATGGAGAAGCGGGGCGAGTCCCAGGCTGCGGACCGCGCTTCCGCGCTCATCGAGGTCGCGCCGCTGATCTCCGGCCTCGTGCATGAGCTGCAGAAGGAACGCGGCGCCTCGGTCGGCTACGTCTCCTCCAAGGGGCAGGCGCTCGCCGACACGCTGCGCAATCAGCGCCCGGTGACCGACGCGGCGCTCGGCCGTTGGCGCGAGCGCATGGCGGCCTTCGACCGCGCGGCGCTGAGCGCCAAGTTCGGCCACAGCCTCGATGATGCCGAGGCCGCGCTCGGCAAGCTTTCCGACACGCGCGGTGCGATCGACAGCTTTGCGCTTGCCGCCCCCAAAGCCGCGCAATATTTCACCGCGACCATCGCGAATCTGGTGGCGATCATCCAGGCGACCGGCGATCTCAGCGAGGATGTGGGCATCCTGCGCCAGTCGATCGCCTTCTCGGCCTTCGTGCAGCGCAAGGAATTTGCCGGCCAGGAGCGCGCCGCCGGCGCCCAGGGCTTCTCGACCGGCACCTTTGCGCCCGACGTCTATCGCAATTTCCTCCGGCTCGGCGCGCTGCAGGAGGCGCAGGCGCAGATTTTCGCGCGCAACGCCCTGCCCGAGCAGGTCGCGGCGGTCGAGGCCGCGCTCAAGAGCCAGGTGGCGGAAGAGGCCGCGCGCCTGCGCGCGCTCGGCGCCGCGGCGCCGTTCGATGCCGGAGCCATCCGCGGCGTGAGCGGCGCGCAATGGTTCGACGCCGCCACCGCCAATATCGACCTGCTCAAATCGGTCGAGGATCGGCTCGCCGGCGATTTCCTGAACATTTCGCGCGGCGTTGCCGATCAGGCGCGCTGGGGCTTCTGGCGCGTCCTGCTGATCTTCCTGGCGCTGCTCGCGATCACGATGGTGCTTGCGGCCGTGATCGCGGTCTCGATCACGCGTCCGATCGCCGCTCTGGTCGCCACCATGACGGAGCTCGCCGGCGGCAAATCGGACATCGACGTGCAGGGCGTCGGGCGCAAGGACGAGATCGGCGCCATGGCGCAGGCGGTCGTGGTCTTCCGCGACGCGGCTGTCGAGAAGGCGCGCCTGGAGGCGCAGGCGGCGCAGCAGCGCGCGGCTGCCGAGGAGCAGCGCCGCCGCGGCGAGGAGGAGCGCCGCAAGCATGCGGAGGCGCAGGCGCTCGCCGCGCAGGAACAGGCGAGCGCGGTCGCCGCGCTCGCGGACGGTCTGGCCGGGCTTGCCGGGGGCGACCTCACGGTGCGCCTCGAAGAGGGCTTCACCGCCGGCTATCAGCGCATCAAGGACGACTTCAACCGCACCATGGCGCGGCTGGAGGAGACCATCGCCGGGATTGCCGGCTCGACCGGCGAGGTCGCCAATGCGGCCGCCGAAATCTCGACCAGCACGACCGACCTCTCGCAGCGCACCGAGGAGCAGGCCGCGAGCCTGGAGCAGACTTCCGCGTCGATGGAGCAGATTTCCGCGACCGTGAAGCAGAATGCCGACAATGCGCGGCAGGCCAACGA
>DATDGG010000462.1:0-2728 GCA_036522235.1 Xanthobacteraceae bacterium
ATCTCTTCCATCGAGGCCGAGGTCTCCTCCAGGCTCGCGGCCTGCTCCTCGGTGCGCTGCGACAGATCGGTCGTGCTGGCGGAAATCTCGCCCGCCGCGTTCGACACTTCCCGACCAACCGACTTGATCTCCGAAATGGTCGACGCGATGCGATCCGCCATCGAGTTGGCGTCGTTCTTCAACACGCCGAACACACCATGGTAGTCGGACGTGATGCGCCGGCTGAAGTCGCCCTCCGCCAAAGCGCCGAACATCTGCGCCAGATCCTCCATGACCGTCGCGACATTCTCGCACAGCGTATTCATGGCGCCGCCGAGATTGAGGATGAAGCCTTCCTTGCCTTCGAGCGAAACCCGCTTGGTGAAGTCCCCGAGCACCGCCGCCTTGACGATGCCGCCGATCGTGGCCTCGAATTCGTCGGTAAGCTTCTGCATGGAAGCGCGGCGTTCCTCGGCGGAGAGCTTCTCGGCTTCCTTCTGCTCCGCCTCCAGCTTCTCCATGCGGATGAGCCCCTCCTTGAACGCCTGGGCGGCGCGGGCGTTGTCACCCACCTCGTCGCCCCGCGTCGTGTAGGGCACGTCGATATTGTGATCCTTGGTCAAGGTGGTCAGGACCTGGGCCATCTTGCGCATCGGCCTGGCGATCGCGAAAGACCCGTAGGCGGCGGATCCGATCAGCGTCAGAATCGCCGCGATGCCGACCGTGAGCGCGATCTGCTCGGTCGACGACATGGTCTGGGTCAGCGCGGCAACCTGCTGGGCGGAGCGAGCTTTCGAAGCCGCGACGGTCTCCTCGATCTGCTTCTCCATCTGGTTGGCCATCGGCAACGCGCTTTCGCGCATGAGACGATTGGCTTCGCTGTCGAGATCGCCGATCCGCTCGGTCAGATCGCGGGCTTCGGTGGTGGTGGCGCCCATCCGCTGGCCCTGCAGCGAAAAGATCTCGGCGTTCATCCCGGCGATCTTCTCGACCTCGCCGACATATTGCTCCATCAGCGACTTGACCTTCATCATCCGCTCGCGATTTTCGTCGATCTTGGCGGATTGAATCAGAAAGTCGATGACGCCGATTCCAACCTTCTGCTGCTCGTGAAATCCCTCCATCGCTTTTTGCGAACCGTCCGCACTCAGCGCGAGGCGCATGTCGCGCAGCCCGATCTCCAGGCCGCGAATCGAAGCCCTCGCGTCGCTCGCCGCCTGCGTAACGGTTTGCTGGACGTTGGTTTCGTCGATCGCGTTCCGAACGCTGGAATTTCCGAGCATCAGGGTTGTGATCATCACGGCCATCAGCGCAATGCCGAGGGCAGACGTGATGATGAGCTTCGTGCCGATGCTCAGGTTATTTAGCCGCAACATACTCTGTCTCCTTCGGACTTAGGCGCCGGGTTGAGCTTGTCGGAGATACGATGGATCGGCGATATCGGACTGCACGTGATGAATCCGACATCATGGTTGTCAGGCCGCCGCAGCGCCCCTCGGTTCGGTGGACTCGGCTGCGGCAAATTGCTCGGCGAGGAGGTTGGGCAGGTCGACGAGCGCGATCATGGTGCCGTCGACGGTGACCAGCCCGGACAGGAAGTCGATGCGCGAGGAGCGCGCGATCTGCGGCACCGGCTGCACCTGGCTCGCCTCGAACGACAGGATGTCCAGCACCCGGTCGGCCAGCAGGCCGACCAGCCGTGCCTCCACCTGCACCACGATCACGATATGCAGCGCCGTCGCCTCGGTCTTGCCCTGGCCGAAGCGGCAGCGCAGATCGATGATCGGGACCATGACGCCGCGCAGGTTGAGCACGCCGCGGACATATTCGGGCTGCTTGGGCAGATGCGTGATCTCGGTCCAGCCCTTGATCTCGCGCACCGCCATGATGTCGACGCCGTACTGCTCCTCGCCGATCGAGAAGCTGATGAATTCGACGCGGCCGGAGGCCACGGATTCGCTGGGCTTCGAGCGCCAGTCTTCCTGGCCGGCTTGAGCCTTCGACGTCGCTTGCAGTGCGGGTTCGTTGTTCACGATGTTCGCCCATTGACAAATCGGCCGCGCGGAGCAGGCGCCGACACGCAGATTGTTTTCTGAAGCTCAAGGTCGGAGGCGCAAGGCCTCGCGAATCGATGACTTCAACGCCCAACCCCATGATGCATCGGGAAAATTGACAACCGGTTAGCAAATATTACCGCCGCCGAAGATTCGATGCCTCATTTGCGCGCATGGCCGGTCGATGCCCCGTCGCCGGTGCCGATCGTGCATTAAATTCAAGCGCTCTCCAGGCTGGGGAGGAGAGCCGGGGGCGTGGAGCGTGGGCCGGTCCGAATAGCCGTCTGACGAACCATGCGGCAGCAGCCGACGGCGCCATTAAGGTTCCGTTAACGGCCGCCGGAGCGGCTCCTCTAGAATTCCTTCCAATCCTGGTCTTCGGCCATGGCGGTGGCGACGGCGGCCTGCATGCGGCCGACCGGTCCGCCGCCGCGCTTGCCGGCGGCGAGCGCGGGCTTGCGGATCGGCGCGGCCTCCTTCTTGGGCGCTGCGGCGGCGAGCCGTGCCACCGGCGCGGCCGCGGCCGGCACCTTGACCGCATGGCTCTCGGCCCGCTCGTCGAGCTTGAAGAACGCAACTTCTGGTTCATCGTCTCCGACTGGTGCTCGAGCGTCTTGGCCGAGGCCGCGTTCTCCTCCACCAGGGCCGAGTTCTGCTGCGTCACCTCGTCCATCTGGGTCAGCGCCTTGTTGATC
>DATDGG010000463.1:0-3555 GCA_036522235.1 Xanthobacteraceae bacterium
CCCTTACCTCCCCCCGCAAGGGGGAGATCGGATCGCGCAGCGATCCGGGTGGGGGTTACGCTGCGCCACAAACACCGAGCTCGCGGAGAGGCTGGACCCCCACCCGGCGCCTTCGGCGCCCCCCTCCCCCTTTCAGGGGGAGGGAAGAGCGGAGCCTTAGCGGTGGACGACTGGATCAACGTGATCGTTCAGGGCGTGCTGGTGGGCGGCCTCTATGCCATGTTCGCGGCCGGGCTGTCGCTGATCTTCGGCATCATGCGGCTGGTCAACATCGCGCATGGCGACCTGATCGTGCTCGCCGCCTATCTGGCGCTGGTCACTGCCGAGAGCCTTGGCATCGGGCCCCTGCCGGCGCTGCTGATCGTGGCGCCCCTGATGGCGCTCATCGGCTACGCCTTGCAGCGCCTCGTGCTCAACCGCACGCTGGGCGATGATCTCTTGCCGCCGCTCCTGGTCACGTTCGGCCTGTCGGTGATCATCCAGAATGGGTTGCTGGAGGTGTTCAGCGCCGACAGCCGCCGGCTGCAGGCCGGCGCCATCGAGGTGGCGAGCTTTCCCTTGAGCGAAGGCGTATCGATCGGGGCGCTTCCGCTCCTGTCCTTCGGGGTGGCGGTCGCCGTCATCGGTGCGCTGCAATTCGTGCTCTACCGCACCGCGCTTGGACGCGCCTTCCGGGCGACCGCGGACGATCCTGATGTGGCGCAGCTCATGGGGCTCGACAACCGGCACATCTTTGCGCTCGCCATGGCGCTGTCGCTTGCCGTGGTGGCGGTCGCCGGCGTGTTCCTCGCGGTGCGGTCCAATTTCGATCCGGCGATCGGGCCGGCGCGGCTGATCTTCGGCTTTGAGGCGGTCATCATCGGCGGGCTCGGCAGCCTGTGGGGAACGCTCGTCGGCGGCATTCTGCTCGGCGTCGCCCAGGCAATCGGCGCCGAGCTCGATCCGGGCTGGCAGACGCTCGCCGGGCATCTCGTTTTCCTGCTCGTGCTGGCGGTGCGGCCGGAGGGACTGTTTCCCAAGGTGCGCGCATGACGGCCATGCGCGTCGAATTTACCGATCGGGCCGGCCGCATCGTCCGCCTCGCGCTGCTCGCCATTGCGGTGGCCGTGCTGGCTGCCGCGCCGGCCTGGGGCGGCCGCGACGACCTGCGGCTGCTCGCCGAAATCTACGCCTATGTGGGGCTCGCGAGCCTGTGGAACCTGCTGGCCGGCTATGCGGGCCTCGTCTCGGTCGGCCAGCAGGCCTATGTGGGGCTCGGCGGCTATTTGTTGTTCGCCTTGACGCTCTTGGCCGGCGTGCCGCCGCTGTGGGCGATCCCGATCGCCGGCGCGATCGCGGCCGCGGTTGCGGTGCCGGCCGCAACCTTGCTGTTTCGGCTGCGCGGACATTATTTCGCGATCGGGACCTGGATCGTGGCCGAGGTTTTTCGCCTGCTCGCCTCGCAGGCCTCGGTGCTGGGCGGCGGCTCCGGCCTGAGCCTGCCGGCCGGCATCGTCACGTCGATCGCGGCGACCCGCCAGGAGCGCGAATTCCTGGTCTATTGGGTGGCGCTGGCCCTGGTGCTGCTGGTGCTGCTGCTGATCGTCGCGCTGCTGCGCTCGCGCTACGGCCTCGCGCTTAAGGCCATCCGCGACAACGAACTCGCGGCGCGCAGCAATGGCATCGACGTGCGGGCCGTCAAGGTCATCGTCTACATCATCACGGCGTTCGCCACCGCCATGATCGGGGCGCTGATCTTCCTGCAGAAGCTGCGGATCAGCCCGGACGCGGCCTTCAGCGTCAACGACTGGACCGCTTTCGTGATCTTCATGACCGTGATCGGCGGCATCGGGCGCATCGAGGGGCCGATCATCGGGGCGGTGGTGTTCTTCGCATTGCGGCAGACGCTGGCCGACCTCGGCACCCTTTATCTCCTGCTGCTCGGCACCGTGGCCATCGTGGTCATGCTCTGGGCCCCGAAGGGAATTTGGGGCTTGATCGTCGACCGCTTCGGCTGGCAGGTGTTCCCCCTTGAACGCCGCGTCGTCCTCGATGATCGTGGGTCTGGCTCGTAGCCCGGATGGAGGCGCCATGAGGGCGTTTACGCCCGTCTCGACAGGCTTATGCGCCGTAATCCGGGAACCGTCGTCCCGCATTGCGCTGCGCTCCATGCGGGCTACAGTCGTTCGAAAGTCGGAACAGCTCCCAGCGAGGAATCTAATATCCCATGGCGCAACAATCCAACAAGGTGATCATCACCTGCGCGATCACCGGCTCGATCCATACCCCGACCATGTCGGATGCCCTGCCGGTCACGCCGGACCAGATCGCCACCCAAGCCGTCGATGCCGCCAAGGCGGGCGCCGCGGTCCTGCACCTGCATGCGCGCGACCCCAAGGATGGCCGCCCCTCGCCCGACCCGGAAGTGTTCAGGCAGTTCCTGCCGCGCATCAAGCAGAGCTGCGACGGGGTGATCAACATCACCACCGGCGGCAGCGTGCTCATGACGGTGGAGGACCGCATCGCGGCCGCCACCGCCTTCTCGCCGGAAATGTGCTCGCTCAATATGGGCTCGATGAACTTCGCGCTCTACCCGATGGCGGCGCGCCACAAGACCTGGAAGCACGATTGGGAAGAGCAGTACCTGCTGCAGTCGGACCAGAACATTTTCCGCAACACGTTTCGCGACATCGAGCGCATCGCCAAGCTCCTGGGCGACGAGCATGGCGTCAAGTTCGAGCACGAATGCTACGACACCGGCCACCTCTACAATCTAGCCCATTGCATGGATCGCGGCCTGTTCAAGCCGCCGATCTTCCTGCAGCTGATCTACGGCATCCTGGGCGGCATCGGCCCGGACTTCGATAACCTGATGTTCATGAAGCGCACCGCCGACCGGTTGTTCGGCGATGCGTACGCGTGGTCGGTATTGGCGGGCGGGCGGCACCAGATTCCCTTTGCCACCATGGCCACCATGATCGGCGGCAATGTCAGGGTCGGGCTCGAGGACTCGCTCTATATCGGCCGCGGCAAGCTCGCGGCGAGCAATGCCGAGCAGGTCGCGAAAATCCGCCGCATCATCGAGGAGCTCGGCTACGAGGTCGCAACCCCGAAGGAAGCGCGCGCCATGCTGGGCCTCAAGGGCGCCGACCGGGTCAAGTTCTGATGAATGCCGCAGACGCCAGACTGGCCGCGACCAAGCGCTACCTCGCAGACGAAGGCCTCGACGGCCTCATCGCATTCAACGGCGGCCAGAACTCGTTTCTCGAATCCCACGCGGTGTTCGTACTGAGCGGGGTGCGCCCGATCGGCGAAAGCGCGGTGCTGGTCGATCGCTCCGGCGCCGCGACCCTGCTGGTGACTCCCGCCTGGGAGGCGGAGCGCGCCGCGGCGCTCTCGCGCACCGCCAAGACCGTGGGCGCCGACAACCTGGCGGGCGCCTTGAATTCGGCGCTGGCGGCGCAGGGGGTCGATCCGCGCAAGACCGTCACGGTGGCGCTCTCGACGCTCGGGGTCGGCATGGTGGAGCGCATCGAGGCAGTGTTGGGCGGCAAGGTCGCGGCCAACGACAAATAT
>DATDGG010000464.1:0-4772 GCA_036522235.1 Xanthobacteraceae bacterium
ATGAAGCAGGCCTCGGCGGTGCGCCGCACCACGTCGAGAATGATGCCGCGGTTCTCGTGGCTCGCCGTGATGTCGAGGAAGGTGAGCTCGTCGGCGCCGGCCGCGTCATACGCCACCGCAGCCGCGACCGGATCGCCGGCGTCGCGCAGGTCGACGAAATTGACGCCCTTGACGACGCGTCCGTCCTTGACGTCGAGACAGGGAATGACACGGACCTTGAACATCGCAATCTCTTATGCGCCGCCTGCGCGAACGGACCGCGCTTGTTTGATCAGTGCCAGCGCGGCGGCGGCGTCGAGCCGGCCATCATAGAGGGCACGGCCCGCGATCGCACCGCCGAGCTTGGCGGCGCGGGGCGCCAGCAGCGCCTCGATGTCCGCCATCGAGGCGAGCCCGCCCGAGGCGATGACCGGGATCGAGATGGCGTCGGCAAGCCCGATGGTGGCATCGAGATTGAGACCCTTGAGCAAACCGTCGCGCGTGATGTCGGTGTAGATGATGGCGGCGACGCCCGCATCCTCGAAGCGGCCGGCGATGTCGAGGGCTGTGAGCTCGCTCGCCTGCGCCCAGCCTTCGACCGCAACCTTGCCGCCGCGGGCATCGAGCCCGACCGCGACACGCGCCGGAAACTTCCGCGCCGCCTGCTTCACCAGATCCGGATCGCGCACCGCCGCGGTGCCGATGATCACCCGCGCGACGCCCTTGGCGAGCCAAGCCTCGATGGTCGCAAGATCGCGAATGCCGCCGCCGAGCTGCAGCGGCATGGCGGTGCTCGCCAAAATGCGATCGACGGCCGCGGCATTGACCGGCTTGCCCGCAAAGGCGCCGTCGAGATCGACCACGTGGAGATATTCAAAGCCCTGCGCCGCGAAAGCCCGCGCCTGCGCGGCCGGGTCGCGGTGGAACACAGTGGCGCGCGCCATGTCGCCTTCCTCCAGGCGCACGCACAAGCCGTCCTTGAGATCGATGGCCGGATAGAGGATCACGGCTTCCACTGCAGAAAATTCGCGATCAGCCGGAGCCCGAGCCGCTGGCTCTTTTCCGGATGAAACTGCGTGCCGACCGCGGTGTCGCGGGCGACGATCGCGGTGACGGGTCCGCCATAGTCCGCCTCCGCCACCAGGCTTCCGCGCGCGGCGGGCTTGAGATGAAACGAATGCACGAAATAGGCGTGCAGGCCGGCCGGCCCGACCGGGATGCCCTCGATGAGCTTGTGCGGGCGCACCTCGTTCAAGGTGTTCCAGCCCATATGCGGGATTTTCAGACCCGGATCGGACGGCGTGATCCGATCGACCTCGCCCGGAATCCAGCCCAACCCTGGCGTCACCTCATATTCGCGGCCGCGCTCCGCCATCAGCTGCATGCCGACGCAGATGCCGAGGAACGGCCGCCCCTGGCGGCGGACCCGCGTGTCGAGGGCTTCCACCATGCCGCTGACCGCATCGAGGCCGCGCCGGCAATCCGCGAAGGCGCCGACGCCCGGCAGCACGACGCGTTCCGCGCGGGCGACCTCGTCCGGATCATGGGTCACCACGATCGGCGACCCATAGCCGCATTCGCGCGCCGCACGTTCGAAAGCCTTGGCGGCCGAATGCAAATTGCCGGACCCATAGTCCACAATGGCGACGCTCACGCCGAGGCTCCGGGCTCGGGAAAGAGACCAAGCACGTCTGAGGGCGCCTGCGGCATGCGCATTGTCGAAGCGGGCGCTGCCGCGTCGCCGCGGGGCGCAGGCCCGCCCGGCGCGGATTTCCTGATCCAGGCATCGAAAAACCGCCGTTCCGCCAGATCGATATCGTCGCCCACCACGATGCCGATATTGGCGAAGCCCCGGCGCGCGAGCGTAAAGCGGCGCAGCGTGCCGGCCTCGAAACCGATCAGAAGCCCCAGCAGCGCATTGACGCTCAGGGCAATCGCGGCCGACGCCTGGGCGTGCCGCAGCCACCATCCAAGCCCGGCGACCAGGAGCCCATAGCCGAGCAGGACCAGCCACATCCGGTGCCGCAACATCCAGAGCGGACCAACCAGCGAGGCCCAGAAGTAGAACCCGTCGCGCACGAAGACGAAGCGCTCGGGCTCCGGCGCGGATGCGCCCCGCAGGCGCGGCTCGTGGACAGTGTAGACAGCCATTGTTTCCTCGGCTCCGGTGCGTCAGCCGCCAAGCTTGCCCTTGGTCGAAGGCACTTCGCCCGCGGCACGCGGATCGATCGCGACCGCGGCCCGTAGCGCCCGCGCCAGACCCTTGAAGCAGGATTCGGCGATATGATGATCGTTGGTGCCGTAGAGCGTCTCGACATGCAGCGTCACCCCGGCATTCATCGCGAACGCCTGGAACCATTCCTGCACCAGCTCGGTATCGAAGCTGCCCACCTTGTCGCGCACGAAAGCGGAGCGGAACACCAGGAACGGGCGGCCCGAAATATCGAGGGCCACCCGGGTCAGCGCTTCGTCCATGGGCACATGCACGTCGGCGTAGCGGGTGATCCCCTTCATCTCGCCGAGCGCCTGCTTGACGGCCTGGCCGAGCGCGATGCCCACGTCCTCCGTGGTGTGGTGATGATCAATATGCAGATCGCCCTTGGCCTTGACCGCGATATCGATGCGGGAATGGCGCGCCAGGAGGTCGAGCATATGATCCAGAAAACCGATCCCGGTCGCGACCTGCGCGACGCCGGCGCCGTCGAGATCGATCGCGACCTCGACATCGGTTTCCTCGGTGGCGCGCTTCACCGTGGCCTTTCGCATGACAACTCCCGATTTTCACGGGCCTTTTAACAGGCGCCCGTGGGGTTCGCCACTAGGTGGCCACCACAGCGTACCGGATTGGTCAATGCCGAACCGCCTGGAGCCCATTTGCAACACCTGTCCGCGCCCCCTACATCATGCCCAGCACAAGGCGCCCGCATGCAGCTCCCCTCCGGCGATCTCTGGCACGGCACGACGATCCTCACGGTCCGCAAAGGCGGGGTCGTGGCCATCGGGGGCGACGGGCAGGTCTCGATCGGGCAGACCATCGTCAAGGCCAATGCCAAGAAGGTGCGCCGCCTGGGCAAGGGCGAGGTCATCGGCGGCTTTGCGGGCGCCACCGCCGATGCCTTCACGCTGTTCGAGCGGCTGGAGGCCAAGCTCGAGCAATATCCCGGCCAGCTCACCCGCGCCGCCGTCGAGCTCGCCAAGGATTGGCGCACCGACCGCTATCTGCGCCGGCTCGAAGCCATGATGATCGTTGCCGACCGGGAGGTGTCGCTGGTGCTCACAGGCACCGGCGACGTGCTCGAGCCCGAGGCCGGCATCGCCGGCATCGGCTCCGGCGGCAATTACGCGCTCGCCGCCGCCCGCGCGCTCACCGACGGCGCGCTCGATGCCGAGGCGATCGTGCGCCGCGCGCTCGATATCGCGGCCGACATCTGCGTCTACACCAACCGCAACGTTACGGTGGAAAAGCTCTGATGCTGCGCGAAGAGCATCTCGACGCCGCGGTGGCGGAAGGCATCGTCACGCAGGCGCAGGCCACCGCGCTGCGCGACTTCGCGGCCAAGCGCGAGCGTGTGCGGGCAAGGGCGCTCGGCCACGAGGAGCGGTTCCGCTTCATGCGCGGCTTCAACGATTTCTTCTTTGCGACCGGCGTGGTGATGCTGGGCGCGGGGCTCATGTTCTTCGCGGGAGCAGGCGTAACCGGAAATCTGGTCACAGCCGCTGTTCTCTGGGCGCTCGCCGAGCTTCTGGTCGGGCGGATGCGGCTGGTGCTGCCCGGCATCCTGCTCGTTTGCTTCTTTGTCGAAGCGATCTACCGCGCCATCCCGGTCGATCTCTGGTCGACTGCCGCCTCGGCGCCGCTGCAGCGCATGCCCGCGAGCTGGATCGACCTGTTCCTGGGCGGCGGGATGATCAGCCGCGCGGCCGCGCCGGCGACCATTGCCCTCAAGGCGCTCCTCGGCAGCGGCGGCGCCGCGCTGTTCTATGCACGCTTTCGCCTGCCGTTCGCGCTGCTGCTGGTGGCGGGCGGCCTGGTCGTGGCGAGCGCCGCGCTGGCCCGCGAGATCGGCGGTACGGGCGCCGCGCAGTCGCTCGTCCTCCTGTTTTGCGGCCTCGCGGTGTTTGCCGCCGCGATGGGGTTCGACGCGTCCGACCGCGAGCGGCTGACCCGGCGCGCCGATTGCGCCTTCTGGCTGCACTTGCTGGCGGCGCCGCTCATCGTGCACTCGCTGATCACCTTGACGGTGTCGGATCTCAATTTTCTCAGCCTGACCACCGGTGCCGCGCTGACGATCGTCGCCATCGCGGTTGCGCTGGCGCTGGTCGCCGTCCTGATCGACCGGCGCGCGCTGCTGGTGTCGACGCTGAGCTATCTGGGCTTCGTGATCGCCTATGCGATCCGCAATGCCGGGGCAAGCGCACCGACCGATCAAGCTGCCGTCTTCTTCGCGACGCTCGCCCTGCTCGGTGTCCTGGTGCTGGGGCTGGGCGTGGGCTGGCAGCCGCTGCGCCGCGCTTTGCTGACGCTTCTCCCGACACCCGCCATCGACCGCCTGCCGCCCGCCGCGCCGGCGACGTCGTGAGCGCATTCATGAGCCCTTCCTGATGACCGACTTCTCGCCCCGCGAAATCGTTTCCGAGCTCGACCGCTTCATCATCGGCCAGAACGACGCCAAGCGCGCCGTCGCCATCGCGCTGCGCAATCGCTGGCGGCGCCTGCAGCTCGATGAGAAGCTGCGCGAGGAGGTGCAGCCCAAGAACATTCTGATGATCGGGCCGACCGGCGTCGGCAAGAC
>DATDGG010000465.1:0-7775 GCA_036522235.1 Xanthobacteraceae bacterium
TATCGACGTCGCGCTGCAATTGACCAACAAGACGCCGGTCGGGACCTACCGGGGCCCCGGCCGCTTCGAGACTGATTTCTTCCGCGAACGGCTCATCGACATGGCGGCACGCGACCTCGGCATCGATCGGATCGAGCTGCGTCGGCGCAATCTCGTGTCGAAGGCCGAGATGCCCTATGCGATCGCCACCATCAGGCCCTACGAGAGCAAGGACGCCTTCGACAGCGGCGACTATCAGGTTACGCTCGAGCGCTGCCTGGCTGAGATCGACTGGGCCGAGAAGGCGAAGCTTCAAGGCAAGCTGATCGGCGGACGCTATCACGGGCTCGGGCTCGGCTGCTTTGTCGAAGGCGGCGCCGCCGGCCCCAAGGAAAGCGCCCGGATCGTGCTCGAGACCGACGGCGCGTTCACAGTCCATGTGGGTTCGTCCGCGGTCGGGCAGGGGCTCGAGACGGTGTTTGCGCAGATCGCGGCCGACGCGCTCGAAATCCCGATGGAACGTATCCGCGGCGTCTTCCACGGCTCCACGTCCTGCGTCAGCGACGGCTATGGCGCCTATCATTCGCGCTCGGTGGTGATGGGCGGCTCCGCGATCCTTTCGGCCGCGACCGGCCTGCGCGAGGCGATCCGCGCCGCCGCCGCCAAGCGCATGGGCTGCGCGGCAGCCGAGGTCGTGATCCTCGACGACAAGGCGACCGGGCCCGCCGGCCGGTCGGTCGCGCTCGCCGGCCTTGCCGATACCGCGATCTCGGTCGAGGGCAGCTTCCTCAACAAGAAGCACACCTATGCGTATGGGGCCCATGCCGCCCATGTGGCGGTCGATCTCAAGCTCGGGCAGGTCGCGCTCATCGACTATGTGGCGGTCGAGGATTGCGGGCGCATCATCAATCCGCTGACCTTGCGCGGCCAGGTGATCGGCGCGCTGGTGCAGGGCCTCGGCGGCGCCTTCCTGGAAAATCTGCTGTACGACGAGGAGGGCCAGTTCCTGACCGGCTCGCTCGCCGACTATCTGGTGCCGACCGCAAGCGACTTTCCCAACCTGCGCGCCGTGGTCCTGGAATCACATCCCTCGCCGATCAATCCGCTCGGCGCCAAGGGCGCCGGCGAGGGCGGCATCATCCCGGTCGGCGGCGTGATCGCCAATGCGGTCGCCAACGCGCTGGCTTCGTTCGCGGTCGAGCCGCGCGAGCTGCCGCTCACCCCTTCGCGCGTCTGGCAGCTGGTGCGGGATGCGCGTGAGCTGCGGTGACGCCGAATCCCGTCAGTCGTCGTATTCCATCGAAATGTCCTTGCCGGTGTAGTCGGGCATGAAAGCCGCTGATGCCAGGCTGACCACCGCGCAAGCGGCAATGTAGATGGAGATCACATATCCCGAGTGATAGGCGGCAAACAACGCCGTCGCGATCAAGGGCGCCGGCCCGCCGGCGATGAGCGATGCAAGCTGATAGCCCAATGAGGCGCCGCTATAGCGCAATCGCGGCGTAAAGGCCTCAGCGATGAGTGCGGCTTGAGGCCCGTACAGCATGTCATGCGGGATAAGCGACAGCACGATCGCAACGAACACCGCCCATGGAATCGCGGTGTCCACCATCCCGAAATAAAGGAAACCGAACAGGCCGGTTACCACCGTGCCGATCAGGTACATCTTCCTGCGTCCGATGCGGTCGGAGATGTGTCCCGACAGGGGAATGGTGACGAACGAGACGCAGGCGGCGGCGAGCACCGCCGTCAGGATCAGATCGCGCGACATATGGAGCGTGCCGACCGCATAGGCAAAGATGAATGCGGTGAAAATATAGAAGGGCGCTTGCTCGGCCATCCGAAGCAGCGCCGAGAGAACGATCTCCTTCGGCTGCTTGTTGATCACCTCGATGATGGGCGTGCGCTCGATTCTGCGCGTTTCCAAGAGCTGTTGGAACACGGGCGTCTCGAGGATACCGAGACGAATCCAAAGACCGACGCCGACGAGAATGATCGAGAGCGCAAATGGAATTCGCCAACCCCAGGTAACGAACTGATCACCATACCAGGCGCTGAACGCGAGGATGGAAAGGTTTGCCAGGAACAGCCCGCAGGGAACGCCGAATTGCGGCCACGAGGCCACCAACCCGCGCTGGCCGTGATGGCGGGACCATTCCATCGCCATCAGCACCGAGCCGCCCCATTCGCCCCCGACCCCAATTCCTTGAAACATTCGCAGGACCGTCAGAATCACCGCGCCCCAGATGCCGATCGATTCGTAGGTCGGCACGAATGCAATGAGAAAGGTGGCGATCCCCATGCACAGCAGGGTGGCGATGAGTGTCGCCTTGCGGCCGATGCGATCGCCGTAGTGGCCAAATATCGCCGCCCCGATCGGCCGGCCGACAAAGCCGATGAAATAGGTGCCGAAGGCGGCAAGCGTTGCCGTCAGCGGGTCCTCGTTGGGGAAATAGAGCTTTCCGAAGATCAGCCCGGCAGCCGTGCCATAGATGAAGAAGTCGTACCATTCGATCGTCGTTCCGATCGTCGCGGCGATGACGGCTTTGCGAAGATTCGCGCTGTGGTCGGACGCGGAAAGCGTCCCATACGTCGCTGCGGTGGCCATTGAAATGCCTCCCACTGTTTCCTCGCCCTCGAGAATGCGTGCTCTGAGCGACCCGGTGCGCGGGACTGCCGCACGCCCCAATCGTTATTTTGCGAATGAGGGTACATCCAATGCCGCGGGTCGGAAAGTGCCGCTGGACGGCCGCTGGACGGCCGCGTTGACGCGGTGCGCGGCGGAAGCCTAGATTTGTTGTCCACAACACCGCGAAGGAGCTCGCCATGAGCGTTGCCCGACATCCGCGTCCGCCGGAGCTCGTGGGCGTGCCGATCGAAGACATCATGCAGAAGTTCGTCGGGCGCTTTCGCGAGAAGAAGCCCGATTGGGCGGCCTTCGAGGATGCCAAGATCGAGGGCTACAAGCGGGCCCAGCATCGCTTCATCGGCGCCGGCGGCTCCGGCAAGCACGGCGACCCGACCGTGATCCCGGCCAAGAATTTCACGCTATCGATCATGTATGTGGAGCCCGGGCAGGGCAATGCGGCGCATACCCACGAGATCGAGGAGGTCTTTTTCGTGCTGCAGGGCTTTCTCGACGTCTTTGTCGAGGACGAGAGCGGCAAGCGCCTGACCACCCGGCTCGGCCCCTGGGAATGCATCTCCTGTCCGGCCGGCGTCATTCACGGCTATCAGAACGACAGCCTCGGACCGGTCTATTTCCAGGTGATGCTCGGGCGCGGCAAGCCGGAGACCATGGGCTACGCTGACGACGAGCTCTACAAGCAGAAAGACGCCCACCTCAAGGCGGTGTGACGTTCCGTCATGCCCAGGCAAAACCATAGGCGTGGCCTGCTCGCAGCTCTTGCGGCCTTTCTCTTCTGCGTGTCGCCCGCCGGCGCGCAAGACGCCTGGCCGCAGCGGCAGGTCACCATCGTGGTGCCGTTCGCGGCCGGCGGCTCCGCCGATCTGATCGCCCGCATCCTGCAGCAGCACCTGCAGGCCAAGACCGGCGTCCCGATCGTGGTCGAGAACAAGTCGGGCGCCGGCGGCAGCATCGGGGCGGGCTTTGTCGCCAAGGCGCCGGCGGATGGCTACACGCTGCTGCTGGGCACGGTGAGCACCAATGCGATCAACGCCTTTCTCTATACGCGGCTGAATTTCGATGTCGGCCGCGACTTCCAGGCCATTTCGCTGCTGGTGCGCTTTCCCAATCTCATGTTCGTGAACCCGAGGATTCCGGCGCGCTCGGTCGGCGAGCTCATCGCCTATCTCAAGGCCCACGACGGCGAGCTCAATTACGGCTCCTCCGGCATCGGCACCTCGTCGCATCTCTCGGTGGTCATGTTCGAGCTCGCGACCGGCACCAGGATGACCCACGTCCCGTTCCGCAGCACCGCCGAGGAAGTCAACAACATGATCGGCGGCCAGCTCGATCTCGCTATCGACAGCATGACCACGGTCTGGCCGTTCGCGCAGGCCGGCACCGTGCGCGCGCTCGCCGTCTCGACGCCGCAGCGCGCCGCGGCCGCGCCCGACCTGCCGACCATCGGCGAGACGCTCCCCGGCTACGAGGCGACCGGATGGCAGGGCCTGTTTGCGCCCGCCGCGACCCCGCGGGCGACCGTCGATGCCATTACGGCGCAGCTCAATCAAGTCTGGAAATCGCCCGACGTGGTCAAGGCGCTGCAGGCGGTCGGCGCCGAGCCCGTGACCACCACGCCCGACGAGTTCACGCAATACACCAAGACCGAGCGCGCCAAATGGGGCGAGGTCGTCAAGGCCGCCGGCGTGAAGATCGAGTGAGGTTGCGCCCTTGGTTGCCGTCCGAGGCACCATGATCCGTCATCGAGCAATTGTTGTTGCCATTGCGGCGTTGAGCGTCGCTGGCTTGCCGGCGCGCCCCGCGCGGGCGCAGCTCTATCCATCGCATCCGATCACCATCGTGGTGCCGTTTGCCCCGGGCGGGGCGACCGATGTGCTGCCGCGAATGCTGGGCGATGCGCTGCGGGCAAGGCTCGGCCAATCCGTCATCATCGAGAACGTGAGCGGCGCCGGCGGCAGCATCGGGCTCGGCCGCGTCGCGCGCGCGGCGCCGGACGGCTACACCATCGTCAGCGGCAATTGGAGCACGTTCGTCGCCAACGGCGCGATCTACACGCTGCCCTACGATCTGGTGAAGGATTTTGAGCCGGTAGTGCTGCTGCCAAGCAATTCCCACTTGATTGCAGCCAGAAGAACGCTTGCAGCAGGCACGCTGCGGGAATTGGTGTCCTGGATCAAATCCAATCAGGACAAGGTGTCGATGGCGACCGCCGGGGTCGGCACCGCCTCGCATCTTGCCGCGGTGTTGCTGCAGAATCTCACCGGCACGACGTTTCCGCTGGTGCACTATCGCGGCGGCGGCCCGGCCCTGCAGGATCTCCTGAGCCAGCAGGTCGACCTGATGACCAATCAGGCCGCCGTGTTCCTGCCGCAGGCGCACGCGGGCAACATCAAGGTCTATGCGGTCCTGGCCAAGGAGCGTCTGCTGCAAGCGCCCGAGATTCCAACCGCCGATGAGGCCGGATTGCCTGGATTCCACGTCTCGGTGTGGAACGGGTTCTGGGCCCCCAAGGGCACGCCCGGCGAAGTCATCGCCAAGCTCAACGCCGCTGTGGCGGATAGTCTCGCCGCGCCCGAGCTGCGTCGGCGCCTGATCGATCTCGCTTATGAAATTGCGCCGCCCGAGCAGCAGACCCCGCGGGCGCTTGGCGCGCTGCAAAGAGCCGAGATCGATAAATGGTGGCCCATCATTAAGGCCGCGAACGTGAAGGCCGAGTGACGGCCGTTGCGGCGCACGCGCGCGCTCGTGGTACGCAGGTAGGTCGCGTGGTATGCAGGTAAGTCAAAGAACCTATTTGCAACGATCGCCGGTAGCTGTTGCTTCGCGTTCGCGAAAAGATTCCACATCTTTGCTTTGGTTCCGCCATTTTTTTGTCCTGCCGGGCGGCAGATGTTCGCCTGCGGTGGTTTTTGTGGATCGGGGAGCAGGTGATGGCCAAGCCAGCAGTGGTATTGATCGGTGCCGACAAGGGTGGAGTCGGCAAGACGACGGTCGCGCGTACGTTGCTCGACTATTTTACCGCCCACCAGATTCGCACGCGCGCCTTCGATACCGAAGTACCGCGCGGCACGCTCAAGCGCTTTCACCCCGAGGTGACGGAGATCGTCGACATCAACCTGGTCCCGGACCAGATGAAGATTTTCGACACGCTGCAGGAAGGTGATTCTTCCGTCACCTTGATCGACGTGCGCGCCGGCCTGATGTCGCCGACATTACGCGCCTTGCGCGACATCGGCTTCATCGATGCGGCCAAGAAGGGCCAGCTCACCTTCGCTGTCTTCCACATTCTCGGACCCTCGATCGCCTCGCTCGACGAAATCTCGGAAACCGCCGCCTATCTGGGCGACGCCAAGTATTTCATGGTGAAGAACTTCATCAACAACACCCACTTCTTCGAGTGGGACGAGGCGACCCACAGTTCCTATTTCAAGCGCATCAAGGACGCGGTCGAGATCACCATCCCGAAGCTCAGCGAGATGGCGACCGAGCAGGTCGAGCTCGCCTCGGTACCGTTCGTGACCTTTATCGCCAACAAGAAGCGCACCGGCGAGCCGGCCAACAATTCGTTCGTGTTGCGCGGCTATGTGCGTCATTGGCTCGGCAATATCTGGGCCGAATACGATCGCATCGGCGTCACCGAGATCGTGCGCCCGAAGGAGATTGCATCGGCGACCGGCACCGAGCCAGTGGGGGGCCGGCCGCGCCCGGTCATGCGGATCGCCGAGGCGGCGAGCAGCAGCTGACGGTTTCGAATGGGAGGGGGCACGCGCGCCGCATCACTGCTGCACCGGTGCGGCGCGGACGCAGCCATGGGACAACTTGCGATACGCGGCCCGGCGCGCAGGCGCCGGCGGAGGGGAGCGTCGTCGAGCGCCATGTTTGACGCTGGGCTGATTGACGCCGTGCTGACGTCATGCTGACCGCGCCGACGCAGGCCCCGGTGGGGACCGGCACGAGCCGCGGGCGCGACGGCGCGCGCCGCAAGACCACGCCGCTCTACGTCGTCTGCTCGCCGCAGCGCTCGGTCGGGAAGACCTTGCTGGCGCGCCTGTTGGCGGAGTTCTACCTCATCGACGGCCGGCCGGTGGCGGCTTTCGATCTGGCCGACGAGGGGCCGCAATTGGCGGATTTTCTGCCACGCTGCACCACGGTCGCCGACATCGGCGACGCGCCCGGGCAGATGGCGCTGTTCGATCAGATCATCGCCGACCGGCAGGCCACCAAGGTCATCGATGTCAGCCACCGCACCTTCAAGGACTTCTTTACGATTGCCGAGAAGATCGGCTTCTTCGAGGAGGCGCGCCGCCAGGCGATCGAGCCGCTCATTCTGTTCATGATCGATCCCGGCCCGAAATCGGCCAAGGCCTATACCATATTGCGGCGCTGGTTCTCCCAAGCCTCGCTGCTGCCGGTGCGCAACCAGCTCGTGGCGAAGGGAATTCCCTATTGCGCGGCGTTCCCGAATGAAAGCGCGGTGTCGGTTTCGCTCGAAATTCCGGTGCTGCCGGCTTCGCTGAAGCCGCTGATCGAGCAGCAGAGCTTTACGTTCGCCGAGTTCTGGCGGGCGACGCCGACTGCGCTGCCGCCGCGGCTCGACGACGAGCTGCGCGCCTGGATCAAGCGGGTCTTTCTCCAGTTCCGCGAGATCGAGCTCTGGCTCATCTGCGAAGAGATCATGTCGTCGCTGAAATAGCCGGCCGCGCCCCCGGGTCGCGCAACGCGGCCGTTAACGGCCCATGTCGGATTTGTGACAGCGCTGGTGAATCGGGGCTTAAGCGCCACGGTTACGACAAAGTCATCATCGACTCCGTCCATCCGAGAAACCACGTATTCATGCGGGTTTCCGCGTCGGACAACCTCACCAAACAATTAAATTGCACTTAGATCGAATTTTACCATTCGGCCGCGTGCGGCCGCCGATGCAACAAACTGATTCAAATTTTCATGAAATGGTCGAGGCCTCAAATGGCGGCAAAGAAATGCCGGCCATCACTACGGGGGATATGACATGAGGATGATGACAGGGCTCGGCGTCTTGGCCGGGTTAGCGTTTGTCGGTGGACCTGCGGCGGCGACTACCACCACGTCGACCTTCGGGGTTCAGCTGACGATTCAGGCGCAGTGCGTGATCAACAGCACCGCGACCTTG
>DATDGG010000466.1:0-9354 GCA_036522235.1 Xanthobacteraceae bacterium
GAAGGCGGGGACGGCCCTGGCCGCGTTGTGTCATGGCATGGTGGCGACCGGCTCGACAACCCTGGCCCGTTTCTTTGTTCGACCTGGACGCCGTTTCTCCGTCCCGACCCGCACGGCTGGCGCGGCAGCGCGCGCAGCCACCCGTTGGCGGCCACGCACACCCTCGTGAATCGATGCCGTGCCCATCGTGCCCCCTTTGTTCCGGGACACCTGGAACACGACACTTCACGAGCTACAAACCGGCGACAGATCACCCGCTAGCTACAACGCACATCCGCCCCGCTTGCCGAGGCGGCGGGAAAGGGGCATTCTCACCCCTGAGAAAGCTTGGTGCCATCGGCAGCGAATGCCGGTGCACCCCGGGAGGAAAGGGCGCCTTCATGAAGACCCTCGCATTTGCTGCGATCGCTGTGTCGACGGCTCTCGGCTTCGCCAACGGGGCGCAGGCCCAGGAGGCCAAGAAGCTGTTCTTCGAAGGCGACATCGTCCGCCACGCCTTGGCGGACCAGGCCGGCCCCTTCTGCGTGCTCAACAATCAGTTCAAGCGCAAGGAAGCCATTGCCTGGCGCATCCGGGTGCTGCAGCCGAACGGCGCCGTCGCCGACAACAACGCGATCAAGAGCGTCGTGGTGCGGCTCGGCAACGGCCAGACGCTGCCGGCCCATTACGGCCCGCACGGCATGCCGCCGACCGATTATTTCTGGTCGCTGTTCTGGACCATCCCGGCGGATTTCCCCACGGGGTCGCTCGGCTACAAGGTGGTCGCCACCATGATGGACGACTCGACCGTGACCTGGGAGCCGTTCACCCGCCCCTCGACCCAGCTCACCGTGATCTCCGGCGAGCCGGTGATGAAGGCGGCGGGAACGCCACAGTAGATAATAAAGGAGGCGGCTATGACGATGGGCACCGGCCGGCTGGCCGGCTATGCGCTATTGGCGCTTTCGCTCGTGTCGCTCGCGCGTGCGACGTCCGCGGTGGCCGCCCCCCTCGCCTCCGCGCTCGGCCCGGAAGTGGCGCTCGCGGAACCGCAGGATGGATTCGTCGGCACGCTACGCGTCGATCCGGAAAACGGGCCCGCTGGCACGCCGCTCACGGTGAGGGCCGAGAAGCTGCCCCCCAATCAGGAATTCCAGCTCGTCTGGCGCACCGTCAAGGGCGGCTGGAAGGTCGCGAATGCCGAATACCACGGGCGCGAATATCAGCCGGTCGCCTATGAGATCGCCAAGGTCAAATCCGACGCGGCCGGGCGGCTGACCGCGGCGTTCGTGACGCCGGAGGATTTCGGCTTCGTGCACGACATCGTGCTGCAGCAGCCCGATCGCATGTTCACCCAGGCCGGCTTCTCGATCGACATGACGGTCAAGATCACGCCCGAGAGCGGGCCGGTGGGCACGCCGATCACGGTCGAGGTCATGGGCATCGGCTGGCGCTCGCTCTTCAACTCGTGGGATCTGCTCTACGACAATCATTTCACCGGCTGGATGTCGGCCGTGACCACCGGCGGCTCCGCGCGTTTCACCATCCCGGCGACCGGCAGACCGGGCGTGCATGTGCTCGAAGTGCTGCACGGGGAGCTCACCTTCCCGTACCGCAACATGCAGCAGAACCCCGAGCCGGACCGGCCGCGCTGGGCCATTCCGTTCCGGGTCACCGCGGGCGCGCCGGTGCTGCCGCTGCCGCCGCCCGAGCAGGCGCAGAAAGTCGTCCGCAACCTGCCACCGCCGGGCGCGCTCGTCGCCACGCCGGCATTTTCCGGCATCGAGGAGCCGGTGGTGGTGCGTGGCGGAGGCTTCGCGCCGGGCCAGACCTATGCGCTCAATTGGACGCATGTGGTCGGCAACCGCATGACCGGCGCGGGCTGGGAGGAAGGCTCGCACGTGATCGCGGAAGCGAAGGCTGACCCTTCAGGACACGCGGAATTCAAGTTCAAGGTGCCGGACGATCTCGGCGGCGCGCACGGCCTGTGGGTCGACATGGGCGGCGGCGCAAAGCAGAGCGGGACCTACTGGATCAAGGCGACCGCGCTGCCGGTCGATGTCGGCCGCGGGCCGGTCGGCACTACGTTCCGTCTGCATCTCAAGGGCGTGGGCTGGACCGAGACCGCCAACATCTATCATCTGGTCTATGACAACGACTATATCGGCTATGCCTGCGCCTTCAACAGCCAGGGCGACGTCGAGCTGATCATGAAGGCCACCGGCGAGCCCGGCTGGCATTTCATCGACCTCTATCCGGGCATCTACAAAGGCGCCGAGACGCGGCCCAACAACTTCCGCATCCCGCAGCTCACCTATGCGCAGGACCATCCGGGCGAGGACCTGCCGGCGTTCCACTTCGCCTTCGAGGTGACGGGCGACGTTTCGGCGGGGCTCGACCGCTAGCAGTCGCGAAGCACGACATGCCCCGCCTTGCGGCAGGGCATGCAAATCTTGTGCGCTATCCGGCGCGGCCTAAAGCTTACTGCGTCTGCGCGCCCGGCGCCGGCGCGCCGCCCGGGGCGTCGTTGACCGGCTCACGATTGGCGTTGCCGATCACAGTTCCGTCCGGAAGCGTGACCTGCATGAACTGCCCGCCGTGGGTCCCGTCCTTGAGCGGATGGATGACCAGCTTGATGGGCATGCCGGGCGTCAGGGTCTTGGGCTTCCAGCCCTGCCGCACCAAGCCGCTCGGGCCGTTCATCTCGATCGCCCACGGCTCCGGCGTCCCCTGTTGGTTGGCGACGTTCAGCATGATCCAGGCGTGGGGATTGGTCCACTGGAACTCTTTGACGATGCCTTCCACCGTCATCTTGGTTTCGGCATCGAACATGGCGAAGGAGTGGTGCGCGAGAGCGGGGCTCGCAAACATGGCAACGGCGATGCCCGCAAGACCGAGAGCTTTGAATTTCATGGGCGTCTCCAGCAGCTTTTGATTTTTTGGCCGATTCACACAGACCGACCGTACCCTTTAGTTTTTCATAGCTGGCCACGGGAGTAAAGCGGGCTGAAGCCCCTAAAGGGGCCAAATGAAGACCCGCCCGCCGCACCGCCGCATCGGGTGCAGCGCACGCTTTTTTCCTTCGCCCCGCCATGCTAGCTTTACCGGAAAGCCCGCCCGGACAACGCCATCCTGCTCGGATCGGCCGTGACCGCGGCGGTGAAGAACAACAAAAAAAGCAAAAGAGGCTCTTTGGTTCATCGCAGCCTTTGGGAGGAAAGAATGAAGGACCTTCGGGTTTGTGCGCGCGCCGGAGCAACCCTGGCGGCGGCCCTTGCGGTATCAACGCTGTCCGGCTTGGCCACCGCGGCGGACGCTCCGGACATTTCCGGAATCTACCAGGTAACCCAATACAACGCGAAGATTGCGCTGGTCGGCGGCGGCGAGCTGCCGCTCACGCCGGCCGGCAAGAAGGCCTATGACGAGAATATCGCCGGCCTCAAGGACGGCTCGATCACCGACAATGCGCGCAAGTTCTGCGTGCCCGACGGGCTGCCGCGCGTGCTCGCCAACCCCTACCCGTTCGAGATCATCCAGGCGCCGCCCGGCCAGACCACGATCATCTATGAGCTCAGCCATCAGGTCCGCATGATCGCGATGGACAAGCCGCTGCCGAGCGAAGAGGACCTGCTGGTCCTGCCGTTCTTCAACGGTCACTCCGCCGGCAAGTTCGAGGGCGATACGCTGGTGGTGGAATCGGCCGGCTTCAAGGAGAAGACCTTCCTCGACGCGACCGGCGCACCTCACACCGACGAGCTGCGCACCGTCGAGCGCATCAAGAAGATCAGCCCGACCCAGCTCGAGGACGTGATCACCATTCACGATCCGCAATATTACACACGCGATTGGCAGGCGCGCTTCGTCTACAATCAGCACAACGAGCTGCGGATCGAAGACTATGTCTGCGGCGAGCCCCATCGCGATATTTCCGGGGTGCCGGGCGTGCGCAAGCCTTAAGGGGCGGTAGGAGCCGGATTTCGGGGCCCGGCTCTGTAGCCCGCATGAAGCGCAGCGCAATGCGGGGCGGCGGTCCCGGATTGCGCCATAGCCCGTCGAAGACGGGCGTAAACGCCCTGATGGCCCCATCCGGGCTACAAGCATGCCGGCTTGCATTGCCGTGCGCCGCCGCGCGCCTTAATCTTGCGTGTGGATTTCGGCTCGCGCCTTGCGCTTTTGGCGCCGGCCGCCCGCAAGCTTGGAGGAACATCCTGATGTTAAGAAAAAACTTCAACCGCGATCGATACCTGGTCGCGTTCTGCGCTCTTCTCGCGACCTGCTCGATGAGCCATCCAGCCGCCGCGCAGGCGAAGGACGGCATTCCCGCCCTCGCCTCGATCAGCTTCGCCTGGCTCGCCACCGGCGCCGACTGGCACGATCCGCCCGCCGGCTCCGGACACGGCCCGATCAAGCAGGATCCCGCCCATCCGTTTCACGGCAATCTCGACGGCCCCGGGCAGGTGACGATACGGCTCGGCAACGTGAAGGACCCGGTTCTCAAGCCCTGGGCCGCCGCGCAAATGCAGGCATCGAACGACGAGGCGATCACCGGCAAGCGCGCGGTTCCATTCACCGCGCAGGGGCGCTGCTATCCGGGCGGCGTTCCCGGGCAATTGCTCTATCCGGCGGAACCGTTCTACTTCATCCAGACCGCGAAGGAGGTCTGGATGATCTGGCAGCGCGACCACCTGGTGCGCCGCGTCTACATGACCGACCAGCATTCGGCCGACGTGAAGCCTTCGTGGTTCGGCGAATCCATCGGTCACTACGAGAATGGCGATACGCTGGTGGTCGACACGATCGGGCTGTCGACCAAGAACAGCTTCATCGACAATTTCCGCACCCCGCATACCACCAAGGAGCACGTGGTGGAGCGTTACAAGGTGGCGCCCGACGGCAAGATGCTCGACGTCGCGGTGACGGTCGAGGATCCCGATGCGTTCAACGAGCCGCTGCACCTGACGCAGCGCTGGCGCAAGGTGAACAACCTGCTCCTGGAAACCGCCTGCGCCGAGAACAACGAGGACTATTTCCACCAGAACCTGTTCCCGATCCCGCAAGCCGACCAGCCGGATTTTTGAGGCGGCGGCGCGGTAGGTCGCTCGTTGGGGCGGCCCTTGTGGCCGCCCTGCCGGCGCCGAGGGCGCCTACCATAAGGGCGTTTACGGCATAGCCCGCGAAGACGGGCGTAAACGCCCTGATGCTCTTCGACGGGCTATGGGGCGCCGCTACAAAGCTGGCCCTCATGATCGCCAGCGCCATGGTGGTCGTATGCGTGGGCAATCTCACATTGCTGGGCTTCATCTCGATGCAGCAGCGCAGATCGATTTAGCTACCCCGGTCAAGCCGGGCCGCGGCCCCGCAACGGCAGCGGCTGCTCATCAAGCATTGCCTGGATCGCCAGCCGCGTCGCTTGCGGATCAAGCCCGTGCTGCGCCACCATATCCCGGCACTCGTCCGCGATCTGGTCGACGTCCTGCAGCTTCTTGAGCCGCTTGAATTCGTCGTCGTGGTGGAGCCCCATGCTGGCGCCGACGATTTCCAGGACATTCATGACGCGGAACGGGTAGTCGCGCTCGTGCGCGCACAGTTCCCGGTGGTCGGCATGATAGACCGCAAGCAGCGCATCGACGCCCGCGGCCTCGGCGGCATCCAATTCGGCGCGCTGCAGCTCGCGCCGATAGGCTGGTAGCGCACGAAAGTAGTTGCTCATCAAGCCAACCGCGGGCTGCGCGAGATCGACCAACTCGACGCCGGGCACCGCACGCAAAATCGCCTCCGCGGCCTCGACCACGCCGGCGATGCCGGGATGGCGGTGCAGCGCCACGCGCAGCGCGACGCGCTCGCGCAAGAGCGGCCGCAGCTCCTCGAGATGGCGGCGCAGGAACAGCATGAACGGCGTCATCTCGAAGGGACGCGCGCCGCGGATTTTTTCCACCGTCGGCAGGGTCGTCTCGGTGAATTGCACGTGGCAGCTCGGGCACCAGGAAATCACCTGGCCGCTCTTGCTGTGCGCGAGCTTGTCCATGGTGCTCTGCGCGAAGCGCCCGGAGGTCTCGACATCGCCGGTGCGCATCTGCACGATGCCGCAGCAATGGCTCGGGCCGCCCATCACGCCGTAAGAAATGCCGAGCGCGTCCATGATGTCGAGCGCAAGCAGCGCGATGTGGGGCGTCTTGAGCACGTTGCAGCCGGTGTAGAACACGAAATCCGGCGGCGCGCCCTGCTCCGCCTGCGCCGGTGCGGCTTTCTGGCCGAGCCGGCTCAACAACGCGTCGTCGAGCTGCAGGCGGGAAATGTGGTTCACCTCGCGCGCGACCTTGCGGAAATTCTCGACCCCATGCCGGCGCCCCTCGCCTGCCGCGTCCTCGTGCCGCACCATGGCGAGGCGCGCCATGCCCAGCAAGAAGCGCGGATTGACGCCGTAGTCGCAGGCCTTGATGCATTCCCCGGTCAAGACGCAGGCATTCGCCCATTTGCGTGCCGAAGGCGAGCCCTCGCCCGAGCGCAGAATGTCGATGACGCCGTCGATGACCGCGCGCGGCTGCGCCTCCACGCCGCCGGGTCCGGTCACCGGGCAGACCTCGACGCACTTGCCGCAGCGGGTGCAGGCATCGAGCATGGCCTCGACGCGTCCGGCCAGCGCAGTTTCGAAGGTGTCGCTCATGTCTGCCATCCTACCAGATTTTTCCTGTAACATGGGCCCGCGTTTGCGAAAGGTCCCTGGCGGGAGGACGATCATGATGAACCGGTCACGCGTGCTGGCAGCCGCCGTTCTGGTGGGCGCGCTGGCCTTGGTCCCGCGCCTCGCGCAGGCCGCCTATCCGGAGCGCTACATCACCATCATTTGCGCGTCGGGCGCCGGCGGCATCGTGGACGTGACCACGCGCATCATCGCCGAGCACATGTCGAAGACGCTAGGCCGCAGTGTGGTGGTGCAGAACGAGCCCGGCGCCGGCTCGACGCTCGCCATCGCGGCGGTCGCGAAGGCTGCGCCCGACGGCTACACGCTCTTGACCATCGGGCCCGGCGTCAGCGTGGTGGCAGAGCTCTATCCCAACGCCACCGTGGATGCGCGGCGCGATCTGCAGCCGGTCTCGGTCATGGGCGCGGCGCCTATGGTGCTGCTCACCCACAAGGACGTGCCGGTCGCCGACTACGCCTCGCTCGTCGCCCACCTCAAGGCGCATCCGGGCGAGCTGACCACGGGCAGCAACGGCCGCGGCTCCGCCGGCCATCTCGCGGGCGCGCTGTTCAAGCAGATGGCGGGCGTCGACATTCGCTACATTCCCTACCGCACCACCCCGCAGGCGCAGACCGACCTGATCGGCGGGCGGCTGTCGATGATGTGGCTCTCGACCCTGACCGATCAGATCGAGGCCGGGCTGTTGCGCCCGATCGCGGTCTCCACGCTCGAGCGTTGGAACCGCTTCCCGGACACGCCCACTTTCAACGAGCGCGGCCTCAAGGGCTACGAGGCCACCACCTGGATCAGCATGTATCTGCCGAAAGGCGCGCCCAAGGACATCACCGCCAGACTCACCGCCGCGCTTGATGCGGCGCTCGCCGACCCGGCGCTGCGCGAGCGCCTCGATCAGGTCGGCATCATCGCGCCGCGTACTACCGGGCCCGCGTTCCTTGAAAAATATCTCAAGCTCGAGATCGACAAATGGGCCGATATCCTGCGCACCAACAAGGACACGGACTGAACGTGCGGCGGGAAGGCGCACTCGACACGGTCGCCTTTGTGGGACATCATTCCTGAGAATGCGAAGACCGCGAAAACGCGGCGAAGCTTGAAAATTCCCAAGGAGGAGACAGCTCGATGAAGACCGTCTCAATGACGACCTTTCTGGCGATTCTCTTGACGTTGTGCATGGCGATCGCGCAATCGGCGCGCGCGCAGAGCGAACCGCCGGCCAAGCTCATCGGCTACATCACATTGCCGGACCTCGAAGGCTGGATGGACCATATGGCGGTCGACGTCAAAGGCCAGCGCCTGTTCGTCCCGGCCGAGCAGAAGAAGGCGATGGAGATCGTGGACCTGCGCGCCGGCAAGGTGATCCACACCATCACGGGCTTCGACGGGGCGCCGCGCAAGACCATCTACCTCCCCGACGTGAACCAGATCTGGGTGGACGACGGCGATTCCGTCAAATCCTTCGACGCGGGCTCCTACCAGCTCCTCAAGAACATCCCGTTCGATCTCGACAAGAGCGCGAAGCTGATCCCGGACAACGGCAACTTCGACCCGAAGAGCGGGCTGTTCTATGTCACCGTCACGGCCGACGCCAATTCGGCGACCGCGACCGTCAAGGGCTCGGTCGAGATCGTCGACACCAAGACCGGAACGCGTGTCGGCAACATCAAGCTCGACGGCACCGATCCCTCCGGCATCGCCTTCGACGCGGCGACGCCGCGCATGTTCGTCATCCTCGGCGACACCGCGCAGGTCCAGGTCATCGACCGCGAAAAGCGCGCGATCATCGCGACCTGGGAAATCACCGGCGGCACGCAGCCCCATACGGTCGCGATCGACACCGCCCATCATCGCCTGTTCGTCGGCGCCCGCATCAAGCCCGGACACATCTTCAAGCCCGGCAAGATGGTGGTGATGGATACCGACACCGGCAAGGTCGTGGCCGCGCTCGATACCGAGGGCGGCGCCGACGAAATCCAGTACGACGCGCCGAGCGGGCGCGTCTACTTCACCGGCACCACCGGCCATGTCGACGTGTTCAAGCAGGTCGATGCCGATCACTATGAGCATCTCGGCAAGCTCGTCACCGCGGCGGACGCCAAGACCTCGCTGCTGGTTCCCGAGCTCAAGCGCTTCTACGTGGCCGTCCCCAAGCGCAATGTGGCCATTCCGCCGACCCGCGACGTCATCACCGAGGACGCCGAACTGTTGGTGTTCGAGGTGCCGTAAGCCCAGTCGGGTCACGCCGGGGCTCGGCCAGCGGAGGAAACATGCCCGCGCGCGCCTTCGTCATTGCGCTCTGCACGGCGTTCCTGGCCGCCGGCGCGCCGGCGCGGGCCGCTGAGCCCTATCAAGCCGATCCCAAGCTGGTCGCGGCCGCCAAGCAGGAAGGCCAGGTCGTGCTCTACACGACTCTGATCGTCGACCAAATCGTGCGGCCGATGATCAAGGCGTTCCACGCCCATATTCCCGCGGTCGAGGTGAAATTCGTCCGCGCCGACAGCGCGCAGCTGATGGTGAAGCTCATCAACGAAGGCCGCGCCGGGCGCGTCCAGGCCGACGTCTGGCATCTGGGCGACGGGCTGCAACCGCTGCTTCAGGAGAACCTGGCCGCGACCCTCGACCTGCCGAGCGCGGCCGGATTGCCCCCCGAGCTCCTCGACCGCAACGGTCATTGG
>DATDGG010000467.1:0-2910 GCA_036522235.1 Xanthobacteraceae bacterium
CCTTTATTCCATGCGCCAACCGCTCGGCGTCGTCGCCGGCATCACGCCGTTCAACTTCCCGGCCATGATCCCGATGTGGAAGTTCGCGCCCGCGCTCGCCTGCGGCAATGCCTTCATCCTCAAGCCGTCGGAGCGCGACCCCTCGGTGCCGATGCGGCTCGCGCAGTTGCTGGTCGAGGCCGGGCTGCCGGCGGGCGTGCTCAATGTGGTCAATGGCGGCCGCGATGCGGTCGAGGCGCTGCTCGCCGACCCACGCATCGCCGCCATCGGCTTCGTCGGTTCCTCCACCGTCGCCGAGCACATCTATGCGACCGGCTGCGCCAAGGGAAAACGCGTGCAGTGCTTCGGCGGCGCCAAGAACCACCTGATCGTCATGCCGGACGCCGATCTCGACCAGGCCGTCGACGCGCTGATCGGTGCCGGCTACGGCTCGGCGGGCGAGCGCTGCATGGCGGTCTCGGTCGCGGTGCCGGTCGGCCGCAAGACCGCCGACGCGCTCCTCGACAAGCTCATCCCGCGGGTGGAGAGCCTCAAGATCGGCCCCTCGAGCGACGCGCAGGCCGATTACGGTCCGCTCGTTACGGGAGCGCATCTCGACAAGGTGCGAAGCTATGTCGAGCTCGGCCTCAAGGAGGGCGCCAAGCTCAGGGTCGACGGCCGCGGCTTCAGGCTGCAGGGCTACGAGAACGGCTTCTTCATGGGCGGATGCCTGTTCGACGAGGTCGCGCCGCATATGCGCATCTACAAGGAAGAGATATTCGGGCCGGTGCTGTCCGTGGTGCGGGCCAAGGACTACGAGGAGGCGCTGCGGCTCCCCTCCGAGCACCCCTACGGCAATGGGGTCGCGATCTTCACCCGCGACGGCGACACCGCGCGCGATTTTGCGAGCCGCGTGAATGTCGGCATGGTCGGGGTGAATTTCGCCATACCGGTGCCGCTCGCCTATTACACGTTCGGCGGCTGGAAGCAGTCCGGCTTCGGCGACCTGAACCAGCACGGCCCCGATTCGATCCGCTTCTACACCAAGACCAAGACCGTGACCGCCCGCTGGCCGTCGGGCACCAAGGAAGGCGCCGAGTTCATCATCCCGACCATGAAGTGACAGAAGCCGACGATCAGGAAAGGCAACATCGCGTGGCCGAATACCAGCTCTACTGCTTCGCCCAATCCGGCAATGCCTATCGGGTGGCCTTGATGCTCAACCTCATCGGCGCCGACTGGGAGCCGATCTGGGTCGACTTCTTCGTCAAGGGCGTGCAACGCACGCCCGCTTATCGCGCCGATGTCAACGAGATGGGCGAGGCGCCGGTGCTGGTGCATGGCGCCCGCAAGCTCAGCCAATCGGGCGTCATTTTGACCTATCTCGCCGAGCGCACGGGCAAGTTCGCGCCGCAAGGCGAGGACGAGCGGCTCGAGGCGCTGCGCTGGATCATCTTCGACAATCAGAAGGTCAACGGCTATCTCGGGCCGTACCGGTTCCTGCGCTTTCTGGTCAGGCCGCCGGGCGATCCCAATGTCATCGCGTTCCTCAAGGGGCGGATCGACGGCAACCTGGCGATCTTGGACAAGCGCCTCGCCACCCGCGACTTCATGCTCGGGCCGCGCCCGACCATCGCCGACCTGTCGCTCGTCGGCTATCTCTACTATCCGCCGGAGGAGTTCGGCTTCGACATCGCGGCCGAGCACAAGAACATCGCCGCCTGGCTCGATCGCATCAAGGCGCTGCCGGGATGGAAGCATCCCTACGATCTGATGCCCGGGCATCCGTTGCAGCGATAGCGGCAAGGCTCAATTGAGCCGGGTCGGGCGCTCGGGTTCCGGCGGATGCTCGGCGGCGAGCGGCGGTGAGGGCTGTGGCGCGGCCCCCTCGCCTGCTTTCGGCCCGACCGCGGCCGGGGCCTCGCTGCCGGTGCCCACGGCAGCATTCGCGGCCGCCGTCTTGCGCTCGGCGTTGCGGTACGACAGCCAGCCGAGCGGCAGCGCCAGCAGATAGAGGACCGTGCCGATCGTCAGCACCTCCCAGGGATAAGAGATGAGCAGCGCAAAGAACAGCACGATCACGACGAACACCGGCAGCACCATCTCGGGCGCCACCCGCTTGCCGTGCCGCTTGCCGGACAAGACCGGCAGCCGCGACACCATCAGGAACGCGATGCCGAGCGTATAGATGAAGGTCACGGGCGTCGCGAAGGCGAGATGCGGCACGCCCAGAAACTGGATGTAGATCGGCAGCAGCACGGTGATTGCGCCAGCCGGCGCCGGCATGCCGACGAAGTAGTTTCCGGCCCAGGCCGGACGGTTCGGATCCTCCATCATCACATTGAAGCGGGCGAGCCGCAGCGCCGCGCAGATCGCGAAGACCAGCGCCGCGATCCAGCCGGCCGACTTGAGCTCATGCAGGTCCCAGAAATAGAGGATCAGCGCTGGCGCGACGCCGAAATTGACGAAGTCCGCGAGGCTGTCGAGCTCCGCGCCGAACCGCGACGTGCCCTTGAGCATGCGGGCGACCCGCCCGTCGATCCCGTCCAGCATGGCGGCGAAGACGATCGCCGCCAGCGCCCATTCGAGCCGGTCCTCGACCGCAAGCCGCATGGCGGTGAGGCCGGCGCACAGCGCCAGCAAGGTGATGACATTGGGCACCAGGGTGCGCACCGGAATGGCGCGGAAGCGCGGGCGGCGCAGCAGGCGGCGCCGATGCGGCTCGTAGGGCGAATTGATCATGGCGGGAATATAGTCCTTTGACGATGCGCCGGCTACGGCCGGTTTCGCCGGCGTCAAGCTCAGAGCAAGCGCGAGCCAGGCTGAGCTGGCGCAAGCTGCGCGCACGAGCTCCGTCTATATTTCACAGATCGAACGCGGCAACAGGCGTTCCGGTCGAAGGCTCCTCTCCAAGCTCAGCCAGGCATTGGG
>DATDGG010000468.1:0-4538 GCA_036522235.1 Xanthobacteraceae bacterium
CGGCAGAAGCCTCCCATGACGAATGTCCTCGCAACCGCGTGCTCAGGCCGCGCCTGTGTCGCCGGGGCGCTCCACGAGCGCGCCGCGGGCGCGCTCCACGTCCACAGGATCAATTCCGGTTTCATTGGCAAACGCCAGCAACAAGCTTTCGTCGCCCGCCACATAGTCGAGCACGCCGCGCAGAAAGCCAGGTTCCCGCGCCGCCGCGCGCAGCGATTGCGGCCCGAGCCCGGTCAGCGCCAGGAAACGCGCAAGCCGCTCCTCTTCGCCGGCGAGGAAGCTGAGCGCCGCAATGGCGAGCTCGGTCGCGGCGGCTTTGCGACCTTCGGAGGAAGATGCGGCGCTCGGTTTCTTCATTGCTTGCGCCCGTGCGCCCAGCAAGCCATTGTTAGCGTCGGCCGGCGGCATGGGGGCGGCATGCTACCTGATTTGGAGCGGCGGTGCGCGCCGATCATCCGGATCTATTCGAGGGCTCCTCGCCCCATTTCCCCGGCAACGGAGGCCGAAGTCCATGCCGGCAAGGGGACCAGCCTTCGCGGGGCCATGGGTCTGCGGCGGGCTGTCCGCCAAGTAGAGGGCAGGGGGCAGGCAGCGGCCCCAAGCGCCTCATGCCCCTTGTGGATCGTGCGATTGCCGCCTTATCTGCAGGCCGGCGTGACCGAGGGCGTTTGCGTTTCCGTAAGGAATTGCCTCTAGCCTTTTTCCGTCATGCCCAAGCTGCCGGTAAGGGGCGGCGGGAAGGACGGGGATGGCGAAGACCGTCATGATCGTGGAAGACAATGAGCTCAATATGAAGCTCTTCCATGATTTGCTGGAAGCTCACGGCTATCAGACCGTCGGGACGCGCAACGGCGTCGAGGCGCTCGATCTCGCGCGTCGGCATCACCCCGATCTGATCCTGATGGACATTCAGCTTCCCGAAGTCTCCGGCCTCGAAGTGACCAAGTGGCTCAAGGAGGATCCCGAGCTGCGGGCGATACCGGTCGTGGCCGTCACCGCCTTCGCGATGAAGGGTGACGAGGAGCGTATTCGCGAGGGCGGCTGTGAAGCCTATCTGTCGAAGCCGATCTCGGTCGGCAAGTTCATCGAGACCATCCGCCGTTTCTTGGCCGTGCCCGAGGGAGACCGTCGATGACTGCCCGCGTTCTCGTCGTCGATGACGTGCCCGCCAATGTCAAGCTGTTGGAGGCGCGGCTCTCGGCCGAATATTTCGACGTCATGACCGCGGTCAGCGGCAAGGAGGCGTTGGCGATCTGCGAGCGCGCGGAATGCGATGTCGTGCTGCTCGACGTAATGATGCCCGACATGGACGGGTTCGAGGTCTGCCGCCGGCTCAAGAGCGGCATCGCCACCCACCATATCCCGGTGGTGATCGTCACCGCGCTCGACCAGCCCTCCGATCGGGTCAAGGGCCTGGAATCCGGCGCCGACGATTTCCTGACCAAGCCGGTCTCCGACGTGGCGCTGATCGCGCGGGTGCGCTCGCTGTCGCGGCTCAAGATGATGACCGACGAGCTGCGCATGCGCGCGGTGACGTCGCGCGAGATCGGCATCGAGAGTCCCGAGCGCGAGGCGCTCGCCGAGGCCGGCCGCAACGGGCGCATCCTGATGGTCGACGATCGGCCGACGCTGTCGGAGCGCATCCAAACCATGCTGTCGGGCGAGCACGTGGTGGATGTGGAGCGGGATCCGACCGAAGCGTTGTTCCATGCCGCCGAAGGCAACTACGAGCTGGTGGTGGTTTCGCTCGATCTGGAAAATTTCGACGGCTTGCGGCTGTGCAGCCAGCTCCGCTCGCTGGAGCGCACCCGCAACGTGCCGATCCTGGCGATCGCCGAGGCCGACAACAATGCGCGCCTGGTGCGGGCACTGGAGATCGGGGTCAACGACTATCTGGTCAGGCCGTTCGACAAGAACGAGATGCTGGCGCGGGTGCGCACGCAAATCCGCAAGAAGCGCTACACCGAGCGGCTGCGCGACAATGTGCAATTGTCGATCGAGATGGCGATCACCGATGCGCTGACCGGCCTGTACAATCGCCGCTATATGGAAACCCATGTCGGTACGCTGGTCGATCAGGCGCTGTCGCGCGGCAAGCCGCTCTCGGTGCTCATCCTCGACATCGACTATTTCAAGTCGATCAACGATACCCACGGCCATGATGCGGGCGACGATGTCCTGCAGGATTTCGCCATCCGCATCCGCAAATCGATCCGCGGCATCGACCTCGCCTGCCGGTATGGCGGCGAGGAATTCGTGGTGGTGATGCCGGAGACCGACATGGCGGTCGCCACCATGGTGGCGGAGCGGCTGCGCCGGCGGATCGCAAGCGAGCCGTTCTCGATCCAAAAGGGGGCGCGGACGATCGAGGTCACCATCTCGATCGGCATTGCGGCGCTGGGCCCCAACGACAATGCCGCCGCCGTCGTCAAGCGCGCCGACCAGGCGCTCTACCGCGCGAAGCGAGACGGCCGCAACCGCGTAGTGCCCGACGCGGCTTGATTCCATTCAGGAAAGAGCCCCGACTTCGGTCTCCCGGCCGGAAAATGCGGGGGAATTTTCGGGCCCAGGGGCTGTTCCGGACCACCCCGGCCAAGGCGGCTCTGAGGCATAACTGCGAACGTCAACCTTAAAGTTTTAGGTTGACCCGATTCTTCCCGCTATCCACAGCCTAAATTGTTGGATTCCTGCGACTCTTGGGCTAACCTCGCAATCTGCGATGGCTCATATCCTGGCGTTATGTCGGCCAGGCATCGGAAAAATCAGCCAAGCGCGCGCGTAGATAACCCTACGGAGTGCTCAGGTCCGCCGCATCTCCTGGGTCCGTGGGGTTCGGCCGGTTCGGGGGCGGCGCGAGTGGCCTCCTCATGAAGCCGCTCCCGACCGGCCACCTTTGTTGAGCCCGCCGCCGGCCACACAAAGCTTGAGCGAATTTTCCTAACGTCGGGTTGCGACGAGACAGCGCCGCGCGATCACTTGATCTTGGCTTCGCGGAACTCGACGTGCTTGCGGGCGACCGGATCGTATTTCTTCTTGACCAGCTTGTCGGTCTGGGTGCGCGAGTTCTTCTTGGTCACGTAATAGAAACCGGTATCGGCGCTGGACACCAGCTTGACCTTGATGGTGGTGGACTTGGCCATGACGGACTCCGCATGAGATGGGCGCCAGCATCGGCCGGGCGCGCTCGAGGGGAACCTAGCGGCTCGACCCGCAATGTCAAGAAACACTCGGGTTTCGCGCCCTACAGCAGGCCCCGCACAAAATGGCGATGCCGCATCTGGTAGAACGGAACCGGCAGGTCGTGGCCAAGACCCGCGGCGATCCGCATTTCGAGCTCTTCGAGCACCACCGCCGTGATCGCCGGCACATCGAGCTGACGCGCTTGCGCAATCGGCATCCAGATGAGCTCGATCAGCTCGGCATCAGGCCCGATCATCCCGTCGATGCGGCCCGCGATCGTGGTCGCATCGGCGGCGAAGAAGCGCGTGTCGAAGCGCTTGGGCCGGCGTGGCGGCGTAATGGCCCGCGCCACGAAATGGATGGTCGCGAGATCGGGGAGGATTTGCGCCTGCGCGAATGCCGCCCAGGCTCCCGGCGTCGGCGCCGGCATGTCGCGGGCCTTCCGGCCGAGCAGGAGGCCGGTCTCTTCATAGGTCTCGCGGATCGCGGCCAGCGCCAGAGCGCGCGCCTTGACCGGGCTCGCCCGCTTGACGGCGCGCATGAGGTGCTGCTCGGCATGGCGGTGGAGCGGACGCGCCGTCGGCATGCGCTTGTCGATCGGTTCGACCCCGCCACCCGGAAACACGTATTTGCCGGGCAAGAATTTGTGGCCGTGATGGCGCTTGCCGAGCAGCACCTTGGCGACCGGGCCGGAATGGTCGATGAGGATCAGGGTGGCGGCATCCTTGGGGCGCAGATTCGGCAGCTTGTAGTAGCTCTCGTCTTCCAGGAGCTCCTTGGCGAGCGCATTCATACGGTCGAGACCGTGCAGCCCGCTCATCGCCGCCGCTTCCTTTCACTCGCGCGGACCGCACGCTCGGGCCGAGCTCCGCGCGCGGATCGGGTGTCGCGACGGGAGCGCCGGGGACTGTCAAGGCGGCCCTCGGAGATGAGCTCGAAGCGCAGCGCGCCTGCGAGCGGAACGGCTTCGACGAGCTTCACCGTCACCGGATCGCCGAGCCGATAGGTTTCCCCGCTCGAATTGCCCACCAGTGCGTGCCGGTCCTCTTCAAACCGGAAATACTCGTTGCCGATGGTGCGCGCCGGAATGAAGCCGTCGGCGCCGGTATCGTCGAGCTTGACGAACAGCCCGACGCGGGTCACGCCGGAAATGCGGCCCTCGAAACTGGCGCCCACGCGATCGGCCAGAAAATGCGCCAGCAGGCGGTCGAAGGTTTCGCGTTCCGCTTTCATGGCGCGCCGCTCGGCGGCCGAGATGGTGGCGCCGATCTCGGCCAGCGCGCGCGGGTCGGTGGTCTCGGCAAGCCCGCCGTCGCCCAACTTTCCGGCGCGGATGAGGCCGCGGTGCACGACCAAAT
>DATDGG010000469.1:0-3273 GCA_036522235.1 Xanthobacteraceae bacterium
GTCTTGCATGCTTTCGCAGCTGTCCGGGCCACAGGGGTCAGCAAAGGGTCCGCCGACCGGCAACCCGCGGCGCAGAAGTCGGTACCCAGGCCGTATGTAAGCACGCAACCGAATTGAACCAGGTGGCGTACCCCGACAGCCGACCCTAGGTCGACGCTCGGAGGGCGACCATAGACGATCCCGCATGCTGCGCCAACAAGGTCGGCACGGAATGGGAGCGATGCGGTCACTACATGGAGCGCCTCCAGGCGCCGTCTTGAAGGACTTTCTTGGCGGATTCTTGACCTTGGGCGGTATGCGGGAGCCATCGCCCGGGCTTTGCGGGCCTGCTCCCGGGGCCGGCGCGCGGCCGCAGTCCCGGATGATTCGCATCGCGGCCTTGGGCGGACCGCGCCTCGGAGGAGTTCCTTCCGAATTTCAACGGCTTATGAGGGATCTCGGGCGCCCGCGGCGTTGGCCCGGCATCGGCGGTCTCCTGCAGCCGATAAACTCTTTCCGGCTGGCGTGCCGGCCGCAGGCTCGCCTTCTGCATTCTTCGAAAATGCCGGCGTCCTGCCCGACTATTCCTTGTTCGTGTCGGGCCCCTATGTTAGCCAGCCGCGCAGGATGTAGTCTGAAATGGTGTCCTGCGGGCGGAGGGCTTGAGTTCATGACCATGGCGACCAACGGCGGCGAGCGGCCGCAGCCACAGCTCAACGTGCTGGCCCAGTACATCAAGGACTTCTCGTTCGAGAATCCGAATGCGCCCCGTTCGCTCGCGCCGAACCAGACGCCGCCTTCCATCAATATCCAGATCAACGTCGGCGTCGGCCAGTTGGCGCCCACCGATTACGAGGTCTCGCTGAAGCTCGAAGGTAAGGCGGAAAGTTCCGAATCCGCCATCCTGTTCGCGTTCGACCTGACCTATTCGGGGGTGTTCCGCATCCAGAACGTTCCGGAAGAACAGATTCATCCGGTGGTCATGATCGAGTGCCCGCGGCTCTTGTTTCCGTTCGCCCGCGAGATCGTCGCCACTTCGGTGCGCGGCGGCGGCTTTCCGCCCTTGCTGCTCGATCCGGTCGATTTCGTCGCGCTTTATCAGCAGCGGGTGGCGCAGATGCAGGCGCAGCCCGCCGCCGCTACGACCTAAATCGCCAGATAGTCGCCCCAGATCGCGTGCTCGCCGAGGCTGGCGCGGAACACTGCGTGCGCGGCGAGATCCGCTTCGCTCAGCCGCGGCGGCAAGGCGGTCGGCCGCGGCCGTATCGCGACGGCGCGTCCCATGCCGGCCGCCGCGCGGTCGTTGCCGGCCCCGACCAGGATGAGCTGCGCCTGCCGGCCTTCGATCAGCTCCAGATAGACGTCGGCCAGAATCTCGGCATCCAGCAGGGCGCCGTGCTTGACCCGCCGCGAATTGTCGATGCCGTAGCGGGCGCACAGGTCGTCGAGCCGATTGGGGCTGCCGGGATGCTTGCGGCGGGCCAGCAGCAAGGTGTCGATCATGCGATCGCGCGCGATCGCAGCGCGGCCGGCGCGCTCGAGCTCGGCATTGATGAAGCCGAGGTCGAACGACGCGTTGTGGGCGACCAGCGGGGCATCGCCGATAAACGCGATCAGCTCGTCCACCACCTCGGCAAAGAACGGCTTGTCCTTGAGGAAGTCGTGCGAAAGCCCGTGCACCGCGAAGGCCTCGGCCGGCACATCGCGCTCGGGATTGACGTAGCGGTGAAACGTCTGCCCACTCGGAATGCGGTTGAGGAGCTCGATGCAGCCGATCTCGACCATCCGGTGACCCTGATAGGGGTCGAGCCCAGTCGTTTCGGTATCGAGCACAATTTCGCGCATCGCGCATCGCTCCTGCAAGAGCCGGATGACTTTCTTCGAACCGTCATCCGGCGCTACATTTATCGGTGGAGCATGATCTCTTCCGAAAACCGGTATCCACTTTTCGGGATCATGCTCTGGCGAATCACCGCTGCCGCTTGGGCATAGTAGCAATGGCGCGCAGAATCTCCCTCACCTGCGCCCGCGCCGCGTCAAATCCCCGCGACGTATCCACGACAAAATCCGCCCGCCGCCGCTTTTCGCTGTCCGCCATCTGGCGGGCCAGCAAGGCGTCGAGCTTTTCCGGCGTCATGCCGGGCCGCTCCAGCACGCGCTGCCTTTGCGTTTCGGGGGGAGCCGACACCACCACGATGGCGTCGACCCGCGCATCGCCTGCGGTCTCGAGCAGGAGCGGAATGTCGAGCACCACGACCTTAGCGCCGCGGGCTTTGGCGTCGGCCAGAAACCGCGCCTCGGCCATGCGCACCAGCGGATGCACGATGGCCTCCAGCCGCTGCAAGGCCGCCGGATTGTCCAGCACCGCGGCGGTGAGCTTGATGCGATCGACCTTGCCGGCCGCTGTGGTTCCGGGAAACGCCGCCTCGATCGCGGCCACGGCCTCGCCTTCATAGAGACCATGCACGACCGCATCGGCATCGTGCACCAGCACGCCGGCTTCCGCAAAGAAACCCGCCGTGGTCGATTTTCCCATCCCGAGCGAACCGGTCAGGCCGAGGATGAACATGCGGCAAATGTCCTATTTGGCGAGATGGCCTTCGGCGCGCAGATAGGTGAGCAGCGGCAGTAACGGCAGACCGAGGATCGTGAAGTGATCGCCGGCGATCTGCTCGAACAGCTGGATGCCGGCTCCCTCCACCTGATACCCGCCGACACTGGCCGTGACCGCAGACCCGGCAGCTTCGATATAGGAGGAAAGAAAGCGATCCGAGAAATCCCGCATGGTCAGGGCCGCCGTCTCGCAATGCTCGAACAGCACCGCACCGTCACGCACGAGCGCCAGCGCCGAATGAAGCTCGTGGGTCGCTCCGCGCAGCACTTTCAGCTGCGCCCACGCGGCTGCCAGATCGGCCGGCTTGGCGAACAGACGCGCACCGAGCGCCAAGGTCTGGTCGGCGCCGAGCACCAGCCGACCGGGTCGCTGCGCCGCCACCGAAAGCGCCTTGGCGCGCGCCAGAATCCGTGCGATCGCGCCGGGCGTCTGGTCGGAAGCGCCCGCCTCGATCGCCCGCTCGTCGACATCGGCCGGCAAGACTTCAACCGCGATCGCGGCGCCTTCGAGCACTGCGCGCCGGCTGGCGCTGCGCGAGGCGAGTATCAGGGGCGCATCGGCCAGCCACAGTCCGATGCCCGGCACCGGCATGATCAGGCGACCGGCAGGCGCCGGCGCTCGGCGAGGAGGCTCAGCACTGCGGCGGCGGTCTCCTCGATGGAGCGGCGGGTGACGTCGAT
>DATDGG010000470.1:0-2129 GCA_036522235.1 Xanthobacteraceae bacterium
GCCTGTTTTGTTGGTGAGCTCATGGAGTGCGCCCCTTGCACGTGTCCGGAATGATTTGGGCAGGTCATTGATTTGAATGGCGCGCCGGAGGGGATTCGAACCTCTCACCATCTCTGAGGCGCTTACGCTACCGCTCGAAGCAGCAAGTAAAGCTGGTTGCGCTCCCCGGATCTGGACCTACGCGTAACCCCGTTCACGCGGCTCGTTGAAACAGCGCATGCGTACAGAAGTTCCAGAGCTGCCGTGGCTCAATTTAAATCGTCCTGAAGAGCCTCGAGAAACTCGTGCTTCGCGCATGACGAATTGCCTAGGGCATTCTCCGCACGGCCCGGCCGAACTCACTCTGTTTGCCGTGCGCGGGGGGCCAAGAGCGCGACAATCTGTCCAAAATGTTTCCTGCCGCGTGCTTCCGCGATGCTTCCGCGGCGCGGAGCGACTCTCTGACGAGTCCTGCTAAGTTATTGAAATCGTGGCGCGCCCGACAAGATTCGAACTTGTGACCTTTGCCTTCGGAGGGCAACGCTCTATCCAGCTGAGCTACGGGCGCGTTCGCCACACTAGATAACGGAACCGCGCCGCAGCCGCAACCATGGGGCCTCCCGCGGCGCCCGCCACGCGGCGGCGAGCGGGCAGGCGGACGGGTCAAAGGGCCGCTATCGCGCCGACCCGCCGCCGTCCTATAACGGGTCTCATGATAGTGAGCATCCCATGACCCAGAAGACCGCCACGCCGCGACCCACCGCGCCGACGCCGTCGGCGCCGCTTCCTGCCGCCGAATTCGATTGGGAGGACCCGCTCGCGCTTGCGGGCGAGCTCAGCGAGGATGAGCGTATGGTGCAGGCAACCGCGCGCGCCTACGCCCAGGATCGCCTGTTTCCGCGCGTGCTTACGGCCTTCCGGGAGGAGCGCTTCGATCGCGAAATCATGACCGAGATGGGCGCGCTCGGGCTCTTGGGGCCGACCCTTCCGGAAGCCTATGGGGGCGCCGGGCTCGGCCATGTGGCTTACGGACTGATCGCGCGCGAGATCGAGCACGTCGATTCCGGCTACCGCTCGGTGCTCTCGGTGCAGTCCTCTTTGGTAATGCAGCCGATCCATGCCTATGGGAGCGAGGCGCAGCGGCGCAAATACCTGCCCAAGCTCGCGACCGGCGAGATGGTCGGCTGCTTCGGCCTGACCGAGCCCGACCACGGCTCCGATCCGGGCTCGATGACGACACGCGCCGAGCGCGTCGGCGGCGGCTATCGGATCACCGGCACCAAGACCTGGATCTCCAATGCGCCGATCGCCGACATCGCGATAATCTGGGCCAAGCTAAACGGCGTGATCCGCGGCTTCATCGTCGAACGCGGCGCTAAGGGATTCGCGACCGCAACGATTGCCGGCAAGCTCAGCCTGCGCACCTCGCTCACCGGCGAGGTCGCGCTCGATGGCGTGCTGGTGCCTGAGGAGCAACTGCTGCCCAATGCCGAGGGGCTCGCGGGTCCGTTCGGCTGCCTCAACAATGCGCGCTACGGCATCGTCTGGGGCGCCATGGGGGCGGCCGAGTTCTGCTGGCACCGCGCCCGGCAGTATGTGCTCGACCGCAAGCAGTTCGGGCGGCCGCTCGCCGCCAACCAATTGATCCAGAAAAAGCTCGCCGACATGCAGACCGAGATCGCGCTAGGCCTCGCGGGCGCGCTGCGGCTCGGCCGGTTGATGGAGGCCGGAAAGGCGGCCCCGCCGGCGATCTCGCTGATGAAGCGCAACAATTGCGGCAAGGCCCTGGAGGTGGCCCGCCTCGCCCGCGACATGCATGGCGGCAATGGCATTTCCGATGAGTTCCACGTCATGCGGGTGCTGGCCAATCTCGAGACCGTGAACACCTATGAGGGTACCCACGACATTCATGCCTTGATCCTGGGCCGCGCCATCACCGGCATCCAGGCGTTCTGCTAGGGAGCATTTTCAGGAAAAATGGGCTTCCGGTTTTCCGTCCGAAAATGCGACCAGCCTGCAGCCACGATGCGCGACTTTGCGGGCGCGGCGAACAGCGTTATGACTTTCCGCCATGAAGGTAGACGGCAAGCCTACCCGCAGCATCTGGCTCGAAGGCGACGGTTGGTCGGTCGGCATCGTCGACCAGACGC
>DATDGG010000471.1:0-1737 GCA_036522235.1 Xanthobacteraceae bacterium
GACGCTGCCCTCTCATCTTGATTGTCGCCGCGCACAAAACACCGACACGGAGATTATTCCTCACGGTTTCGCCGCTTCGGGGTCGGAAAGAAGAGGCGCGCGGCCCAGGTCGAGAAGCGCATCCCCCAATGAGCCAGTCAGACGGTGCCGTCCGGCAAGCGGTTGGAATTGAAAGTGGCGTAGTCTCCGGGGTGATCAACCTCGAATCACCCGGCGTTGACGCGCCGGGCTGGAGACCACGCCATGACAAGCGTTACCACGAAGCCTGCGTCTTCGCAGCCTGCAACCGACATTTCTCCCGCCCTTCTTGACGATTGGTTTGACCCGATCGAAGCCGGTATCCGCGAGCGGGTCCGCGGATTCATCGAGGAGATGATTCGCGAGGAGCTCGATGGAGTACTGGCGCGCCCGCGTTACGGTCGGCGCCAGACGATGGGCGCCAATGAGGAGGAAGCGGAGGCGGTCGTCGGCCATCGGCACGGAAGTCGCGACCGATCTCTGACCGGCACCTTTGGCAAGACCGAGATCACGGTTCCGCGCGCGCGGCTGGAGCAGCCGGACGGCACGACCACCGAGTGGCGGAGCGGGACATTCAGAGCTTACCAGCGGCGCACGCTGGCGGCGGACGCGTTGATCGCCGGCAGCTACCTGGCGGGCACCAACACGCGACGTGTCCGCCGCGCGCTGAGCACGCTGTTCGCAGGCAGCGTGGGCAAGGATACGGTGAGCCGGGTGTGGCGGAAGGTGAAGAGCGACTGGGATGCCTGGAATGCCCGTTCGCTCGCCGCGGAACCGATCGTCCGCCTCATCCTCGATGGCACCGTGGTGCGGGTGCGGCTCGATCGCAAGGCGACGTCGATGCCGCTGCTCGTCGTCATGGGCGTGCGCGCCGACGGCCAGAAGGTGCTGCTCGCGGTCAAGAGCATGGGCAGCGAGAGCGCCGAGGCCTGGCGGACGGTGCTCGATGATTTGATCAAGCGCGGTCTGCGGCGTCCCGAGTTCCTGATCGTCGACGGCGCAGGTGGACTTGAGAAGGCCATTGCCGCCGTGTGGGATGGCGTGCCGGTGCAGCGATGCACGGTCCACAAGCATAGGAACCTGCTGGCGCATGCGCCGGAGCGCCTGCACGAGGAAGTCACGGCTGACTACAACGACATGATCTACGCCGCAACACCCGAGGAGATCACCGCCCGCCGCAAGGCCTTCCTGCGCAAATGGCGGCTCAAGCATCGTGCCGTCGCTGACAGCCTCGAGGAGGCGGGCGAGTGTCTGTTTGCTTTCGCGCGGCTGCCACCGAGCCAATGGAGGAGCGCTCGCACCACCAACGCGATCGAGCGGCTGCACGAAGAGTTCAAGCGCCGCATCAAGACGCAGACCGTGTTGCCGTCCGCCGAGACCGCTGCGATGTTGTTCTGGGCATTGCTGGCTTCCGGGCAGATCAGCATGCGCAAAGTCGACGGCTGGCAGACCCTTGCCAGCAAGCTTCGTGATCAGCCGATTGATCTAGCCGCCTGATCAGATATCATCAGTTCTCCGGAGACGCGCGCCGAACAATTCCAACCAAATTCGCGACGGCACCGCAGTCCCGAGCCTGCCCTCGTTGTTTCTCCGGTCGATGAGTTCCCGCGGGAAGGTCTTACTGACTCCTTCGAGAAAGACCCGCAGGAGAGCCTGGCCGACTTCGCCGGTCTCTTCGAGAGGACCCGACGGGAAGGACCCGTCAATTCCGTCGATAGG
>DATDGG010000472.1:0-11650 GCA_036522235.1 Xanthobacteraceae bacterium
CGCGGGGCGGCAGCTTGGGGTCAGACATGGCATGATCCTTCGTGGGCTATCGACCTGTTTCCATCGTTCCAGATCCGGCGCCGGCCCCGCCGGTCATTTCGCGACATTGCGCACCACGATCTGCTCGGAGATGTCGCCGCCAACTAAGCAGGCAGATGCGCCTTGAGGAAGGAATGGATTTGGCGCACCGCCAGGGGAATCCGCTCCTTGGGCTCCTTCCACGGGAAGAGGCTCACCTCGGCCTTCGGCGCGAGCATCGCAGCCTCCATCGCGACGGCGTAAGGGTGCGCCGGGATATCGTCCGGCAGGATCAGCACCGGGGTCTGGCAATTGCGCACGAAATCGCGCGTCACGGTAAAAACGAAGTCGGGGTTGGTGCGGTACATCTTGGTCAGGAATTTGTCGACCATCTCCATGGTGATGTCGGGCCGTCGGGCGACCAGCGCCGGACCCCAGTTCTTCATATTGCCTTCGTAGAAAAGGTCGCGCATTTCCGGGCGCGACCCGCTGGGCTGCGCCAGAACGGCTGCGACAATCCGGTCAGGTGCCCGCCGCAACAGGTTCCAGACCAGAGGGCCGCCAATGCAGAAGCCCATCACCATGAACTTGTCGATGCGAAGGTGATCCATCAGGCCGAGGTGGTCATCGGTGTATGAATCCCACGGCCGGTCGATCTCCAGCGGGCCGGAGGACTGGCCGCCAGCGGCGTTGCGCAGGTCTGAGGCGATGCAACGGTACTCTCCCTTGAACTCCTCGATCGGGTTGAAGGGGTCGGCGCGGGTGAAGCCCGCCATCGTCGAGTTCAATCCGCCGCCGGCAATGAGCAGCAACGGGAAGCCGGAACCGGCCTCTTCAAAGTGAATGCGAACGGCGCCTTTTTCGTAGAAGGACATGGCAGCTCCTCCTTGCCCGGTCTGCTGAGCAAATACGCGCCGCGCTGCGGCCATCGCCGTCGCCACGGCGCCCGTTGCCAGTATGTTGCGTCTGATCGGATCCATAACCGGCGCCTCCCTTATCTTTCGTCTTTTTGATCATTGCTGCGCGGACGACAGATTGCTCGCGCGCGGCAGTGCGGTCAAGCTGCCGTCTCGGCGACCGTTGGCAAGGACGTGCGGAGGTATTCGCTGATGCGCCGCGCGCGCAAGCGTGATCGCGGCCATGACTCGGAGTGCCCCGATATCGGATATGCTTCTCCTTTCGTGCCGATAGTGCGGACCGTACCATGTCAGTCAAGAACTCGGTCGAAATCCCCGACAAGGATGTTCCACTGCGCGACGATATCCGCCTGCTGGGTCGCATCCTCGGCGATACCGTGCGCGAGCAGGAGGGCGAACCGGCATTCGAGACCGTGGAGCGAATTCGCCAGACCTCGATCCGCTTTCATCGCGATGCCGAGGAGGAGGCGCGCCATGATCTCGAGGCAATCCTCAGATCGCTCTCGCACGAGCAGACTATCCAGATCATTCGCGCCTTCAGCTTCTTCTCGCACCTCGCCAACATCGCCGAGGACCAGCATCATATCCGCCGTACGCGCGCCCATGCGCGTGCCGCCTCGGCGCCGCGCGAGGGAAGCATGGTTCTGGCGCTCGAGCGCTTGCGCGCGGCCGGCGTCTCGGGCGCGCAACTGCAGAGCGTCTTTGCCAACAGCGTTGTCAGCCCGGTTCTCACCGCCCATCCGACCGAGGTGCGGCGCCGCAGCACCATCGACCGCGAAATGGAAGTGGCGCAGCTGCTGACGGAGCGCGACCCGGCCGAGGCAACGCCGGAAGAGCTCGCGGCCAACAGCGAGGCCCTGCGCCGGGCCGTCCTCATCATGTGGCAGACCAATATCCTGCGCCGGACCAGACTTGCTGTCGTCGACGAGGTCGACAATGGCCTCGCCTATTACGACCATACGTTCCTGCGCCAGCTGCCGCGGCTGTACGCCGACCTGGAAGGCCAGCTTCGCTCGGCGGACGCCGAGTGGGACATCGGCGAGCTGCCATCATTCCTGCGCGTCGGGAGCTGGATCGGCGGCGACCGCGACGGCAATCCTTTTGTGACCGCCGACGTTCTGCGTGAGGCGCTACGCCTGCAGAGCAGCCGCGCGCTTAACTTCTACCTCGCCGAGCTGCTCCTGCTGGGGGGCGAACTGTCGCTCGACGGGCAGCTTGTGCGCATATCGGCGGAGCTCAAGGATTTGGCGGAGCGCTCACCCGACCGCTCGCCCCACCGCCGGGAAGAGCCTTACCGCCGCGCCCTTTCCTGGATCCACGCGCGGCTCGCCGCGACAGCTTGGGCATTGAACAAAAGCGAGCCTGCGAGCGAGCCGAACGGCGGCGCGCCGCCCTATGCGGCGGCTGCCGACTTGCGTACCGACCTCGACATCCTGCATCGCTCGCTCGTCGCCAACGGTTCGGCGGCGCTGGCGCGCGGCCGGCTCCGCAGCCTGCGCCGCGCGGTCGACGTCTTCGGCTTCCATCTCGCCGCCATCGACCTGCGGCAGAACTCCGACGTCCACGAGCGCACGGTCCATGAGCTGGTGGACATGGTGTATCCCGACGTCGGATATCGCGGGCGCACCGAGGAAGGGCGCATCACCCTGCTGCTCGACGAGCTCAAGACCTCGCGTCCGCTGACCTCGCCGTTTCTCTCCTATTCCGACGAAACCACCTCGGAGCTCAAAATCCTGCGCATGGCCGCGCAGGCGCAGGACCGCTATGGCAAGGCGGCCGTTCCCAACTATGTCATCTCGAAGACGCAAGGCGTCTCCAACATTCTTGAGGTGGCGCTGCTGCTCAAGGAAGCCGGCCTCCTGCGTCCGCGCGAGCGCGCGCTTGCCATGAATATCGTCCCTCTGTTCGAGACCATTGCCGATCTGCGCAACTGCGGCGCCGTGATGGACAGGCTGCTGGCGTTGCCGGACTACCAGGCTTTGCTCGACAGCCGCGGCCGCTCCCAGGAAATCATGCTCGGATATTCCGACAGCAACAAGGACGGCGGATACCTTACCTCGGGATGGGAGCTCTATAAGGCGGAGCTCGCGTTGATCGAGGTGTTCCGCCGCCGCGGCGTCGGGCTCCGCCTGTTCCACGGCCGCGGCGGGTCGGTCGGCCGCGGCGGCGGCCCAAGCTACCAGGCCATCCTGGCGCAGCCGGGCGGCGCCGTGCAGGGCTCGATCCGGATTACCGAGCAGGGCGAGGTCATCGCCAGCAAATATTCCAATTCCGAGATGGGACGACGCAACCTCGAGATTCTCGCCGCGGCGACGCTCGAGGCGACGTTCCTGCAGCCACCCGAATCCGCGCCGCGCGAGGAATACCTTGCCGCCATGGAACAGCTTTCCGCGAACGCCTACCAAGCCTATCGAGGCCTGGTGTACGAGACCGCGGGCTTCGAGCAATACTTCATGCAATCGACGGTCATCGGCGAGATCGCGAACCTCAATATCGGCAGCCGGCCGGCCTCGCGCACGAACTCATCGCGCATCGTCGACTTGCGGGCCATTCCGTGGGTCTTCAGCTGGGCGCAATGTCGCCTGATGTTGCCCGGATGGTTCGGCTTCGGTTCGGCCGTCAGGGCCTGGCTCGCGGCGCACCCGAACGGCATGTCGGTCCTGCAGGCGATGTACCGCCAATGGCCGTTCTTCCAGGCGCTGCTGTCGAACATGGATATGGTGCTGGCGAAGAGCGACATCGCGATCGCGTCGCGCTATGCCGAGCTCGTCAAGGATTCCGCGCTGCGCGATGCCATCTTCGCGCGGCTGCGCGAGGAGTGGCACGACTCGATTGCGGCCGTGCTCGAGATCATGGGCCAGGAGATGCTTCTCGAATCCAATCCGTTGCTGGCGCGTTCGATCCGCAACCGCTTCCCCTACCTCGATCCGCTCAATCACGTGCAGATCGAGCTTCTCAATCGCCACCGCGCCGGCGACGCGGACGAGCGGATCGTCCACGGTATCCATCTGACCATAAACGGGATTGCGGCGGGCTTGCGCAACCGCGGGTAGCTTGCGCGCCCGCCGCGTCACCGACCGATTGGTGCGATAGCGAACTGGTCGGTGGCCAATCGCTTCCGGCAAGTGATGGCACATAAGATGGCCGCACAGTCGGAAGGTCGCGAGCGAGAGTGCAGATGCGGTCAGCAGCGGTGGGATAGGCCGGACGTAGCTTTGCCTTGACAGTTGTTCGAGCCGAGGGGCACGCTCGCGGTCGTAAAGCTTGAACCGGCAATGCGGTGAAACCGGTCTACTCAATAAGACATGGGAGGAATCATCATGGCTTCAGTTGGTACGACTGTGCTTGTCGCCGGCGCGTTCGCGCTTGCGGTCTGCGAAATGAGCGCTGCAGCTGCTCAAGGGGTCACGCAAAGCATGCTCGATCGCGCGGCCGCCGACGGTAATAATTTCCTGCTGACGAACGGAGACTATACGCAGAAACGCTTCTATCCCAACAAGCAGATCAACGCTGCGAATGTGAAGCGGCTGCATGCGGCCTGGATATTCCAGACCGAGGTGAGGGAGTCGCTGGAAACATCGCCGATCGTCGTGAACGGAGTGATGTATGTCACGACCTCGTTCAGCCACGTCTACGCGCTCAATGCGCGGACCGGCGAAGAACTGTGGCACTACAAGCATCAGCTCGGCCCGATCACGACCTATTGCTGCGGTCCCAACAATCGCGGTGTCGCGGTCAGCGAGGACAAAGTCTATCTCGCCACACTTGACGCGAAGCTGGTCGCCTTGGACGCCAAAACCGGAAACAAGGTTTGGCAGTCGGACATCGGCGATCCCGAGCTCGGTTACAGCGAGACGATGGCGCCGACCGTGGTCAAAGGCAAAATCCTGATCGGGACCAATGGGGGCGAATATGGCATCCGCGGCTTCGTAAAGGCTTATGACGCAAAGGACGGCAAGCTGCTTTGGACCTTCAACACCACGCCTGAGAGCTCGGTCGGCGTATGGGCCGAGAAGGACGCCACCGGCCGCGACATGCACCGCGACATCGCCGCCGAAAAAGATGCGCTCGCCAAGAACGGCGATCCCTATAAGACGCTGGGCGGCGGCGTATGGCAGAACCCGGCGGTCGATCTTGCGACCGATCGCATCTATTTCGTGGTCGGCAATCCTTCGCCCGACCTCGACGGCTCGCTGCGTCCCGGCGACAATCTTTATACCGACTCGCTGGTCTCGCTTGACCTGGAAACCGGCAAGTATGTCTGCCATTTTCAATACATCGCCCATGACGTGTGGGATCTCGATTCGGTCAGCCCGCCGGTTCTGGTCGACGCCAAGGACAAGAGCGGCAAGGTCATCCCCGCCGTGCTTCATGCGGGCAAGACCGGCCACATTTACGTTCATGATCGCAAGGACTGCAGCCTGATCCGCTTCTCCGAAGCCATGGTGGCGCAGGAGAACATGTGGACGCTCCCCACCGCCGCGGGCGCCCGTATGTTGCCGGGCGCAAACGGCGGCGTCGAATGGTCGCCGATCGCGACGAACCCCGGCCTGGGCCTGGCTTATGCCATCAATTTGCATCAGCCGATGACCTATCAGGTCCAGAGCTCGCCCTATCCGCAGGGCAAGATATGGCTCGGCGGCGCCTTCAAGCTGATCCCGGGCGAAGAGCAGGCCGGCAACGTTACCGCCGTCGACTACAATACCGGCAAGATTCGTTGGCAGGTGAAGACGCCGCAACCGATGATCGGAGGAATTCTTGCCACGGCCGGCGGACTGGTATTCGCCGGCGAAGCCAACGGCCGGTTCCGCGCCTACGACGCGCGCGACGGCAAGGTGCTGTGGGGATTCCAGGCCGGAGCGGGCGTCAATGCGCCGCCGTCATCCTACACCGTGGGCGGCAAGCAATATATCGTGGTCGGCGCGGGCGGCAACGTTCAAATCGACTCCAAGCGCGGCAATGCCATCATCGCCTTTACGACGGAATGACAGCCGTGATGCGCCGGCATCTCAGCCGGCCGGTCGGCATCATGGAAGACGGAACTTTTTGGTCCCGTCTTCCACTGTCGTGCGACCATGACCAAGTACAGAGAATGGCCGTAATCCTGGAAACGGCGTGCCTGGGTGCCCGCGGGATCGTCGTTGCGCTTGCGGCGGCGCTCGCGGACCTGCCTTGCTCCGCGGGCGCCCAGACGGTCGAGCAGAAGGCGCAGCTCTGCGCCGCCTGCCACGGCGAGAACGGCGCCCCGCAGCAGCACACGACGCCGGTCATATGGGGCCAGCAGCTCGGCTACCTTTATCTGCAGCTGCGCGACTACAAGAGCGGGGCGCGCAAGAACGACCAGATGTCGGCCGTCGCGGCGACGCTGGAGCGCGATGACATGATGGTGCTTGCGCAATTTTTTTCGCAGAAGCCATTGCCCGATCTTGGGCAGCCGCGCGCGGCAGAGGCCGTCGCGGCGCGGGCGCTGCGTGCGAGCACGTCGGTCGTGTGCACGAGCTGCCACCAGGAGGGATACAAGGGCGAAGGAACCCAGCCCCGGCTCGCCGGTCAGTGGAAGGAATATCTGGCGCAGACGATGATGGATTTCCGCAACGGCAACCGCGGCAACAATCCCGGCATGTCCGACCTGATGAAGTCGATTTCAGCGGACGAAATTTCGGCACTGGCCGAATATCTGGCGGGGCTCTGAGGTCTTTACTCACTTCGCCGCGAGCTTCTGGCGAACGTTCTCGTTGGCGGCCAGATCGAACGCGGTCTTGCCGCTTCTGTCCCGGGCGCTCCGGTCGGCTCCCCGGCCGATCAGCGTCTCGACCATCTCAGCATGGCCGAGCTCGGACGCCATCATCAATGCGGTGCGGCCCCGATCGTCGATCGCGTCGATCGCTGCCCCGTGGGCGAGCAGGAGATCGACGACGCTTTCGGCGGCCTGCGCCCCGACACCGTCCTCGTGACCCGCGGCCCACATGAGCGCCGTCAGATCGCTGCCGTACCGGAATTTGGCGTCGACGCCGGCGTCGAGCAGCCGGCGCACGATGTCAGGGAAACCGCGCGCGGCCGCATAGGTGATGGCCGCCTTGCCGGTCGCATCCACGGTGTTCGGATCGGCGTTGCGGGCAAGCAGCAGCTCGACAATGCGGTCATTGCCTTTGAACGCGGCGGCGGCAAGCGGCGTGACGCCCGACCGCCCCGGCAGATTTGGATCGGCGCGTTTGGCCAGCAGCAACGCCGCGGTCGCCGGGCGCTCGCTTTCGACCGCCCCATAGAGCGCGGTCGAACCTGCGAGGTCGCGGGCGTCGATTGCGGCGCCGCTGGCGAGGAACAGCTCGACCAATGCGCGTTGGCCCGCCCGTGCCGCATGGGCGAGCGGCATGGCGCCGAGCCGGTCGCGCGCATCGAGCGAGGCGCCCCCACTCAACAAACGCCGCGCCAACAGATCGCAACCGGCGTCCGCCGCGGAGAACAGCGCCGAGTTGAGCTGAAGGGAGGTGATGTCGACCTTGATGAGATCGAACTTTCGTTCAAGCTCGCGGCATGCGGCATCCTCCGCCGCCCGGGCAGGCCCGACCGCCACCGCGCAGGCGAGCGAGAAGCCGCTTGCAAGTGTTGCAAAGTGAGCAAGGGGCAATCTCGCCATGGCAGAGATCAGTTCACCATTCGCATCCAAAAGCACGCCGAACATGTTTTCACGCTCATCGCGCACTGTCTACCTCGCGGTCGGTCGGGCGCTGATTGCTCGGCGACCGCATCGGTATTAAGGTCCGCCCGCCGCCGCTGCGGCGGGCGACGCATCACGTAGATGAGGTTGGCGATGCAGGGCTGTGTCTGGTGGGCCGGATCGGCTGCGATTGTAATTTCGCTCTGTGCGCTGCCGGCGGGCGCGGCTGCCGCGGGCCACATGATCGAGCTTGCGCAGGGTGCTTCTGACGTTGGCCGAGAGGCGAGCGCGTCAGGCCAAACGGGCGTGCCCGACGCGCCGGCGGCGGCGCCGGCCAATTCGCCCGAACAGATACGCAAGGCGCAGATCGAGCTCCGGCGGCTCGAATGCCTCAAGGGCCGCGTCGACGGCAAGCTCGGCGATCAGACCCGGCAGGCCGTGCGGAAGTTCTGGGCCAGCGCCAAGCAGCAGGCCCTCGAGGTCAACATCACCGACGGATTGATTGCGGACCTGGCGGAACGCGGCGACTTGTTCTGCCGGCCGCCACGGCCGTTCTTTGCCTTCGGAGGCCGCTCGCGCGGGAATTCCCCGCTGCCGCCTTTCTTCGCTCCGGGCGCCCGGCCGAGCCCTATACCCCCCACCGCCGCGCAGCCTTCCCCTCCCGCGGCGGCGCAATAGTCGCCACCGGCGGACAGCGCGCCCGACTGCTAAAATGCGGCCCAAACGTAGGCATACAATGTATTGTTGTCCCGCGCATTGGTGCCAGCACCGTCGAAATTGAGGCTCGCGCCATTGAATTTGTTGTACCAGACATATTGCAGACCGATCTTGGTATTGAACCACGGCCAGATCGCCGGGGGATTGGTCTTACCGAACGGCATGAAGGCGACTTCGGCCGTAAAGCCGTCGCTGTTGGGACTGAACGTGCTGTTCCCGGCGTAAAGGAGCGTGTCGGAGCTCCCCCAGGTATTGAAATAGCCGCCTGTGAGGATCCACTTGTTGACCGTGCCGCCGAGCGCGAGCTCCGCCTGGGCTCTGAAGGTGTTGAGCGTGTCTGTCTGGTTGGCCGATAGGCCGTTCGCGAAGCTCGCATTAAGCACCTGAATTTCGTGAAGGTAGGTTCCCCGCAGGGTGACCACATAGCCGTCACCCATATATTGATATTGCGAATCCACTCCGACGTCGCGGAATTGGTTGAAGGAGGGGGTCAGGAACGGCGCCGGAGCGACGTTGGCGGACAGGCCGAAGGCGCCGATCTCCCATGAATGCTTGCCCCAGGTCGGCGCGAAGGCGACCCGGAAATAGGGGATGCCACCGGTCGTCTGCGGACCGTTCAGGGCGACGACGCCCAGCGCGCTCTGAAGATTCGCGTTGAGCGTGCCGTAGCCGCCTCCCTCGAGGTACAGCATATCGTTGATGAACACGTAGGCGGTGGCGCCGAGCACGTGGGCGGCGAAGGCGTTGTCGAGCAGCGTCTTGGCAGCGGGCGTGTTGGCAAGATTCGAAGCCAAGAACGGATAGCCAAAGGCCGGCGTCGTGTTCCATGGGTCCTGGACCGTCGGGCCGTTGTTCACGCTCACACCGTAGACCACGGACATTCCGCCGAAGCTCTTCTTTTCGGCGTAGCGAACGTCGAGATTGTCCCACGTGAACTGGCTAGCTGCCGGCTGACCAAATTGCGGTCCCGCATAGGTGGCTTGCACAAACGCACCGACATGCTCCGTGAGCGCGCCGCCATAGAACAAGCTGGCCTGCTGCAGCTCGACATTGTCGTTCCTGTTAAGCGGCGATCCGGCATTGTCCATCGGCGTCGCGGTATGCGTGAAGCCGAAGATCGTCATGGCGGAGATTGGTGGCACCCATCCGGTCGCGCCGAGCGGTTTGGTGCCGGCGGCCATCTGGGTGTAGCCCATGATCTTGAAGAGCCGGCCAGTCGGGGTCAATTGCGGAAAGGCGGTGTGACACGCTCCGCAGGCAAGTCCGGTTTGGCGTCCGAAGCTCGGCAGCGCCTCGGCCGGCCGCGGCGCGAAGGTTATTGTTGCTATCATTGTCGTTGCGATCATCATCGACACGATCGCGCCAGCCCACCAGGCCGACGCGGCTTTCGCCATCGGTTTCGATGCACGCGAAGTCATGCCCCCTCCCTCGACTCGCGCGATCGGGATCGCGGGAGCCAAAAAGTCTTGCCCCGGAAAATATTTGGATCGCGGCGAGAAGCTTCAGTCACAGATTTTGAGCGCCGGGATCCCCTCGGCAAGCGCCGTATCCCGACGATCAGCACGAGCGCAAGCAAGCAAGATCAAGTCGGCCTCAATATGCCGAAATGAGGCCGAACCTCGTGCTTCATTTGGATGGATTTGCGATGACAACAGTCCGGTACCATGTCGGGCAATCGTGTACCGTAGAATCCTGCATCGTGGGCGCGCAAGGTAGCCTGTGCAGCCTGGATGATTAGATCAAGTTTGTTAGCTGCACCCTAGGCAGAGTTACGGACGCACGCCTCCAGCGAAATCGCGATTCAATCTCAAGCGATTTCGCTTTACCGCGCGCGGAAGCGACGCCAGAACTGGACCGCAGCCCACAGGGCGCGCCTGCTCTTGATCACGCGCTTGGCGGCGAATGCCGCACGGAACGCGGGCGCCGCGAGACGTCCGCGCGGCGTGAGCGGAAGAAAGGTATCGAACAGCGGCTCCGGCTCCTTGCAGAAGAATGATTTGTAGTGGGCGCGGCCGACCCCGATGTCGAAGCTCGCCGCGCCGCGTTCCGCGCAGGCGCCGATCATATGCCGGAGCAGAATGAGGCCCGGACTGTGCCGCGCATGCTGGCTCAGCGTATAGCTGTTGAACATCGCCGAGAAACGATACCGGTCGACGATGGCGCCGAACACCGCCAGCACCTCGCCGCCGCCTTCGAGCGCATGCAGCTCGATCAGCGGTCGGCCGTTGGCGAGCCTGATATGACTGGCTGCGCGCACGAATTCGGCAACGCCGGGCTCGGCAAAGACATTGGTGAGGCCTTGCGAGCGCATGTGCACGGCCTTGAGCTCGAAGAAGGCGCCGAGCAGGCGATCGATATCCTCGGCGCGGTCGGGTTGGAGGTAGCGGTAACCGGGAAGCTTCTTGAGCTTGCGCTCTTTATCGCGAAGCCGCGATTGCATGCCCGGGCTGACCGCGGCCGCAGCCCCGCCGGGCACGAGGTGAAGGCACGAGCCGTCCTCGGCCGACAGCTGCCGCGGCAGCGACGCCAACGGATTGGCAATGCCCGCCCAGCTCAGCGGCTGGCAGTAAAGAGCGATGAGATCGACGCCGTCGCGGGCCCGCGCGATTTGCCCGAGCACGCCGCGCACCTCCTCTTCACTGATCGTCGCCGCGAGATCGCGACGCCACAGCACGATATTGAAGCTCGCATGCTTGGAGCCGAGGAAGCCCGCGAGCGTGAACGGCCCGATGCGCTTGCGGCCCAAGGGCCACAGGAAGAGGGGCCGGCCGGCCAGATCGAAACCGACCACGATGTAGGGGACGATGCCCTGGCGCGCGCCGACATGGCGTTGCCAGGCGGCCAGCAGATCGAAGCGCTGATAGGGCGTGGTCCAGGCATCGTCCCGTTCCAAGGCGCGCCAGTACGGCTCCGCCGCCTCGAGGTCCTGGAAAACCTCGACCCTGGCGATCCGCCCCAAGCAGGGGAGGTCCGCCGCCGCGATATTCTGTCGACCGGCCGGATGGTTGAGGGCGATGCTCATGGCGGAAAATGCGCGGGGCGAACGAACCACGACGCCTCTGTGGTAATCTGGTCGCCGACCTTGGCAAAGAATTATCAACAGAAGCTTTGATTCCAAGCTTTTCAAAGAGTTAACGCCGATTCTCCAATTCGTTTGCTGCGAATGAAATCAAGGGGGTGATATCATCGCGAAATCGTCAACTTCGCTACTGTCTTATTTTGTTCCCCGGCCGTTCGGTCGAGGTGATGGATGGCACCCAAAGCCATGTTGCGCTGGTCGGCCAGCCGCGAATACCTGGCGACCGTCGGCTCGGTCATTCCAAAGATGCTGGCGATCTCC
>DATDGG010000473.1:0-9297 GCA_036522235.1 Xanthobacteraceae bacterium
ATCCGGATCGCCGGTCGATGCGGCCGAAACATTGACGCTCGCGTCGAGCGCGGGCGAGGCGAGCATCTCGGCCGCCACCAGGTCGAGCACGCGGTGATCGAGCAGGCGGACGAGGCCGAGACGCTCCGCCCAGGGGATGAACTGGTTCACCGCCAACAGGCTGCCATCCGGTCGTTTGATGCGCATCAGGCATTCGTAGAAGGCGGGCGCCCGCGAGCCGATCTCGACCACCGGCTCGAAGACGATGAAGATGCGGCGCTCGTTCAGCGCGGAAAGGATTTCATCGGTCGCCCGCATGTTCTCGGCCCGCTCGGCGACGCGCCGCAGATTGGGCTGATAGGCTTGGAACGAGCCGCGGCGCCTGGCTCTGGCGCCATAGAGCGCGTCGTGGGCACGCCCCAGCACCTCGTTCACGTTGCGGGCATGGCGCGGCACCGTGAGGCCGCCGATGGTCACGGTGGCGGCGACCGGGCCGGCGGAAGTCTGTATCACCTCGTCGCGAATGCCGGTGACCAGGCGGTCGGCCGCAACCGCGAGATCATCGGGCGTGCAATTGTTCAGGACGATGCCGAACTTGTTGCCGGCGACGCGGCCGAGATGGTCCTTCCCGCGCATCTGCGACTGCATGCGCTTGGCGACCGCGGCGATGACCTCATCGGCGATGTCGAAGCCATAGGCCTCGTTGATGCGGCCGAGCTCGTCGATCGCGGCCAGCAGAAAGCCGCAGGAGGAACGAAGCTTCAGGGTTTCCTCGATCGCGGCCTCGAGGATTTCCGTGAGACGGCCGCGATCGAGCAGTGTGGGCTCGCCGGCGGCACTGGGCGGCGCGTTCGCACCGCCCGCGATATTGATCTGATCCCCGTTGGCCACGTTCGTCCCTTCCGGTCGACCGCCCGCGGCGCAAATCCATCAGCCGGGTGTCGAAGCGGCGGCAAGCTAGGTGAAATTCCTAAACCTTTCGGAAATCGTCCGGCCCGCGCGGCACGCCTCTTGCGGTGTGGTGGCAGGGACCGGACGCCCTGTCCCGCGTTGATACAGAAGGCTGGAGACCGAAAATGCAGGCGGCCGCGCGCATAACTCCAATGGAGCCCGCTTCGCCGGCATGTCCTGGCTTGGCACAACCGGCCGCCGCCGCGACCGGGGCACACGCCGCGCCGCAGCCGGCCGGCCGCGCGCTGGTGCTGGTCGGGTCCGGCCCCGCCATCGGCCCGGCAAGGCCAAGGCCCTCAGCGGTCTTTCTGGCCCAGCTCATCGCTACCGCGCAGCAAGCGCCGCAGACCCGCCAGCGGCGGCGCGCCGAGCCAGATGAGGCAAACGCAGTCTATGCGGCGGTAGCTACCCCGGCGGCCTGGACGGGGCGCGCCATTTGCCGCGCCCTGTAGGCGGCAACGTCGGTCAGGCCTCTTTCGGCTTGAGCACCTGCCGGCCGCGATACATGCCGGTCTTGAGATCGACGTGGTGGGGCCGGCGCAGCTCGCCCGAATCCTTGTCTTCGATATAGGTCGGCCGCTTGAGCGCATCGGCGGAGCGGCGCATCCCACGCCGGGACGGAGAGGTTTTTCGCTTCGGGACAGCCATGTTGATCTTCCTTGCAGCGCCCTGCCGGCGCGCCTGATGTCCGGGAAGCCGGGCTTATAGAGGATCGGCCTCGACCGCGCTAGAGGGACTGCATGTTCTCGAGACAACCCGCAAGCGCTGCGGCGCCGCGGGAGCGGGCCTCGTAGATGCCGGCGAGCCGGCGCACGCCCGGACCCGGCCGGCGCGCGCTCCGCCGCACCGGATTGGGCAGGATCGCCGCCAGCAATGCAGCCTCGCGGCGATCGAGCTCGGCGGCCGATTTGCCGAAGGCTGCCCGCGCCCCTGCCTCAGCGCCGAACTCACCATGCGGGCCCCACTCGGCGATGTTGAGATAGACCTCCATAATGCGCCGCTTGGGCAGCACGAGATCGATCCACAGTGCGAGCGGAAATTCCAGCGCCTTGCGCACGAAGCTGCGCCCAGGCCACAGGAACAGATTCTTCGCGGTCTGCTGCGTGATGGTCGAGCCGCCGCGCGCGGTGCTGATGTCGTCATCGGCTTCCTTGAGCGCGGCATGGATCTCCTGCCAGTCGATGCCATGATGGCTGCAGAACCGGTCGTCCTCGGCGACCAGCACGGCGAGCGGCAAGGTCGGCGCCAGGCGCTCGATCGGCACATAGACGCGCTCGACATTGCCCCCGGTGAGCCAGCGCGCCAGCATCAAGGTCGAGACCGGATTGACGACGCGATAGAGCGGCACCAGCAGATAGGGCAGGAGCAGCACGATCAGGGCCACGATCAGCACGGCCCAAAGCGCGGCCCGAGCGAAGCGCGCGCCGCGCGGGCGCAGGAGACCTCCTTCGGTCGCTGCCGTCATGCGAAATCCGATCGATCAGCTCGGTACACTGATCCTCGACCGGGACGGCATTGCGGCGGGGCTCTCCTCACTGCTAAATCAAGCCGATCCGAGCATTCGAAGACACATTCGAAGATCTGGGCGCAAGCGTACCGCAGGGAGGGATTCGTGGCCAAGGACGTGATGGTTTCGCAGGAGATGGCCGAGAAGTTCAAGACCGAGAAGGACACCCCCTATCTGCGTTTCGTGCGGGCCGAGGGGCTCGACATCGTCAGCGCCCAGTACGTGCCGGACCTGCGCGCCGTCGAGCTCAAGCCGTGGGCGCGGCGCGGCGGCAAGGGCGTCTACATCAACCACGAAGCCTCGCGCACCTCCAACGACTGCTATGTCTGCGAGATCGCGCCCGGCAAGAAGCTCGAGCCGGCGCGCCATCTGTTCGAGGAAATGATCCTGGTCCTGAGCGGCCGCGGCTCGACCACGATCTGGAACAATGCCGGGGCGCGCGTCACCTTCGAATGGAAGGCCGGATCGATCTTCGCTGTGCCGCTCAATTGCTGGTATCAGCATTTCAACGGCTCCGGCCAGGAGGTCGTGCGCTTCGTAGCGGTGACCAACTGTCCCTCGGTCATCAACCTCTACGACAATCTCGATTTCATCTTCAACACATCCTACGATTTCAAGAACCGCTTCTCCGGCGAGCCCGACTATTTCAGCGCCAAGGGCGAGCAGACAGGCTTCTTGCTGCAGACCAACTTCGTCGCCGACGCCATCAACCTGCCGCTCATCACCGCCAAGGAGCGCGGCGCCGGCGGCGGCCACATCCGCTTCAACATGGCCAAGGGCTCGATCGCGAGCCACATCTCGCAATTCCCGGTCGGCACCTACAAGAAGGCGCACGCCCATGGGCCCGGCGCCCACGTCATCGTGCTCTCGGGCGAGGGCTATTCCCTGATGTGGCCGCACGGCGAGGAGATGAAGCGCTACGAATGGAAATACGGCACCTTGATCGTGCCGCCCAATGCCTGGTTTCACCAGCACTTCAATTCGGGGCCGACGCCGGCGCGTTATCTCGCCTTCAAATACGCCTCGCCGCGCAACAGCCAGGGCGTCCCGATGTCCTGGATCAGCAAGCGGCTGGGCGGAAACCAGATCGACTACGCCGACGAAATGCCGGTGGTGCGCCAGATGTTCGCCGACGCGCTCGCGCGCCACGGCCTCAAGCCGCGCATGGACGAAGCCTATCAGGCCGAGCTTACGAACCTGCCGCCGAAAGTGGCCTAGACGGCAGGCGCACGCCGCCACGCGACCCCGCCTGCCCGGGAGGAGCGCATGATCCGAGGTCGATACAGAGGTCGATATTTGGCCGCCCTCATGGCCGCAATTCTCGGTGCGCACCGCCTGCCGGCGCAGGCGCAGACGCTCGCCGAGCTCGCCAGCTATTACGGGCCGGACCGCACCGCGCGCCTGATCGCGGGCGCCAAGCGGGAGGGAACCGTCACGCTCTATTCGTCGGCGACGCTCGCCGATCAGTCGGCGATCCTGCGCGCCTTTCAGACCAAGTACGACATAAAGGTGCAACAATGGCGCGGTAGCTCCGAGGACATCCGCAATCGCGCGCTGACCGAACATGCCGGCGGTCGCTTCGACGTGGACGTGGCCGAGACGTCCGGGTCCGAAATGGAGCCCATGGTCCGCGAGCAGCTGCTGCAGGCCGTCACCACGCCAGCGGCCGCGGCGCTGATCCCACAAGCCATCATGCCGCATCGCAGCTGGATCGCCACGCGCCTGAGCGTCTTCGTGGGCGCCTACAATACCGACATCGTCAAGCCGGCGGACGTGCCGAAAAGCTATGCGGATCTGCGCGATCCGAAATGGAAGGACAAGCTCGGCATCGAGGTCGACGATGCCAATTGGTTCCTGTCGGTGGTCGGCTCCATGGGCGAAGAGAAGGGCCTGCGGCTGTTCCACGACATCGTGGCGACCAACGGCATTTCGGTGCGCAAGGGCCATACGCTGCTGGCAAGCTTCGTCGCCTCCGGCGAGGTGCCGCTGGCGCTCACCGCCTACAGCTACCGGGTGGAGCAGATGAAGAACGTCGAGGGCGCGCCGGTCGAGCTTCTGTACCTGCCGCCCGTGGTCGCGCTGCCGACCGGCGCCGGCGTGTTCCGGAAAGCGCCGCATCCTCACGCGGCCCTGCTCCTGCTCGATTTCTACCTGACCGACGCCCAGAAAATCCTCGCCGACCGGCAGGCGGTGCCGACCGACCCGCGCGTCAAGACGCTGCCGAAGGATATGATCTTCGTCGACCTGCCGAAATATCTCGAAGAGGGCGCGAAGTGGACCAAGCTGTTCGAGGAAACTTTCGTCAAGCAGGTGCATTGAGCGCAGCACGCGCCCCTGACAGGAGCCGCCATGGCCGACGCGACCGAGAAGCCGCAGCCCAACCCGCACCGCCATCTGCCCATGCCGATCCGCATCGTGCGGGCGCGGCCGCGCCTGTTCATCTCGGCGGCAATCGGTCTCGTCGCGATCGCTCTCACCCCGTCGGATTGGCGGATCGCGGTCCGCATCCTGACCGGATGGGACGTCATGTTGGCTCTCTACCTCGTCTTGGCGCTACGCCTGATGGCGCAAGCCGATGTGCGTCACATTCGATTGCGCGCGCGGCTGCAGGACGAGGGCCAATACGTCATCTTGGCGCTGACCGCGACCGCCGCGCTCGCGAGCCTCGGCGCCATCATCGCCATCCTCGGCATGAGCGGCGCCAGCGAGCGCCAGCCCATCCATCTGCTGCTCGGTATCCTGACCATTCTGCTGTCGTGGTCGTTCACCCACATTATGTTCGCGCTCCACTATGCGCACGAGTTCTATGACGAGAACGGCGGCAAGGGCGGCGGCTTGCTCTTTCCAGGCGAACTCAAGGAACCCGACTATTGGGACTTCGTCTATTTCTCGTTCGTGATCGGGATGACCAACCAGGTTTCGGACGTGGCCATCACCTGCCGACCGATCCGTCATACAGTGTCGGTCCACGGCATCATTTCCTTTTTCTTCAACGTCGCGCTACTGGCGCTCACGATCAACATCGCGGCGAGCGCGATTTGACCGGAGGCCACGGCCGGCGAATTACTCGGCCGCCGTCTGCCCGGCGCCGGCGTGGCCGTAGCGCTGCTCGATATAGTCGATCACCATTTTCTTGAAGTCGGCCGCCACCGTCGCACCGCGCAAGGTGGCGACCTTCTTGCCGTCGATGAAGACCGGCGCCGCCGGCTGCTCGCCGGTGCCCGGCAGCGAAATGCCGATATCAGCATGCTTGCTCTCGCCCGGCCCGTTCACGATGCAACCCATCACCGCCACGTTCAAGGCTTCGACGCCGGCGTAGCGGGTCTTCCATTCCGGCATCGAGTCGCGGATGAACGACTGGATGTCGCGCGCCAGCTCCTGGAACGTGGTCGAGGTGGTGCGGCCGCAACCCGGGCAGGCCGCAACCAGCGGCACGAAAGTGCGGAACCCCATGGTCTGCAGGAGCTCCTGGCCGACCTTCACCTCGAGCGTGCGGTCGCCGCCGGGCTCGGGCGTGAGCGAGATGCGGATGGTGTCGCCGATGCCCTGCTGCAGCAGCACCCCCATGGCGGCGGAGGACGCCACGATGCCCTTCGAGCCCATGCCGGCCTCGGTGAGGCCGAGATGCAGCGCGTAGTTGGAGCGCCGCGCGAGCTCCGCATAGACGGCGATGAGATCCTGCACCGCCGATACTTTGGCGGACAGGATGATGCGGTCGCGCGCCAGCCCCATCTCCTCGGCGCGCTCGGCCGAGGTCAGAGCCGACACGATCATGGCCTCGCGCGTCACCTCGCGCGCGCCGAGCGGCGCGCTCGCATGCGCGTTCTCGTCCATCAGATGGGTGAGCAGTTCCTGATCGAGCGAGCCCCAATTGACGCCGATGCGCACCGGCTTGCCGTGGCGGATGGCGGTCTCGATGATGGCGCCGAACTGCTTGTCCTTCTTGTTCTTGAAGCCGACATTGCCCGGATTGATGCGGTACTTGTCGAGCGCCTGCGCGCAAGCCGGATGATCGGCCAGAAGCTTGTGGCCGATATAATGGAAGTCGCCGATGATCGGCACGCCGACCCCCATCCCGAGGAGACGCTCCTTGATGTGCGGCACGGCGGCGGCGGCCTCGTCGCGGTCGACCGTGATGCGGACGATCTCGGAGCCGGCGCGCGCCAGCGCGGCGACCTGGGCCACGGTTGCCGCAACGTCGGCGGTATCGGTATTGGTCATCGACTGCACGACGATCGGCGCGTCGCCGCCGACCGTCACGCCGCCGACATCGACCGCAACGGATTTGCGTCTTGCGCCCGGCGCAGCTTGGCTCATCTCAAGTCTCCCTGCTGGCAAAGGCAGTGCCAGAGCGGCCGCCCCCCGTCAACGTGGCGGCGCCCGCAAACCTTAACGGCAATGGGCGCAAATCCCGCCGATCTCGATCACCGGCGATTTTGGCGTGAACCCGGCGGCGCGCGCCGCGGAGCTCAGCGTAGCGGCGACCGCCATCGAGGCCGCCTCGCCCACGGTGCCGCAGCGCTCGCAGATCAGGAACACGACCGGCTCGGCACTGGCATGGTTGTGCACGCAGGCCACGAAAGCGTTGCGGCTTTCGATGCGGTGGATGAGGCCGCAATCGCGCAGGAAATCGAGCGCCCGATAGACCGTGATCGGGGCCGGCCGCGGGCCCTGCGGGGCGAGGCGCTCCATGATCTCATAGGCGCCGAGCGGCTGGTGGCTCCCGAGCAGCACGCCGAGCACATGCCGGCGGATCGGGGTCAGGCGGCGGCCCTGTTCGAGGCACTTTGCCTCCGCAATCGCCATGGCCTCGCTGCTGCAGCGCTCATGGTCGTGGTCGGGCCCCGGAAACACCATCGGGCTCGCCCTGCGGCCGCGTGATTCTTTGGCTTTGGCCATGTGGAATTTTACTCGATTTGCAACTCTTGCAAGGATCACATTACATTGATGCACTGCAACATTTTTCTATTGCAACGCAACAAGCGGGGGCGCCATATTGCACCGGGCACCGAATCGGCTGAGCCCGCTCCCTCACCCCGTTGATGTGATGTTCCCCCTGCTTTTGAACAAGGCGGTATCAACGCTGTGGCTTGATCGGCGGCGCCGGGGCGGGCGCCGGCGCCGGCCCATCAATCTCGCCCTGCAGGGCGGCGGCGCCCATGGGGCCTTCACCTGGGGGGTTCTGGACCAGATCCTCGCCGACAGCCGGCTGACGATCGAGGGCATTTCAGGTACTTCCGCGGGCGCGATCAACGCCGTGTTGCTGGCGGACGGGCTGGCGCGCGGCGGCCCGCAGGAAGCCCGCGCGCGTCTCGCCGATTTCTGGCGCGCGGCGAGCTTCGGCGGCAACCTGGGCGGTCTTCAGCGGGCGGTGGTCGAACGACTGTTCTCGTTCGTTCCGCGCGCCGCCGCGGCGGTCCCACCCTGGCTCGGCGCGCTTTCCGAGCTTTGGTCGCCCTATGATCTCAACCCGCTCAACATCAATCCGCTGAAGGCGCTGATCGAGCGCTTTGTCGATTTCGATTTGATCCATGCCACGTTCGACGGCCATCTCTTCATCGCGGCCACCAATGTCCGCACCGGCGAGCCGCGCGTGTTCAGCGGGCGCGAGATCACCGCCGAGGTCGTGATGGCCTCGGCCTGCCTGCCGCTATTGTTTCGCGCAGTCGAGATCGAGGGCGAATCCTACTGGGACGGCGGCTACAGCGCCAATCCCGCCCTGTTGCCGTTCGTCCGGGCAACGAGCGCGGAGGACCTGCTGATCGTGCAGATCAACCCGCGCCAGCGCCACAAGCTGCCGGTGAGCGCCCGCGACATCGTCGGCCGCGCCCATGAAATCACCTTCAATGCCGCGCAGTCGGCGGAGCTGCGCGCGATCGACTATATCAACCAGATGATCGATCGGGGACGGCTGCCGTGGGGCGCCGGCAGCCGCGATTCCCGGCGCATCCGGCTGCATCGCATCGTGATGGCCGACACGGGCGAGCCTTTCGATCCGAGGAGCCGGCTCAACAACGATTTCGAGTTCTTCGAACGGTTGCAGAAGCTCGGCCAGGAGGCGACCCGCCGCTTCCTGGACACCCATTTCGACGATATCGGGACCCGCAGCACCATCGATGACGTCGTCCAAGGCACCGCCGAGGTGGCATGACGGCCGCGGGTACCTTTGGCGTGGTCGCAAAATTGTGATGCAACGCCTGATAATGGATTGTTGCGCCGCAGCAAGCGCTTGCCCAGGTTATTGAGGCTCCGACCATTTGACCGCATTCCGCGGCGCCCCGAAATTTCGTCGTCAACCGCCGACCAGAGCTCACTGTCAGGAGTCCATCATGCTCAAGGGAAAATCCGCCGTCGTCACCGGCTCGACCTCCGGGATCGGGCTCGCCATCGCACGCGCGCTCGCCAAGGAGGGCGCCAACGTGATGATCAATGGCTTCGGCGACAAAGCCGCGATCGAGACGGAGCGGGCGGGCATCGAAAAGGATTTCGCGGTCAAGTCGATCTATTCGCCGGCCGACATGAGCAAGCCGGCGGAGATCGCCGACATGATCAAGACCGCGGAGCAGACGCTCGGCAGCGTCGACGTGCTGGTCAACAATGCCGGCATCCAGCACGTGGCGCCGATCGAGGAGTTCCCGATCGACAAATGGGACCTGATCATCGCCATCAATCTCGCGTCCGCTTTCCACACCATCCGCGCCGCAGTGCCCGGCATGAAGGCGCGCAAATGGGGCCGCATCATCAACACCGCCTCGGCCCATTCGCTGGTCGCCTCCCCGTTCAAGGCCGCCTATGTGACCGCCAAGCACGGGCTCGCGGGCCTGACCAAGACGGTGGCGCTCGAGCTCGCGACCTTCGGC
>DATDGG010000474.1:0-4302 GCA_036522235.1 Xanthobacteraceae bacterium
GCGGTTGGGCGGCAGGTCCTTGACCGCCATCGCGCAGGAGGCCTGCGGCTTGGGCATGCCGGCCACCTCGATCAGGCACATGCGGCAATTGCCGGCGATCGACAGCCGCGCATGGAAGCAGAAGCGCGGGATCTCGGCGCCGGCGGCCTCGCAGGCCTGCAGCAGCGTGTAGTCCGGCGGGACCTCGATCTCGTTGCCGTCGACGATGAGCTTGGTCATGGCATCACTCCGCCGCCGCCGGCATCGGATCGGGTTGCGGATTGGCGGTATATTCGTCGATCCGCCGCTCGATCTCGGGGCGGAAGTGGCGCAGCAGCCCCTGCACCGGCCAGGCGGCGCCGTCGCCGAAAGCGCAGATGGTATGGCCCTCGATCTGGGTCGTGACCTCCCACAGCATGTCGATCTCGCGCCGCTCGGCGCGGCCTTCGGCCATGCGGTTGAGCAGCCGCCACATCCAGCCCATGCCCTCGCGGCAGGGGGTGCACTGGCCGCAGCTCTCGTGCTTGTAGAAATAGGAGATGCGCGCCATGGCGCGCACGATATCGGCCGACTTGTCCATCACGATGACGGCGGCCGTGCCCAGCGCCGATTTCTTGTCGCGGCAGCCGTCGAAATCCATCAACAGCGTATCGGCCTGGTCGGGGCCGGCCGGAACCAGCGGCATCGAGGAACCGCCCGGGATGACGGCGAGCAGATTGTCCCAGCCGCCGCGCACGCCGCCGGCATGCCGCTCGATCAGCTCGCGCAGCGGAATGCCCATCGCCTCCTCGACATTGCAGGGCCGCTCGACGTGGCCCGAGATGCAATAGAGCTTGGTGCCGGTATTGTTCGGCCGGCCGATGCCGGCGAACCAGGCGGCGCCGCGCCGCAGAATGTCCGGCACCTGGGCGATGGTCTCGACATTGTTGACGGTGGTGGGGCAGCCATAGAGCCCCATATTGGCCGGGAACGGCGGCTTGAGCCGCGGCTGGCCCTTCTTGCCCTCGAGGCTTTCGAGCAGCGCGGTCTCCTCGCCGCAGATATAGGCGCCGGCGCCGTGGTGGAGCACGAGATCGAAATCGAAGCCGTGGACGTTGTTCTTGCCGATGAGCTTGGCCTCATAGGCCTGGTCGATCGCCGCTTGCAGGCGCTCGCGCTCGCGCACGAACTCGCCGCGGATATAGATGTAGCCGGTATTGGCCGCCATGGCGGCGCCGGCGATCAGGCAGCCCTCGACCAAGAGATGCGGATCGTGCCGCATGACCTCGCGGTCCTTGCAGGTGCCGGGCTCGGACTCGTCCGCATTGACCACGAGGTAATGCGGCCGCTCGCCGACCTGCTTGGGCATGAACGACCATTTGAGCCCGGTCGCGAAGCCCGCGCCGCCGCGCCCGCGCTGGCCGGACGCCTTGACCTCGTTGACCAGCCAGTCGCGGCCCTTGTCGATGAACCCCTTGGTGCCGTCCCAAGCGCCGCGCGCGCGCGCGCCGGCAAGGCCCCAGTCGCCCTGGCCGTAGAGATTGCGGAAGATGCGGTCCTTGTCGTCGAGCATCGGTTGTCAGCTTTTGGCAAGCGTCGTCAGCGTGGTCGGCCCGCCCAGCGGCGCCGAGAGCTGGCGATCGGTCTGCGGTCCGGGTTTGGGCGTGCGGCCGGCGGCGAGCGCATCGAGAATTTTCTCGAAGCTCGCCGGGCTCAAGTCCTCGTAATAGTCGTAATTGATCTGCGCCATCGGCGCGTTCACGCAGGCACCGAGGCACTCGACCTCGATCCAGGAGAAATTTCCGTCGGGCGTGACATGGAGCTGCTCGCCAATCCGGCGCTGACAGATTTGTCTGAGCGCATCGGCACCGCGCAGCATGCACGGCGTCGTGCCGCAAAGCTGCACGTGGAATTTCCCGACCGGGGCGAGGTTGAACATGGTGTAGAAGGTCGCGACCTCGAGCACGCGAATTTTGGCCATGCCGAGAAGCTCGCCGACGTGCTCGATCGCCTGCTGCGGCAGCCAGCCGCTCGCCTGCTCCTGGGCGCGCCACAAGAGCGGGATCACCGCAGAAGCCTGACGGCCTTCCGGATACTTGGCGATCCGCTCTTTCGCCCAGGCGAGATTCTCCGCCGTGAAGGCGAAGCTTGCGGGCTGGTCCTCGGCAAGGCGGCGGACGGCCATCAGTCAAGCTCCGAAAACCCGTTGAGGTTGGCGATCCCTCGAAAGCAGCCCTCGCATATCAGCTTCACATCGACCCGCGCCATGAGATCGTCAGTCCATTCGCCTCCCACGGCCTCAAGCCGCGCCGCGCATTCCGCGCAGTATCCGTTGATGCATTGGTCCTCATCGCGGCACCAGAACGCCCCCCTCGGGACTTCGTCTTCCAACGTGGCGAGCAGATGTTGGCAGATGAAGGCTCTCCGCGACTGACCGTGGACAGCGCAAATCGTTTCGGCGCTCATCGATCGACCTCACCGAATACGATGTCGAGCGAGCCAAGAATTGCCGATATGTCGGCCAGCATGTGGCCGCGGCTGATGAAATCCATGGCCTGCAGATGCGCGAAGCCGGGCGCGCGGATTTTGCACTTGTAGGGTTTGTTGGTGCCGTCGGCGACCAGGTAGACGCCGAATTCGCCCTTCGGGGCCTCGACCGCGGCGTAGACCTCGCCGGCTGGCACATGAAAGCCTTCGGTGTAGAGCTTAAAGTGATGGATGAGGGCTTCCATCGAGCGCTTCATCTCGGCGCGCCGCGGCGGCACGATCTTGTTGTCCACCACAGTCACGGGCCCCTGCCCTTCGGGCGCGCGCAGGCGGTCGATGCATTGCCGCATGATGCGGACCGACTGACGCATCTCCTCCATGCGGATGCAGTAGCGGTCGTAGCAATCGCCGTTCTTGCCGATCGGGATGTCGAAATCGAGCTCGGCATAGCACTCGTAGGGCTGCGCCTTGCGCAAATCCCAGGCCGCGCCGGAGCCGCGCACCATCACGCCGGAAAAGCCCCAGGCCCAGGCATCGGAAAGCTTCACCACCCCGATGTCGACATTGCGCTGCTTGAAGATGCGGTTGTCGGTCAAGAGCTCCTCGAGATCGTCGCAGACCTTGAGGAACGGTGTGCAGAACGCCTCGATGTCGTCGATGAGCTTTCCCGGCAAATCCTGATGCACGCCGCCAACGCGGAAATAGGCCGCGTGCATGCGGCTGCCGGAGGCGCGCTCATAGAACACCATGAGCTTCTCGCGCTCCTCGAAGCCCCAGAGCGGCGGCGTCAGCGCACCCACATCCATGGCTTGGGTCGTGACATTGAGGAGATGCGAGAGCAGCCGGCCGATCTCGCAATAGAGCACCCGGATGAGCTGCGCCCGCCGCGGCACCGCGAGGCCGAGGAGCTTTTCCGCGGCCAGGCAGAAGGCGTGCTCCTGGTTCATCGGCGCGACATAATCGAGCCGGTCGAAATACGGAATCGCCTGCAGATAGGTCTTCTGCTCGATCAGCTTCTCGGTGCCGCGGTGCAGAAGGCCGATATGCGGATCGACGCGCTCCACCACTTCGCCGTCAAGCTCAAGCACAAGGCGCAGCACGCCGTGCGCCGCCGGATGTTGCGGCCCGAAATTGATCGTGAAATTGCGCTGTGCGGCTTCGGCCATCACGCCATCTCCGCCACTTTCACGGCCTTGGCCGCAACGCGCGCATTGAACATGTCCCACCTGACGACGAAGCGATCGTGCCGGCCTTCGCCGATCAGATCGACGCCGTCATGGGCTTTGACTTTGAACGTGACGCGCTGACCGGTGACCGCCGCGCACTCGACATCGACCGTCACCGTCATGCCGGGAAGCGTCGCGGCGAGATGGCTGACATCGACATGGACACCGAGGCTGCCCTCGCCCGGATCGAGATGCGGCGCCAACAGTTGCGTGCACACCCATTCCATCAGCACGATCATGTAGCCGGTGGCGAAAACTTTCGGCATCGCCGCGATCTCCGGCGATTCCGGGTAAGTGTAGGGCACCGTCTTGTTCTCCGGCACCTTGTAGCGAAAGCGATGCGTCAGGCCGGGCTTGAGCGTGGGCTTCATGACCCCTGCCCCTTCTTCGCCTTCTCGTCGCCGGGCAGCACGTAGTCGGTGCCTTCCCACGGCGAGAGAAAATCGAACGTGCGGAATTCCTGCGCCAGCCGCACCGGCTCGTAGACCACGCGCTTCTCCTGGTCGTCGTAGCGGACCTCGACGAAGCCGGTAAGCGGGAAATCCTTGCGCAGCGGATGGCCGTCGAAGCCGTAATCGGTCAACAGCCTCCGCATGTCGGGATGGCCGATGAAGATCACGCCGTAGAGATC
>DATDGG010000475.1:0-3382 GCA_036522235.1 Xanthobacteraceae bacterium
GGCGACGGAGACCCGCTGCTCGGCGGTGCGCGCCTCGGCGGAGACCTCGTCGGCGGCGCTGTTGAGCTGGGTGGCGGTGACCTCCAGGCGCTGGGCCGCCTCGCGCACCTTGGCGAGCACCTTGTCGACCGACCTTTCGAAACGCGCGATGGTGGCGGCGATATTCTCGCCGCGCCGCTCGCGCTCCTGGCCGGCGGCGGCCTGGCCCTCCGCCAGCCGTTCGCGCTCGATCATGGTGTCGCGGAACACCAGAACCGTGCGCGCCATGACGCCGAGCTCTGTCTTGGCATGCGTCGCCGGGATGCGGGCCGAAGTGTCGCCGGCGGCGAGGCGGGTCATCGCGTCGCCGAGGCCGCTGAGCGGGCGCGTGATGCTGCGGCCGATCCACCAGCTGAAGACGAGCCCGATCAGCACCGCGGCGCAACCGACCCAGATGATGAACTGCTTGGTGCGCGCCTGCGAGGCCGCGAGCGCGGCCGAGGCGGCCGCGGCGCGTTCAGTCGCGTTGGCGAGAATCTTGTTGGCCAGCGGGATCACGCTTTGGGTATCGGTGTCGATCAGCTCGATCAGCGAACCGACGGCGTCGACGCCGGTCACCCACTGGGCGAAGGCGTCCGAATAGGCGTGGACCTGGTTGACCAGCTGCTCGCGCATTTCGGGCGCGCCGTCCACCGAATCGAACAACGCGCTGAAATGCGCGACTTCGTCGAGGAACTGCCACCGCAGCGCCGGCGCCCGGGTCAGCCGGTATTCGGCCTCGTAGCGGCGCATGGTCAGCAGCGAGATCAGAAGCTTTCTGGCGTCCTCGTCGGCCACCCAGGTCAAATCCTGGTGGATGATCGTCTCGACCGCAGCTCCGGCGCCGTTGAGGCGGCCGCGGATCCCTTCCGCCTCGCTGAAGCCGAGCTTCTCCTGATTCTGCTTCACGGTCAGGAAATTGGCCTGAGCATCGGCGATGCTTTGGGCCAGGGTGGACAGGCCGAAGCGCTCGGCCTCGCTCTCGGACTGCCGGATCGTGCCGAGACTCTCCGATGCTTGGCGGCTTCCGGCATCGAAGGCCGAGATCGCGTCCTGACCCGGCTCGGCGATGAAATCGCGGATCCCGATCCGCATGGCGGCGAGCCCGGCCTTGAATCCCTCGCTGGCGTCCGCGAGCGCGGTGGCGCGTTGGGTGCTGAGGAGGGCGCGTTCGACGTCGGTCTCACCGGCCGTGAAGGCAATGCCGTTGGCCAGGAAGCCGAGGACCGGAATGACCGCGATTGCGACAATACGGCCGCGAACCGAGACTCTCGAGTTGAGCGACTTGAAAGTGAACAGGTGCGGCATCCACGTCGGCATGGCGGCTTCGTGCTGGCGGTTGCGCGGGCCGCGAATCGCTCCCCAGGAAGTTGCCCCGGCCCCGACGCTTATCAGCATGATAGAAATAGCGAACTCGTTAACGAACTCGGTATGAACCCTTAAGCCGCCCCCACGGCACGGCATTTGCTTTGTGAAGGGCGGATTGACCATGTAGGTTTGTGCATTGCACCATTCGGTGCCGCGGTCGGCCGGCCGCGGCGACACCCGGAGACGCCCAATGCCGTCACCATTGCCGTCAGAGTTCGCCCGCCGCGAAGCCGGAGACGAGCTCATGCAGCTGGCCCGAGACGCGGTCGGGGCGGCGGAAGGGGTGCTGCTCGACGCGACCGCGGCGGTGCGCGCACGCGTGACCAAGGACGGGCGGACCGTGGAGGGGTTGCTCGATCGCGAGCAGCGGGCGACCCACGACCTGGCTTGGCTTGCGACTTATGTGGAAGCGGTGCGGCAGCTCGCCGCCTATGCGGAGCGCATGCAGACGGCCGGCCGGCTGGGCGAGATCGAACGGCAGATCGTCGAGATCGGGCTTGGCGAATACCTCGCCCAGATCCAGGGCGGTATCCCGATGAGCCAGGGCGAGATCGCGCGTCCGGCCGATATGGGGCTTGCGGCGGCGGCGGTCGAGCGGCGCTTGGCCGGGACGTTTGCGACCGTGCTCATGAGCCGCAATGAGCAGCGGCGGGCGCGGCTGATCGAATTGATGCTGGGCCACCACGACGCCACGGTCGGGGACTGCGGCCTCGACGAGACGCTCGCCGCGATCCGCGACCAGATGCGCAAGTTCGCCGACAGCGAGGTCGTGCCGCAGGCGCAGGAATGGCATCGGGCGAACCGCTACATTCCGCTCGACATCATCGTGCAAATGTCCGAGCTCGGCGTGTTCGGCCTCACCATTCCGGAGGAGTATGGCGGCCTCGGGCTCGGCAAGGAATCGATGTGCGTGGTCTCCGAGGAGCTGGCGCGCGGCTATATCGGGGTCGGCTCGCTCGGCACCCGTTCCGAGATCGCCGCCGAGCTGATCATGGGCGGGGGCACGCAAGCGCAGAAGACGGAGTGGCTGCCGAAGCTCGCATCCGGGGAAGTGCTGCCGACGGCGGTATTCACCGAGCCCAATACCGGTTCCGATCTCGCGTCGCTGCGCACGCGGGCGGTGCGCGAAGGCGACACCTACAAGGTCTCCGGCAACAAGACCTGGATCACCCATCCGGTGCGCGCCGATCTCATGACATTGCTGGTGCGCACGAATCCGCAGGAAGCCGGCCATCGCGGGCTTTCGATGCTGCTCGCCCCCAAGCCGCGCGGCACCGATGCGGAGCCGTTCCCGGTGGGGGGCATGTCAGGCACCGAGATCGAGGTGCTCGGCTATCGGGGCATGAAGGAATACGAGATCGCGTTCGACGCCTTCGAGGTGCCGGCCGCGAACCTGCTCGGCGGCGTCGAAGGCCTCGGCTTCAAGCAATTGATGCAGACTTTCGAATCGGCCCGCATCCAGACCGCCGCGCGCGCGATCGGGGTGGCGCAGGCCGCGATGGAGCAGGCGCTGGCCTATGCGCAGCAGCGCCAGCAGTTCGGCCAGGCGATCATCAATTTCCCGCGCGTCGCCGACAAGATCGCCATGATGGCGACCGAGATCATGATCGCGCGCCAGCTCACGTATTTTGCCGCGCGCCAGAAGGATTCCGGCCGGCGTTGCGACCTCGAGGCCGGCATGGCGAAGCTGCTCGCCGCGCGCGTGGCCTGGGCGGCGGCCGACAACGCGGTGCAGATCCACGGCGGCAACGGGTTCGCGCTGGAATTTCCGGTGTCGCGGCTCCTGTGCGACGCCCGCATCCTGTCGATCTTCGAAGGCGCGGCGGAAATCCAGGCACAGGTCATTGCGCGAAGGCTGCTAGACGGCTCGAACTGAGCCGTAGTTCCGAACCCTCATGGTGAGGAGCGCGCACTTGCGCGCGTCTCGCCCTTCGAGACGCGGTCCTGCGGACCGCCCTCAGGATGAGGTCCTCATGGTGAGGAGCGCGGGCATAGC
>DATDGG010000476.1:0-1714 GCA_036522235.1 Xanthobacteraceae bacterium
ATCGGTCCGCCCGGCATTGTCGAAGAACGTGACCTGAACGTCGAGGCCTTGGTCGGTCAGGAAGCCGCGATGCATCGCGACCCAGAGCGGAACGTAGAAGACGGTGCGCGTGATGGCGGCGAGCTTGACGGTGTCGGCCGCTGATGCCGGCAGCGGCACGGCCGCGATCGAGAGCAGAGCCGCGATCAAGATATTTCGACGAAGATGCGCAAGCGGCATGGCCTCACTCCCCGATACTTTGCAACCAGGCAATGTAGTCCGATTTTGCGCGCCGCGACAAGATTTTAGTAACCCAATTTGTTGACGCTTGGCTAACCGAGTTTGCAACGTGGCCACCCGCCATCGCCAAACCCGAGCGTTAACCATGGGCGCACGGAAATCCGACGCGGTGTGTCAGGGTTGTGAGGTGGCAGGCGAGGGGCTGCGGCTGGGCATTGTGTCAAAGGTAGGCAGAAGGCAAAATGCGGCTCGCTTACCCTTCTTGATCTCGGAGATCATGCCAAGTCCCGAACAGATCGGCCGCGCGCGCGACGGCACACGGCTTGGCTACACGCTTCACGGCGAGCTCGCCGCCGCCGATCGCGTCGTCATGGTGCACTCGCTCGCCATGGATCGATCGTTCTGGCGCCCGGTTGCCGACCGTTTAGCGGCCAATGCCGCGGTGCTGACCTACGATTGCCGCGGGCACGGCCGCTCCGACAAGCCGAGCGGCCCTTACACGGTCGAGCTGCATGCCGACGATCTCGCCGATCTCATGGATCAGATCGGCTGGCGGACCGTCCTGGTGGCGGGCGCCTCCATGGGCGGCTGCATCGCGCTCGCGTTCGCGATCCGGCATCCCGCGCGCGTCCGCGCGCTCGGCCTCATCGATACGACGGCCTGGTACGGGGTGGACGCGCCGAAGAACTGGGAGCAGCGCGCAAACGCGGCGCGCGCCTCGGGCCTTTCCTCGCTGATCGACTTCCAGCTCACGCGCTGGTTCGGCGAAAAGTTCCGGGAGGAGAACCCGCAGGTCGTTCGCGACAGCGTCGCGACGTTCTTGCGCAATGACGTCGAGGCCTATGCGCAGACCTGCCGCATGCTCGGCGCCTGCGATCTGCGGAATGGGATGTCCGCAATCAAGGTGCCGACTGCCGTCATGGTGGGCGAGGAGGACTACGCGACGCCCCCCGCGATGGCGGACGCCATGCACAAGGCGATCGCGGGATCGACGCTCACCGTGCTCCCCGGCGCCCGCCACCTCACGCCCTTGGAACGGCCCGATCAAGTTGCGGCCGCGCTTGGCGAGCTCGCCCGCCGCGCGCCGGCCGCGCGATGACGAAGTCCTACGGCTCGGAAAACTGCACGATCTTGCGCATGCGCTCGACGACGTCGGCGGGCGACGCATAGAGGCGCTCGATCACGGCCTGCGCCTCCTCGCCGAAGGTCGGATCGATCGCCAGGCGCAGCTTTTCCGCTTCGGCGCGCAGCTCGGGGTCCTCGATCGCCTGGCGGAACGCCGCGCGCAGCAGCGCAAGGCGGTCGCCGGCGAGCCCGGGCGGCGCCACCACCGGCCGCCCGAGCGCGACGCGATCCATGACCAGCGCGACAATCTGGCGGTCCTGCGGCGTGCTCACCAGATCCATGATGGTCGGGGTATCCATGTGCTGCGGGTCGCGGGCCGGCGCCATCTGCACCAGGAGGCGCATCCGGCCCTTGCCGATCTGGTCGCGCA
>DATDGG010000477.1:0-10112 GCA_036522235.1 Xanthobacteraceae bacterium
TGCTTCACCGTGGTGGAGAGGCCTTTGGCGTCGAGCCGCGAATAGATGAACGGCTTGAACAGCTCGAGCGCCATCTTCTTCGGCAACCCGCACTGGTGCAGCCGCAGCTCCGGGCCGACCACGATCACCGAGCGGCCGGAATAGTCGACGCGCTTGCCGAGCAGGTTCTGCCGGAAGCGGCCCTGCTTGCCCTTGAGCATGTCGGCGAGCGACTTCAGCGGCCGCTTGTTGGCGCCGGTGATGACGCGCCCGCGCCGGCCGTTGTCGAACAGCGCGTCGACCGCCTCCTGCAGCATCCGCTTCTCGTTGCGGATGATGATGTCGGGCGCCCGCAGCTCGATCAGCCGCTTCAAGCGATTGTTGCGGTTGATGACGCGGCGATAGAGGTCGTTGAGATCGGAGGTGGCGAAGCGCCCGCCGTCGAGCGGCACCAGCGGCCGCAGATCGGGCGGGATCACCGGCACCACCTTGAGGATCATCCATTCCGGTTTGTTGCCGGACTGGACGAAGGCCTCGATCAGCTTGAGCCGCTTGGCGAGCTTCTTCGGCTTGAGCTCGGAGGTCGATTCGGCGATCTCGACCCGCAGGTCGGCCGCCATCTTCTCCAGGTCGAGCACCTTGAGCATTTCGCGGATCGCCTCGGCGCCGATGAGCGCGGTGAAGCTGTCCGCCCCGTAGAGCTCCTGCGCCTTGAGATACTCGTCCTCCGACAGAAGTTGCCGGTCCTCGAGCGCGGTCAGGCCCGGCTCGATCACCACATAGCTCTCGAAATAGAGGATGCGCTCGAGCTCCTTGAGCGTCATGTCGAGCAAAAGCCCGATGCGCGAGGGCAGCGACTTCAAGAACCAGATATGGGCGACCGGGGCCGCCAGTTCGATATGGCCCATGCGCTCGCGCCGCACGCGCGACAGCGTCACCTCGACCGAGCACTTCTCGCAGATGATGCCCTTGTACTTCATGCGCTTGTACTTGCCGCACAAGCACTCGTAGTCCTTGATCGGCCCGAAGATGCGCGCGCAGAACAGGCCGTCGCGCTCGGGCTTGAAGGTACGGTAGTTGATCGTCTCCGGCTTCTTGATCTCGCCGTAGGACCAGGAAAGAATCTTTTCCGGGCTCGCGATGGAAATCCGGATCTGGTCGAAGACCTGCGCCGGCACCTGCGGGCTGAAAAGATTCATGATTTCTTGATTCATCTAAGTCTCTCCGTTTGGAGCTGTCGGGTACTCAGAGAACGGAGCACAGACGACGGGCGACAGATGAGGTCTCACGTTCTTCGGTTCTGTCGCGCTCGGTCAGCTGCTTTCCGTCCTCCATTCGTCTGTTTGCTTCGTTCCGTTACTCGGCGGCCTCGGTACCCTCACCGGGACCGGGCCGCTGCTGCTTGGAATTGTGCAGGTCGACGTTGAGGCCGAGCGAGCGCATTTCCTTGACCAGCACGTTGAAGCTCTCCGGAATACCGGCCTCGAACGTGTCGTCGCCGCGCACGATCGCTTCGTAGACCTTGGTACGGCCGGCGACGTCGTCGGACTTCACCGTCAGCATTTCCTGCAGCGTGTAGGCGGCGCCGTAGGCTTCGAGCGCCCACACCTCCATTTCGCCGAAACGCTGGCCGCCGAACTGCGCCTTGCCGCCCAGCGGTTGCTGGGTGACGAGGCTGTAGGGGCCGATCGAGCGGGCATGGATCTTGTCGTCGACCAGGTGATGCAGCTTCATCATATAGATGTGGCCCACCGTCACCCGGCGGTCGAACGCGTCGCCGGTACGCCCGTCGAAGAGCGTCACCTGCCCGGAATGATCGAGCCCGGCGAGATCGAGCATGTGCTCGATATCGGCCTCCTTGGCACCGTCGAAGACCGGCGTCGCGATCGGCACGCCGTGGCGCAGGTTGCTGCCGAGCTCCACCAGGTCCTTCTCGCCCAGCGACTTGATGGTCTCGTCCTCGCCGTAGATCTTCTTCAACAGCTCCTTGAGCGGCTTGGTGTCGCGCTTGCCGTGGTTGTAGAAGTCGACCGCCTGCCCGATCCGCAGGCCCAGCCCGGCGCAGGCCCAGCCCAGATGGGTCTCCAGAATCTGGCCGACATTCATGCGGCTCGGCACGCCGAGCGGGTTGAGCACGATATCGACCTGCGTGCCGTCGCCGAGGAACGGCATGTCCTCGATCGGCACAATCCTCGACACCACGCCCTTGTTGCCGTGCCGGCCGGCCATCTTGTCGCCCGGCTGGATCTTGCGCTTCACCGCGACGAAGACCTTGACCATCTTCATCACGCCCGGCGGCAATTCGTCGCCGCGCTGCAGCTTCTCGACCTTGTCGAGGAAGCGCTGCTCCAGCCGCTTCTTGGACTCGTCGTATTGCTTGCGGATGGCCTCGATCTCCGCCATCAGCTTGTCATTGGGCGAGGCGAACTGCCACCATTGCGAGCGCGGGTATTCCTCCAGCACCGCGCGGCTGATCTTGGAATCCTTCTTGAAACCCTTCGGCCCGGCGACGCCTTGCCGGCCCTCCAGCATCTCGGCAAGCCGGCCGTAGACGTTGCGGTCGAGGATCGCCTGCTCGTCGTCGCGGTCCTTGGCGAGGCGTTCGATCTCCTCGCGCTCGATGGCGAGCGCGCGCTCGTCCTTCTCGACGCCGTGCCGGTTGAACACGCGCACCTCGACGACGGTGCCCTGCACGCCGGGCGGCACGCGCAGCGACGTGTCGCGCACGTCGGAGGCCTTCTCGCCGAAGATGGCGCGCAGGAGCTTCTCCTCCGGCGTCATCGGACTTTCACCCTTGGGCGTGATCTTGCCGACCAGGATGTCGCCGGCGCGCACTTCCGCGCCGATATAGACGATGCCCGCCTCGTCGAGGTTCTTGAGCGCCTCTTCCGAGACATTGGGGATGTCGCGTGTGATCTCTTCGGGTCCGAGCTTGGTGTCGCGCGCCATCACCTCGAATTCCTCGATGTGGATCGAGGTGAAGACGTCGTCCTTGACGATGCGCTCGGACAGCAGGATCGAATCCTCGAAGTTGTAGCCGTTCCACGGCATGAAGGCGACCAGCACGTTGCGGCCGAGCGCGAGCTCGCCCAAATCCGTGGACGGGCCGTCGGCGATGATGTCGCCCTTCTTCACCTGATCGCCCACCTTCACCAGCGGGCGCTGGTTGATGCAGGTGTTCTGGTTGGAGCGCTGGAACTTCTGCAGCCGATAGATGTCGACGCCCGACTTCGACGGATCGGTCTCCCCGGTCGCGCGCACCACGATGCGGGTGGCGTCGACCTGGTCGACGATGCCGGTGCGGCGCGCCGCGATCGAGGCGCCCGAGTCACGCGCCACCACGCCTTCCATGCCGGTGCCGACGAACGGCGCTTCCGCGCGAACCAGCGGCACCGCCTGGCGCTGCATGTTGGAGCCCATCAGCGCGCGGTTGGCGTCGTCGTTCTCGAGGAACGGAATGAGCGCGGCGGCGACCGAGACCAGCTGCTTGGGCGACACGTCCATGAAGTCGACCTTGGCGGCCGGCACCATCTGCACGTCGCCGGCATGCCGGCACACGATCAGATCCTCGGTGAAGCGTCCGCGCGCGTCGATCGTCACGTTCGCCTGCGCGACCGTGTAACGGGCTTCCTCCATGGCCGAGAGATAGATGACCTCGTCGGTGACGCGGCCGTCCTTCACCTTGCGATAGGGCGTCTCGACGAAGCCGTATTTGTTGACCCGCGCAAAGGTCGCCAGCGAGTTGATGAGACCGATATTGGGGCCCTCCGGCGTCTCGATCGGGCAGATGCGGCCGTAATGGGTCGGGTGCACGTCGCGCACCTCGAAGCCCGCCCGCTCGCGGGTCAGGCCGCCCGGTCCGAGCGCGGAAAGCCGCCGCTTGTGGGTGATCTCGGACAACGGATTGGTCTGGTCCATGAACTGGGACAGCTGCGAGGAGCCGAAGAACTCGCGCACCGCCGCCGCCGCCGGCTTGGCATTGATCAGGTCCTGCGGCATCACGGTATCGATGTCGACCGAGGACATGCGCTCCTTGATGGCGCGCTCCATGCGCAACAGGCCGACCCGGTACTGATTCTCCATGAGCTCGCCGACCGAGCGCACCCGGCGGTTGCCGAGGTGGTCGATGTCGTCGATCTCGCCCTTGCCGTCGCGCAGGTCGACCAGCGTGCGGATCACCGCGACGATGTCCTCCTTGCGCAGCACCCGCATGGTGTCGGGCGCATCGAGGTCGAGCCGCATGTTCATCTTGACCCGGCCGACCGCCGAAAGGTCGTAACGCTCCGGATCGAAGAACAGCGACTGGAACATCGCCTGGGCGGTGTCCAGCGTCGGCGGCTCGCCCGGGCGCATCACCCGGTAGATGTCGAACAGCGAGTCCTCGCGCGTGAGGTTCTTGTCGACTACCAGCGTGTTGCGGATATAGGCGCCCACATTGATGTGGTCGATATCGAGCAGCGGCAATTCCTTGTAGCCGGCCTCGTTGAGCACCTTGAGGTTCTTCTCGGTGATCTCCTCGCCGGCCTCGGCATAGATTTCGCCGGTCTTGGCGTTGACCTGGTCCTCGGCGAGGTAGTGGCCGACCAACTCCTGATCGGTCATGCGCAACGCCTTGAGGCCCTTTTCGGCGAGCTGGCGCGCCTGCCGCACGGTAAGCTTCTTGCCGGCCTCGAGCACGACCTTGCCGCTGTCGGCGTCGACCAGATCGTTGACCGCCTTGTAGCCGCGGAAGCGGTTGGCATCGAACGGCACGCGCCAGCCGTCCTTGTGGCGCTTGTAGTGCACCTGCCGATAGAAAGTGTTGAGAATATCCTCGCCGTCCATGCCGAGCGCATGCAAGAGCGACGTCACCGGAATCTTGCGGCGGCGATCGATGCGCGCATGGACGATGTCCTTGGCGTCGAACTCGATGTCGAGCCACGAGCCGCGATACGGGATGATGCGGGCGGCAAACAACAGCTTGCCCGAGGAGTGGGTCTTGCCCTTGTCGTGGTCGAAGAACACGCCGGGCGAACGGTGCATCTGCGACACGATCACCCGCTCGGTGCCGTTGACCACGAACGTGCCGTTCATGGTCATGAGCGGGATATCGCCCATATAGACATCCTGCTCCTTGATGTCCTTGACCGACTTGGCGCCGGTCTCCTGGTCGATATCGAACACGATGAGCCGCAGCGTCACCTTGAGCGGGGCCGCATAGGTCATGCCGCGCTGGCGGCACTCGTCGACGTCGTATTTCGGCGGCTCGAATTCGTATTTGACGAATTCCAGCATCGACGTGTTGGAAAAATCCGAGATCGGGAACACCGACTTGAAGACGGTCTGCAGGCCCTCATCGGGCCGGCCGCCGACGGGCTCCTTCACCAGCAGGAATTGGTCATAGGACGCCTTCTGAACCTCGATGAGGTTCGGCATCTCTGCGACTTCCTGGATTTTCCCGAAAAACTTACGAACGCGCTTGCGACCTGTGAACGTCTGCGCCATCTTTTCTCTCACCTTGTCGAACCGCCGGGACCGGGACGACTCTCCGAAAGGCCGCAATCCATCGCGACCGTCAGGACAGGCGTCGACCCAGTGGGTTCATGTATGTAGGCTCATGTATGTATGATTCGGCCTGATGCCGAATCCACCAATCGCCACCGCTATGCAAGATTCGGCCCGACGCCGAATCCACCAATCGCCACCGCCGCCAGGCGGTCTATGGGGCGATTCCGGGGCGGCCCGAAATCACCGTTTTGTGTAGGCCGGTTGCTCGCCTGCGAGCGCCCGGCCGCTGCATCCAACGCACGCGGTTTTCGCTGTACGCCTCGCCTGTCGCGATCCCCGGGTCTAGCTGCGCTCGCCCGGGGTTTCGCCGAAATAGGCAAGCCTATTTCAGCTCGACCTTGGCACCGACCTTCTCGAGCGTCGTCTTGATCTTCTCGGCTTCTTCCTTGTTCACGCCTTCCTTGACCGGCTTGGGCGCGCCTTCGACCAGGTCCTTGGCCTCCTTGAGGCCGAGCCCGGTCAGGGCGCGGACTTCCTTGATCACCTCGATCTTCTTCTCGCCGACCGCGGCCAGCACGACCGTGAACTCGGTCTTCTCCTCGGCCGGGGCGGCCGCCGCCGCCGGACCCGCCGCCACTGCGACCGCTGCGGCCGCCGAGACGCCCCACTTCTCCTCGAGCATCTTGGCGAGGTCGGCGGCCTCGAGAACGGTCAGCTTGGAAAGATCGTCGACAATTTTCTGCAGATCAGCCATTTCACTTGTCCTATCGGTTCGAACCGGGTCGAGCTGACAAAGGGCCTTACGCCGCTTCGCCTGTCTTGGCATAGGCTTGCACCACGCGGGCGAGCTTGCCCGCCGGGGCAGTGACCAGCTGGGCGATCTTGGTCGCCGGCGCCTGTACGAGGCCGACGATCTTTGCCCGAAGCTCATCCAAGGACGGCAGCGCGGCGAGCGCCTTGACGCCGTCCGGGTTGAGCGCGGTCGCGCCCATCGCCCCGCCCAGGATCACGAATTTCTCGTGGCCCTTGGCGAAGTCGTTGGCGACCTTGGGCGCAGCCACCGGATCACGCGAATAGGCGATCACTGTCGGTCCCTTGAGCAAGGGGCCGATCACGGCTGCTTCGGTATCTGCCAGCGCAATCTTGGCGAGACGGTTCTTCGCGACCTTCACCGCGGCGCCAGCCTGCTTCATCTGCCTGCGCAGGTTCTGCATCTGGGACACGGTGAGGCCCGAATAGTGAGCAACGACCACGACACTGGTGTCCTTGAAGACACCGTTGAGTTCCGCGACCAGCTCCTTTTTAGCCGCTCGATCCACTGCAAGCTCTTTCCGGTTTGGCGGTCCGATTGCAATCCCTGTTGCACATGCGGAACCGCCGGTTGCGACCAGCCGCCCTGCCCGATTTCGAGCAAAGCGGCGCTCATTGATCCTGCCCCTCGCGCGCGACCGCAAAGCCGCGCAGAGCTTCAAGGTTCGAACCGGTCGCGGCACGCCAACCGACGGCCCTTTACGGTCTCGACCCGTCTATGCAGGACATTAAGCGTCAGCCCGAAGAGGGGCCTCGGCACCTGCAGTCTTGGACAGGACCGCCGCTCCGGCTTAGGGAACGGCGGCGCGCCTTCAATCGATGCCACAAGCCCTTCCGGCCCTTAGAAAAATCCCGCAGGACATGCTCTAAGAGGTCGGGGCCCACCCACGTTTTTGAAGGACGCATGAAGGCGCGCCGACAAACGGGGCCGGCGCGCCCATGGGTACTATCTAGAGGATCAAGGGGGCCTTGCCAAGCCCCCCATTGACCAAAACGGGACAGTTTTCCAGGCAAATCCTGCACTTCCGCCCCGCAGTAGACGCAGGACGACAGCGGCGGATTGCCCCACCCGGCTCGCGCCGCCTCAGTTCGAGGCAAAGAGCGAGGACGGCTCGACCTTCACCCCAGGGCCCATGGTGGAGGAGACCGCAACGCGCGCAATATAGGTCCCCTTCGCGCCCGGCGGCTTCGATTTCTGGACCGCATCCGCGAAAGCCTTGATGTTCTGGACGAGCTTGTCAGCGGGAAACGAGGCCTTGCCGATGCCGGCCTGGACGATGCCGGCCTTCTCCACCCGGAACTCGACCGAACCGCCCTTGGCGCCGCGGACCGCCGTGGTCACGTCCATGGTGACGGTGCCGACCTTCGGATTGGGCATCAAGCCGCGCGGGCCCAGCACCTTGCCGAGACGGCCGACCAGCGGCATGAGGTCGGGGGTGGCGATGCAGCGGTCGAAGTCGATCGTGCCCGCTTGCACCTTCTCGACCAGATCTTCCGCCCCGACCACATCGGCGCCGGCCGCCTTGGCCTCGTCGGCCTTGACGCCGCGGGCGAACACGCCGACCCGCACCGAGCGTCCCGACCCGTTCGGCAGGTTGACGACGCCGCGCACCATCTGATCGGAATGGCGCGGGTCGACGCCGAGATTCATCGCCACTTCGATGGTCTCGTCGAACTTGGCGGTGGCGCGCTCCTTGACCATCTTGATGGCCTCGTCGATCGAATAAAGCTTCATGCGATCAACGCCTTCGCGCACCTTCTGGGTCCTTTTTCCGTGCTCCGTCATGGCCCTTACTCCCTGACCTCGATGCCCATCGAACGGGCGGAGCCCTCGATCATGCGCATGGCCGCTTCGATCGTGTCGCAGTTCAGATCCTTCATCTTTTTCTCAGCGATCTCGCGCACCTGCGCGGGGGTCACGCTGCCGACCTTTTCCCGGCCTGGCGTCTTCGATCCGCTGTCGAGCTTGGCCGCCTTCTTGATGAAGTAGGAGACCGGCGGGGTCTTCATCTCGAAGGTGAAGGTGCGGTCCTGATAGGCCGTGATCACCACGGGTATCGGCATGCCTTTTTCCAGGCTCTGGGTCTGGGCATTGAACGCCTTGCAGAACTCCATGATGTTGAGGCCGCGCTGGCCGAGCGCGGGTCCGATCGGGGGCGACGGATTGGCCGACCCCGCCGGCACTTGCAATTTGAGATATCCGGCAACTTTCTTCGCCATTACGCTTGCTCCTGTCGTTGGCCCAACAACGGGCCGGGCTCAGGGTTCGTGGTGCGGATCTAGACGGTTGGCGGCCGCCATCACCTGCCACGGGTTTCAGAGATCAGATGTCAGAATATCCGATCTGCCTTAAAGTTTCTCGACTTGCTCAAAATCGAGCTCGACCGGGGTGGCGCGGCCGAAGATCGACACCACGACCTTGAGCCGCGCATTGTCGTCGTCCACCTCGGCGACGGTGCCGTTGAAGGAGGCAAACAGGCTGCCCGACACCCGCACCTGCTCGCCGGCCTCGAATTCGCTCAACGGCTTCATAGCTTCTCCACCTGACCGAACTCAAGCTCGACCGGGGTGGCGCGGCCGAAGATCGAGACCGCGACCTTGAGGCGGGAGCGGCCGTCGTCGACCTCCTCCACCGTGCCGTTGAACGAGGCAAAGGGGCCGTCCGACACCCGCACCTGCTCGCCGACCTCGAAGGAGATCGAGGGCTTGGGCCGCTCAATGCCCTCCTGCACCTGATGCAGAATACGGGCGGCTTCCGCCTCGGTGATCGGCATCGGCTTGTTGTCGGCCCCCAGGAAGCCCGTGACCTTGGGGGTGTTCTTGATCAGGTGATAGGCCTCGTCGGTCAAGTCCATCTTCACCAGCACATAGCCGGGGAAGAACTTGCGCTCGGCATCGACCTTCTGGCCGCGGCGCACCTCGACGACCTTCTCGGTCGGCACCATGATCTCTTCGAACAGATGATCGAGATGCCGCTGCTTCGACTGTTCCCGAATGGATTCGGCCACCTTCCGCTCGAAATTGGAATAGGCCTGCACGATGTACCAGCGATTGGTCATGGCCGCAGATCCGCTAGCTGCCGATGCCGAGAAGGAAGGTGACGACAAGACGCATGACCTCATCCGCGAGGAGGAAGAACACCGAGGCGGCCGCGACCATCAAGAAGACCATGGCAGTGGTCAAGAAGACCATGGCAGTGGTAATGGCAGTATCGCGCCGCGCCGGCCACGTGACCTTCTGGGCATCGGCTACGAGGAAGAAGGCCGTGATGGCGATCATGACGAGCGCCACGGCCGTTTCGTTGTACCAGGGATTGGTCATAGCCGCAAAATCCGTCGGTCACCTAGCTGCCGATGCCGAGAAGGAAAGTAACGACAAGGCGCATGACCTGATCCGCCAGGAGGAAGAACACCGAGGCGACCGCGACCATGACGAAGACCATGGCGGTGGTGATGGCGGTCTCGCGCCGCGTCGGCCAGGTGACCTTCTGGGCTTCCGCGCGCACTTCCTGCATGAACTTGAACGGGTTGATCTTAGCCATGATTCCTGCCGCTGCCGAAAGCGGCGTGGGCCGCAGCCCTCTATATAAGACGTTGGCGGACCAATGCAGCCCGCTTAACCCTGGCAGGAGTGGAGGGACTCGAACCCCCAACCCCCGGTTTTGGAGACCGGTGCTCTAGCCATTGAGCTACACTCCTCCGGAAGCGATTGCGGCGGCTCCCAGGATCAAACCCTGCGGTCCGCCGCAACCCTGTAAATGCATGATCGGGGCCGGCATTGCAAGCCCGCCGACATCAAACCGTCATCGACGATTATGGCGGCGCCTGCAACACTAC
>DATDGG010000478.1:0-9518 GCA_036522235.1 Xanthobacteraceae bacterium
GTCGCTGTTGCAGACGGGGGAGTGACGCGCCCCTGGGAGCGCGGGCGTCCCGCCCGCCACGATCCTGCCCCAGTCTGGTGCGGGCGAGACGCCCGCGGTCCCAGGTAGGAAGAGGGGCGCGCGAAAACTTCTTTGTTGAAATAAATGTGACGATTCGCCATATGCTGCAACGCAGCGGGCGTGAGGGATCGGTATGGCGATTGGTGAATTTGGAGGTGCTCCCAGGGTGCCCGGCGAGGGCGGACTCCTGTTTTCCGCACCTATGTACTGGTTCTACGAAATGAGCCAGGCGGCGCTCAACCCGTCGCGGGCGTTCGCCGATGCCACCAAGCTCCTGTTCCGCAACCCGCTCAACCCGCTGGCGGTCACGACCTTCGGCAAATCGATTGCGGCGGCCTGCGAGGTATTCGAACGCTCCACGCGACGCTATGGTCGGCCCGAATGGGACATTCCGAACGCGCTGGTCGGCGGCGAACGGGTGCCCGTTAAAGTCGAAACGCTTTGGGAGCGGCCGTTTTGCCGCGTGCTGCATTTCGCGAGGGTTTTCGAGCAAGCGCCCTTGCGGCCGCAGCCGCGCTTGCTGATCGTGGCGCCCCTGTCCGGCCACTACGCAACCTTGCTGCGCGGCACCGTCGAGGCATTCCTGCCCAGCCACGATGTCTACATCACGGACTGGACCGATGCGCGCATGGTCCCGGTCATCGAAGGACCGTTCGATCTCGACGATTACATCGATTACGTCATCTCCATCCTGCATTTTCTCCGCGGCGACGTTCACGTCATTGCGGTCTGCCAACCCTCGGTGCCGGTGCTCGCTGCGGTCGCCCGCATGGAGGCGGTCGAGGATCCTCATGTCCCTCATTCCATGGTGCTGATGGGCGGCCCGGTCGATACGCGCGTCAACCCGACTAGCGTCAATACGCTGGCGGAAACCCGCGGCACTGATTGGTTCCGCCGCAACGTCATCACCAAGGTGCCGTTTCCCAATCCGGGCGTGATGCGCGACGTCTATCCGGGTTTCCTGCAGCTGCACGGCTTCGTCAGCATGAATCTGGAGCGCCACATCGAGGCGCATCGCAACCTGTTCATGCATCTCGTCAAAGGCGACGGCGATTCGGCGCAGAAGCATCGCGAATTCTACGACGAGTATCTGGCGGTGATGGATCTCAGCGCCGAGTTCTATCTGCAGACGGTCGACACGGTGTTCGTCCGCCACGACCTGCCGAACGGCACGATGACCCATCGCGGCGCGCCGGTCGATCCGGGGCGCATCCGGCGCGTGGCGCTGCTCACGGTCGAGGGCGAGAACGACGACATTTCAGGTCTCGGGCAGACCGAGGCGGCGCACGCGCTGTGCGTCAACATCCCGAGCGAGCGCAAATCGCACTGGATGCAGCCGGGTGTCGGCCACTACGGCGTGTTCAACGGTTCGCGCTTCCGCTCCGAGATCGCGCCGCGGATCGCCGACTTCATTCTGTCCAACGACGGCGTGCGGGGACGCGGCGCGAGCGCACCGCGCAAGACCGCCGCTCCCGCGGCGGCAAAGCCCAACGGCGCGTCGCCCGCACCCACGGCCGAGATGGCGGCGCCTGGGGCACCGGTGACAACGCCCGCAATTGGCGAATAGGCGGGTGGACACACCCGGCCTGGGCCGTCCTCCCACGCCGGATTCGACGCCAAAAGGCCGGCAAGGCCCGTGCGGCGGGGCTTTTTCGTCGATTCGTCTCGAAGCAACCCAGCTTTATTCCCGCAAGTCTTTGTGGCGTATTGCGTTTTCCCGTTGTCGCAAAGTCGTTTTAGGGGCAACTTTCAATGCCCCTTTTGCAAGTCCTCCCGGCAACTTATGAAGGCCGATTCATATCTTAAAAGACGCTAGCTGTAGTGGTCGGGGGGCCGGGTGGACCCGTGTTCTTGGGGGAGCCGTTTTATTTGCAAGAGGCCATGCCCCCCCATTGCGGTTATGGCAGTATTTCGGCGTGGGGACTGTTCTTGGGTGGATTCACGGCCATGTCGTTGCGTGCATTGCTCTATCGCCGTCCGACCGAACCATCGGCGCTGCAGATTATTTTCGACAAGTCGGTGCTTCTGGTGCGTTTGCGCCGGCACCGACAGGCGCGCCGCTATACGCTGCGCATCGATGCGGCCGCGCGCGAGGTCGTGCTCACCATGCCGCCGCGTGGCAGTGTGCGCGAAGCACGCGACTTCGCACAGCAACATGGCGGCTGGATCGCGGCGCGGCTCAAGCGGCTGCCGGAAGCGGCGCCGTTCGTGCACGGCGTCGCGGTTCCGCTGCGCGGCATCCCGCATCGCATCGTGCATCGCCGCGGCGTGCGCGGCACGGTGTGGACCGAGGTCGACGACAATGGCCAACGCATCATGTGCGTCGCCGGCGAGCCGCCGCATGTGGATCGCCGCATCGGCGACTTCCTCAAGCGCGAGGCGCGGCGCGACCTCGAAGCGGCGAGCAGCCGCTATGCGGCGCGGCTGCGCATCGACATCAAGCGCGTCTCGATCCGCGATCAATCGAGCCGCTGGGGATCGTGCTCGAATACCGGCGTGCTGTCGTATTCCTGGCGGTTGATCCTGGCGCCCTCCTACGTGCTCGATTATCTGGCCGCGCACGAGGTCGCCCATATCAAGGAGCTCAACCACTCGCCGCGCTTCTGGCGGCTGGTCGGCCAGCTCGACCCCGACTACGAGCGCGCCAAGGCCTGGCTCGACGCCCACGGCACCGACCTGCATCGCTACGGCCTGGCGCCCAAGCCGCGCCGCGCGGACGGCGCTATTGCGAGATGATGGGCGCCTAGCCGAGCCCCGTTAACGCCGCCCGAACAGCCGGTCGATGAACCAGCCGTCGAGGCTGGTGTTGTTGCGGTCCGCGCGCTGCGGCCAACCGGACGACACGCCGACGGGGGCGGGCGGCACTGGAGCCCCGCCCGGCGTCAGGATCGCGGCGATGGAGATGCCGTTGTCGAGTTCGGGCAGGCCTGCGACCGCCACGCCCTGATGGGCCGGGCGCATGAAGCGCGACCAGATCTCGACCGGCAGCCCGCCGCCGGTCGCCTTCTTGGTCGGCGAGGAATCGTCGTTGCCGAGCCACACGCCGGTCACCAGATGGCCCGTATAGCCGATGAACCAGGCGTCGCGGAAATCCTGGCTGGTGCCGGTCTTGCCGGCCGCCGGCCAGGGCGCGAGCTGCGCGCTATGGGCGGTTCCACTGGTCAGCGTCTCGTGCATCATCATGTTCATCATGCCCACATAGCGCGGCTCGATGACCCGTCCGAAATTCGGCGCCAGGCGGGTGTAGAGCGTCTTGCCGGCCGCGCTGCGCACGCGCTCGACCACGTGCGGGGCAATCGCGAAGCCCCCATTGGCGAACGGCGCATAGGCCGCGACCAGCTCGATCAAGGAGACTTCCGAGGTGCCGAGCGCGAGCGAAGGATTGGGGTCGAGCCGCGACGCGATGCCGAGCCGATAGGCGGTCTTGGCGACCGCGGCGGGTCCGAATTCGAGCGTCAGTCGCACCGACACGGTGTTGAGCGACATCGCCAGCGCCTGCGTCAGCGTGACCGGCCCCCAATACTGGCGGCCGAAGTTCTCCGGCCTCCAGCCCTTGAGCGCGATCGGCTTGTCCTCGCGCACCGTGTCGGGCGTAAGCCCGTGCTCGAGTGCGGTCAGATACACGAACGGCTTGAAGGCCGAGCCCGGCTGGCGCTTGGCCGCCACCGCGCGGTTGAACTGGCTTTCGGCGTAGTTCTTGCCGCCCACCATGGCGCGCACGGCGCCGTCCGGCGTCATCGCCACCAGCGCGCCTTGTTCGACGTCGAGCTTCTGGCCCTTCTGCGTGAGCTCCTCGACCAGCGCCCGCTCGGCGGCCGCCTGCAAGGCCGGGTCGATGGTGGTGTCCACCTTGAGATCGCCGTCGATCTCCCCGACCAGATCGTCGAGCACGTCCATGATCCAGTCCGCCACATAGCCGACGGTGCCGGCGCCCGAGGGTTTCACCGCATGGGCCGGCTGCGCCATGGCGGTGTTGGCCATGGTCTCGGTGATGAAATCGGCGTCCGCCATGGCGGCCAGCACGAGTTGGGCGCGGCGCTCGGCGCCATCCGGATTGCGGCTTGGCGCCAGCCGCGAGGGCGACTTGACCAGACCCGCCAGCATGGCGGCTTCCGCAAGCGACACGGCGCGCGCGGCCTTGCCGAAATAGCGCTGCGCCGCCGCCTCGACCCCATAGGCGCCGGACCCGAAATAGACCCGGTTGAGATAGAGCTCGAGAATCTGGTCCTTGCCGAACTTGCGCTCGATCCAAAGCGCCAGCACCAGCTCCTGCAGCTTGCGCCAGAGCGCGCGCTGGTGGTTCAGGAACAGGTTCTTGGCGAGCTGCTGGGTGATGGTCGAGCCGCCCTGCGAGACGCCGCGATGCAGGACGTCGGCGACCACGGCGCGCGTGAGCCCGATCGGGTCGACCCCGTGATGGGAGTAGAAGCGGCGATCCTCGATCGCCAGGAACGCGCGCGGCAGATAGGGCGGCAGGTCCTTGAGCGAAACCGCCGCGCCCCCCATCTCGCCGCGCACCGCGAGCGGCTTGCCGTCGATCCCGTCGATCTCGATCGAGGGCGGGCGCTTGGGAATGGCGAGCGTCTGGATCGGCGGTAACGTCGAGGCCACGAGCGCAATCGTACCGCCCGCCAGGATCAGCCCCCAGAGACAGAGCACCGCCGCCCAATAGACGAGCCGCCGCGGGAGCGAGCGCTCTGGCGGCGCGTCGCGGCTCGGGGTGTCGCGGCTCGCGGGTGCCTTGCGCTTGCCGGCGGACTTTTGCCGGGATTTCGGCGCTTTCTTGGGGCGTTCCGGCTGCGAATCGTCGTCGTCTTCGTCCACGCGGTCGTCCCCCCGCCTCGAGCTCCCGCTGGGCACGGTAGTTAGGGGGATTTAAGGGGCGGTTACCGGTGGCCGGATTCCGCGCCTCACTCGGCGCACCGCCTCAGCCCGCCGCGCTGGCGCGCGCGGGCCGCGTCGAAGCCTGGTCGTCCGGCAGGAACAGCTGGATGAGCGCGCGCTTGATCGCCGCCTGGCGGGTAGCCGAGGTGATCTTGGCGCCGAACAGATCGGTAATATAGAACACGTCGACCACGCGCTCGCCGAACGTCGCCACATGCGCGGAGGCGATGTTCAGGTTGAGCTTGGACAAGGTCGTGGTCAGCTCGAACAACAGGCCGGGCCGATCGAGGCCGGTCACCTCGATCATGGTATAGCGGTCCGACCACGCATCGTTGATCATCACCTCGGGCTCGAGCGCGAAGGCCTTGTAGCGGCCCTTCGGGGCGAGCCGCTTCGCCACCATGTCGGGCAGCTTGATCGAGCCGCGCAGCACCTGCTCGATCGTGTCGGCGACCCGGGTGGCGCGCCGCTCCTCGTCCTCGTCGCGTTCGAACTCGCGCGACACCGCGATCGTGTCGAGGGCGCAGCCGTCGGTGGTGGTGAAGATCTGCGCGTCCACGATATTGGCGCCCGCCATCGCGCAGGCGCCGGCGATGATCGACAACAGCCACGGGTGGTCGGGGGCGAACACCGTGAGCTCGACCACGCCGCGCGAACTGTCGAAATTGACCGCGGTCGACAGCGATTTCCTGGCCTCGCCGGCGGCGCGCAGGAAGCGCGCATGCGCGACCTGCTGCGGCAGATCGACCTTGAGCCAATAGGCCGGATAGTGCCGCCCCACATAGGCATCGAGCCGCTCGGGGGGCCAATCTCGAAGCTCGGCCCGCAGCTCCGCCTGCGCCATGGCGACCCGCTGGGCGCGGTTGACCTCGGAGAAGCCGCCGGTCAGCACCGGCTCGGTCTCGTAATAGAGCGTGCGCAAGAGCTGCGCCTTCCAGCCGTTCCATACGCCGGGGCCGACGCCCTTGATGTCGGCGGTGGTCAGAATGGTGAGAAGCTTCATGCGCTCGATCGATTGCGCCACGCTGGCGAAATTCTGGATGGTCATGCGGTCGGAGAGATCGCGCGACTGGGCGACCGACGACATCACCAGGTGCTGCTCCACCAGCCAAGCCACGGTCTCCGTCTCCGCCGGCGAGCAGCCGAGCCGCGGGCAGAACCGCCGCGCGATGCGCGCGCCCGCGATCGAGTGGTCCTCGATGCGGCCCTTGGCGATGTCGTGCAGGAACAGCGCGATATAGAGAAGCGTGCGATGCTGCGGCTGGATCGAGCGCATCAGGTCGTTGGCGAACGGCGTATCGGCGCTGGTGCCGGCATCGATCTCGGACAGGATGCCGATGCAGCGCAACAGATGCTCGTCCACCGTATAGTGGTGATACATGTTGAACTGCATCATCGCCACGATGCGGCCGAAGGCGCGCACGAAATGGCCAAGCACGCCGGTCTCGTTCATGCGGCGCAGCACGATCTCGGGCGCGTGCCTGGAGGTGAGGATTTCGAGGAACAGGCGGTTCGCCTCCTCGTTCTTGCGCAGGTGGATGTCGATGAGCTTGAGGGAGCGCGTGGCGAGCCGCAGCGCGTCCGGATGGAAGGCGAGATTGTGCTTCTGCGCCAGGTGGAACATGCGGATCAGGTTGACCGAATCGCGCGCGAAGACGCGCTCGTCGGCGACGTTGATGCGATTGTAGTCGACCACGAAGTCTTCGGTTTCGCTGAGCAGCCGCCGCCGGCGCGGGCGGAATTTCGCCATCACGCGGCCGAGCGCCGGCATCGCCTTGGCCTGGCTGTCCTCGAGCTCCGCGCACAGGATGGCGGTGAGATCGCCGACGTCCTTGGCGACCAGAAAATAATGCTTCATGAAACGCTCGACGTCGCGCTGCCCCGGATGTTCCGTATAGCCGAGCCGCACCGCGATATCGCGCTGGATGTCGAAGGAAAGCCGCTCCTCGGCGCGGCCGGTGACGAAGTGCATGTGGCAGCGCACCGCCCAGAGAAAATCGCCGCAGCGGCGGAAGCGGGTATATTCGCGCCGGTCGTAGACGCCGTGTGCGATCAGCTCCTCGCGCTCCTGCACCCGGTAGACGTATTTGGCGATCCAATAGAGCGTGTGCAGGTCGCGCAGGCCGCCCTTGCCGTCCTTCACATTGGGCTCTACCAGGTAGCGCGACTGCCCGGCGCGACGGTGGCGCTCCTCGCGCTCGGCGAGCTTGGCGGTGACGAATTCCTTGGCGGTGCCGCGCACCACCTCCTTGTCGAACCGCGCCATCAGGTCGTCGTAGAGCTTGCGGTCGCCGAGCAGATAGCGCGCCTCGAGGATCGAGGTGCGGATGGTCATGTCGGCCTTGGACTGGCGGATGCACTCGTCGATGGAGCGGGTGGCGTGGCCGACCTTGAGCCCCATGTCCCACAGGCAATAGAGGATCGCCTCGGCGATCGATTCCGACCAGGCGGTCTGCTTGTAGGGCAACAGGAACAGGAGATCGATGTCGGAGCCGGGCGCCAGGATGCCGCGGCCATAGCCGCCGGTGGCGACGATCGCCATGCGCTCCGCCTGCGAGGGATTCTGCGCCGGATAGAGATGCTTCTCGGCGAGATCGAACAGGATGCGGATGACCTCGTCCTGCATGAAGCAGAGCCGTTCGGCGCAGCGCCGGCCGCGCCGGTCCTTGAGCAGCAATTGCTCCGCCTTGGCCCGCCCGCGCGCCATCTCGGCCTTGAGATGCTGGGCGACGGCGTTGCGCATGTCGCGGTCGCGGCCGGCATGGAGCGCGGCGAGCTGTTCCAGCGCCGCCGCGATGGCGGGCGTGTCGAGCAGATCGGCTGCCCCGGGCGGAATCGGTTCGGCAGGTGAAAGCATGGCGCGATGGGATAGCGGAGCGAAGCCCGCCTGTCACGATGCCGGCGATCGAAGTCCGCGCGCCGGCTCAACGGTGTGGGAAATATATTCTATATTATACGGTATTTCATAATTTATTTTCCGTTGACCCCCGCCATATCGCCGGTCTATAGAATATTTTATTTCGCCAAGGAGATCCGCATGACCCCCCGATCCCGGCGCGGCTTTTTCACCTGTGCATTGCTGGCTGCCCTTCTTCCGGGCGCGTCGCTGTCCGCGGCCGACAAGCCCAAGGAGATTCGCATCGACTGGGCGACCTACAATCCGGTCTCGGTCCTGCTCAAGAACAAGGGCCTCATCGAAAAGGAATTGGCCAAGGACGGCATTGCGGTCGTCTGGGTGCAGACCGTGAGCTCGGCCAATGCGCTGCAATTCCTCAATGCCGGATCGATCGAGTTCGGCTCGACCGCAGGCTCCGCTGCGCTGATCGCGCGGATCAACGGCAATCCGATCAAATCGGTCTATGTCTATTCGCGTCCCGAATGGACGGCGCTCGTCACCACCAAGGACAGCAAGATCAACACGGTCGCCGACCTCAGGGGCAAGAAGGTCGCGATGGTGCGCGGCACCGACCCGCACATCTTCCTGGTGCGCGCGCTGCTCTCGGCCGGCCTGACCGACAAGGACATCACGCCGGTGCTGGTGCAGCAGCACGCCGACGGCGGCACCGCGCTCATCCGCGGCGACGTCGATGCCTGGGCCGGGCTCGATCCGATGATGGCGCAGAAGGAGATCGAGGAAGGGGCGCGGCTGTTCTATCGCAACGCTGCCGCCAATACCTGGGGCATTCTCAATGCCCGCGAGGAGTTCCTCAAGGAGCAGCCCGACCTCGTGCGCCGGGTGCTCGCGGTCTACGAGGACGCGCGCAAATACGCGCTCACCCATTACGACGAGCTCAAGCGCGACTTCATCGCGGTGACCAAGCTGCCCGAGAACGTGGTCGACAAGCAGCTCAAGGAGCGCACCGAGCTGACCCACAGCAAGATCGGTCCCGCGCAGCGCGACTCGATCCTCGAAGCCGGCCTGGCGTTGCAGAAGGCCGGCGTCATCGGGGCCGGCGTGGACGTCAAGAAGGCGGTCGACGACTTGATCGACGACCGCTTCGTCACCGCCGGGAACTAACGCGCGTCCAGTCGCGGCGCCTCCCTCTTCACCCCTCCCCTAAACGGGAGGGGTTATAGATAAGCCGGGTCCAGTTCCGCTTTTTGACCACACCGAGAGTCGTGGACGGTGTTGGATGTCTGCCTTGGGGTGAAAGTCGGAAATTTATTTGCTCACTCTGATGATTGCCGGTTTTGACCCCGAAACGGCCATTCCGCAAGTCCGAATGATGGCCCGACTCTGCCGCGCTCGCTTCCGGCGGGCAGGTCCGCCTCGTGGGGAAAAGCTGACCAGAACTGCTCAGGTTGAGGTCTTTGGCTCGATCGACAACGCCACAAGCGCTGGGTCTCATGGCGCAAAGGGGTGTGCTATCGTTTGAATAATCCACTTGCGCCCTGCCTCAGTGAACGGACATCGGGAACAGCCGTCCGGGGCGTCCGGTAGGGCCAAAGCACAAAGTCGCTGCGCTCCAGCCCGCTGCGCGGGGGCAAGAGCCGAGAGGCCGGTAACCAGCCGAGAGGACAGCAATAGCGGTTGGGGAGCTCCGACCTGAGAATCGAGGGTGTCATGAACCTCA
>DATDGG010000479.1:0-1675 GCA_036522235.1 Xanthobacteraceae bacterium
GCTCCAGCCAATCGATATGCTTGCCGTCGAGCCCCTCCTGCATGGCGAGATGCACCATCGCGGTAGCGGGCGCGGCGCCGTGCCAATGCTTCTCGCCGGGCGCGAACCAGACGGTGTCGCCGGCGCGGATTTCGCGCAGCGGTCCGCCCCAGGCCTGCGCCCGGCCGACGCCCGACACCACGTAGAGCGTCTGGCCGAGCGGATGGGTGTGCCAGTTGGTGCGCGCGCCCGCCTCGAAGGTCACCATGGCAGCCCGCACCCGCGCGGGCGCCGGCGCCTCGATGATCGGGTCCTGCCAGACGGTTCCGGTGAACCACTCGGCCGACACGCGGCGCGACGGCGTCGATCCGGCGGGACGCAGCTCCATGGGATTCTCCTTTGGTTTTCGCTTCGTCTGTAGCCCGGATGGAGCGCTTGCGAAATCCGGGGGCGGCGTTCCCGCATTCCGCAAGCGCTCATGCGGGCTACGGCGGGCCTACACCTTGGCGCTCGCGCGCGCCGAGACCGTGTCGTACCAGCGGCGCAGATGGACGCATTGCTCAGGGATAGCAAGCTTGATCCATTTGGCGAAGTCGACCGTCACCAAGGTGGTGATGTCGGCAATGCTGTAGGCCTCGCCACACACGAAGGCGCGGCCGGCGAGCTCGGCGTCCATTGCCGCGAAGAAGCGCAGCACCCGGGCGCGGCCGCGCTCGGCCAGCGCCGGGATCTGCTCGTAGCCGTCGGGGCCGGGCAACGCGTGCCCCTTCAGGCCGGGCGTGAAATTGCGGACGGCCTCCTGCACGGCATAAAACCCCTCGCGCTCGGCGCGCCGCTGCGCGGCCGCGATCGTCGCCTTGGCGGCCGGGTCGCTGCCCATCAGTGCGGGCTCAGGCTTGACCGCGTCGAAATAGACGCAGATGCCGATCGCATCGCTGATGCGCCTGCCGTCGTCGAGCTCCAGCACCGGCACGGTGCAGTCGGGATTGATCGCCCGAAAGCTCTCCGTGAACTGCTCGCCCGCGCGCAGATCGATTTGCACGGTCGGCACCGTGATGCCCTTCTCGGCCAGGAAGATGCGTACGCGCCGCGGACTCGGCGCGCTGGCGCAGTCGTAGAATTTCATTGCCAGGCTCCTGAGCCTCCGCCCAAGGGGTGCAGTCCAGCGCTGGTTTATTGAAAATACAGTCCGAATACAAAGAACCGCGGTTATGGGTCGAGGCCAGCCGGGATCGCTTGGCGGGACGGCCCAAGATGCGGCGAGGTTGGCGGCCCTCCTTCAGATCACAAAAAACCCAGCACAGTTTCCGGTGCCGGGCGCAGCTCGCGAGTTTCAATTTCCCGAATAATCTGATTTGCCCGGTCGCGTCAAGAAGATGCATGCTAGGCTGTGCGAAGGTCGTATAGGGGAGGAACAAATGATTTCACCGAGCACGTTCTTGCGCGCAGCGCTCATTGGCGTGGTGGGCTCGCTGTCGCTCGCCACCCATGCGGTGGCGCAAGGCAAATGGGAGCGCAAGGCGCCGTTTCCCGATCCCTCCGAGGAGGTGCTGGGCATGGCGGCCAGCGGCAAGATGTATGTCTTTGCCGGGCTGGCGCCGGTCTGGAAGCCCAAGGCCTTGGTCTTCGAATACGACCCCGCGGGCGACAAGTGGACCGAGAAGAAGAAGATGGCGCTGCCCTCCCACCATGTCGC
>DATDGG010000480.1:0-1543 GCA_036522235.1 Xanthobacteraceae bacterium
GCCATGGTCGACCAGCTCGCCGACGGCATGGTGCTCAAACCCGCGGTCAAATACCAGCGCGTCGCCCAGAAGAGCATCCCGCGCAACAGCCATTGAGGGGCGGTCGTTCACACGCGGCACACCGCTGCCGTGACGAGGCGATTCACACCCCGAAAATCCTGCTGTAGCGCGCCTTGATCTCCTCGGTCTGCGATAGAACCGCGGCCGCATCAGCTTTGAGCAACTTAATTGCTAAGCGGATTACCGGAAAGCCGTCGAGGAGAGCGGCTTCGCCGGCGACATCGTCGTGGGGACCGATCTCGCGAGCGTCCGCCTTCCCCCAAAGTGAAAGGCGAACTGTTTGCGATAGGAATAACCCGGCAGCAGGTTTTCACAGGGCCGTCCGGCTCTGGCCCGAACGGACCTCCCGGCATGTCTGCCTTTGTGCCGCTTTTTTTGGCGGATAAGCGGACACTCGAGCACCCCACACCTAACCAGCCGAATTGTGAGTGCGCGCCCTAAGAAACCTCGGCTTCCGCGCGTTGCTCGGCGGGGCTCGCGGCGCGGGTCAGGTTGAGGGCGCTGTTGATGAGCGCCACGTGGGAGAAGGCCTGCGGAAAATTGCCGACCAGCCGGCGGCGCAGGGGATCGTATTCCTCGCTCAGCAGGCCCAAATCGTTGCACAGCGCCACCAGCCGCTCGAACATTCGACGCGCCTCGTCCCATCGCTTCTGCAGGACGTAGACGTCGACCAGCCAGAAGCTGCAGGCGAGAAATGCCCCCTCGCCGGGCGGCAGGCCGTCGGGCGCCGTCTCGCTGCGGTAGCGCAGGACCAAGCCGTCGACCAGGAGATCGCGCTCGATCGCCGACACCGTGCCGCGCACCCGCGGATCATCCGCCGGCAGGAATCCGAGGATCGGGATTTGCAGCAGGCTCGCGTCGAGCTCCTTGCTGCCGTAGGACTGGACGAAGCTTTCGAGCTCCGGGTCGAAGGCGCGGCGGCAGATATCGTCGTGAATCTCGGCGCGCACGCGCCGCCAGCGCTCGGCGCGCGGATGGTCGGCGCGTCCAAACACTTCATGGCTCTTGACGGCACGATCGAACGCCACCCAGGTCATGACCTTCGAATAGGTGAACTGGCGCCGCCCGCCACGGACTTCCCAGATGCTCTCGTCCGGATCGCGCCAGACCTTCTCGAGATGCTCGAGGAAGGCGAGCTGAAGCGCCGCGGCAGCGTCGCTGCGTGTCAGCCCGCCGCGGCGGGCCTGATAGAAGGCGTCCATCACCTCGCCATAGACGTCGAGCTGCAGCTGCTCGTGCGCCTTGTTGCCGATGCGGACCGGCTTCGACCCCTCGTAGCCGGGCAGCCAGGACACCTCCCATTCGGTCGTGCGGCGCTCGCCGGCAATGCCGTAGAGAATCTGCGCCTGCTGCGGGCTGCCGGCGACCGCGCGCACCAGCCAATCGCGCCACGCTTGCGCCTCGTAATAGTGCCCGGCATTCATCACGGCGAGCAGCGTGAAGGTTGCGTCCCGCAGCCAGCAGAAGCGGTAGTCCCAGTTGC
>DATDGG010000481.1:0-43341 GCA_036522235.1 Xanthobacteraceae bacterium
CCTTCTCACGGCACGTTCTCGGTCAGCGCTTAGAGCGCGCGCATCGGCTTCTGCGCGACCCGCGCCTGGCGCGGGTCAAAATCAGCGACATTGCGCTCAACGCGGGCTTTACCGACCTGTCCTATTTCAATCGCAGCTATCGCCACCGCTTCAATGAGACGCCGTCGACGACCCGGGTGAACGCGGCACTCAAGAAAGACCCGTGAGCCCGCCCCCCCGCGCATGCAAAAGAGCGGCTTCGGGCCGGCCAGCCCAAAGCCGCTCCTTAAGAAGGTCGCGCCGCCGGGCTTACTTCACCAGCCGGGCAGTGGCGACGGCCTGCTGGAACAGCGCCGCCATCGCGGCCGAGATGTCCTGGTCGGTGCTCACCTGGAAGTACAATCCGGCCGAGGCGCACTTCTGCATGTTGCCGGCGATCTGCGGCTGGAACGGCGCGATATGGCTATTGTACCAGGCGTTGGTCGGCAGCGGCAGATAGGTCGTGTATAGCACCGCTATGCGGATGCCGCGGTTCTTGACCGTCGTGCACCACGAGGTGTCGAACAGGGCCTCGTTGCGCGAGCCGTTCTTGTTGCTGTCGTCGACGCCGTCGGAGACGAGGAACAACACCTCCTGCGGCGGCTGCCCGGCCATGCCGCTGCCGGGAGCTGGCATGGTGGTGTTGATGGTCGACATGGCTGTCTCGAAATCGGTATCCGCATCGTTGTTTTGGTTGTTCGAGGTCAACCAGTTGTTCTTATACACCGTCAGCACGTCGATGCCGGCGGCCAGCGTCTTTGCGCTCGACGGGGTCGAGGGGAACGCGGCTATGGTATTAACTCCGGTGTTGAAGGTGTAGATTCCCATTCGGTACTTGCTGTTGTAGTTCGCCATGACCGTGGTCGCGGTGTCCATCAGGGATTGCGTAGCGGCGTTCAGATTCTGGATCCGCGTCACCACGCCCAGGTTCTTGGCCAGCGTATAATTGTCCTCGTTGTTGGGGTTGCCGAGATGGTCGGCCGATGGATTGGTTTCGTGGCAGGCGAAGGCGCAGCCGCCGCCTTGCGACGACGTATTGTTGACCATCGTGTTGATGCCGGCCGTGGTCGCCGCGATCGCCATGGAGGGCGAGTTGTCGAGCAGCAGGTAGAAGTCGATATTGGGCGCGACCGACGCGGTCGACTGCGAGCTGCCGCCGAGCGCCCAGGTCGACTGACCGAGAACGCCGGCGAAGGTATTCTGCGAGGAGGCCGTGTAGCTCACCGTGACGGTGCGATTGAGGCCATTGTCGACCGCGTTGACTGACAGGTTGGCGGCGGCGTAGCTCAGGCCAGGGATGCTCTGCACCTGCGAATTGAACATGTTCTGCGCGGCCGTGACCGACGCCGCGGACGGCTGCGCCATCAATGTCGGCGTGACCGCGGCGAGCGCGGCGGCGTCGGCGGCGGCATCGAGTTCGGCCTTTCTTTGCGTGGCCATCGTGTAGTCGACCCCCATTCCGGTCAACAGCGCGATCGGCATCAGCGAGAACGCAAAGATGATGGCGACGTTGCCTTTGCGATCGCCGGCAAAACGGCGGAGTGCGGCGACAGTCATGACGTCCTCCTCGCCGGTCCAAAGTCCGGCCACTTGGATCCATTTATAGGCTGGCAAATTAGGAGGAAGACGTTGATTTGAAGTTGAGGCGAGGGCGACCACGCCGTCATGAACGTTAAATTCTCATTTACGATATTCGCTCACTTGCACCGAGCTTTGAGGGCTTTGCGTCAATAAAAGCGGCCCCGGCGCGAAAAGCGCGGGGCGCCGGCCGCCGACCGGCGCCGGCATCCAGGCGGACACTGATACGAGGGACCGCGCCGCGCGCCCGGCGTTCACTGGGTCTTCAGGTAGGCAGCGTGGCAGGCGTTGCAGGCGACCCGCAGCTGCGCGGTGGCCGCCTTGAACTCATCCACCTTGTCGGCCCGGCTGATATTGAAGGCGATCTTCGAGGCGGCCGCCGCCCGCTGATAGAAGTCCGGAAACTTGCTCCACACGTCCGGCGACGCGAAGGTGTCGGTGGCCGGGTCGATATCGGCGTTGTTCGGCTTCCATTGGTTCGAGCTCGGCGGGAAGAGATGCGGAAACGCCATGAACATGATCGACATCGTGTCGGCATGCTCGTGCCCGTCATTGAGATCGATCTTGTTGACCGCGATCATCATCTCGATCTGGTCCATGTTGTCGCTGATGGCGCCCATCAAGGTCTTGCGCGCGAAGATGACGTCCTTGGGCGTCGCCGCGCTCTGGTCCTGCGCCGCCGCGATGAAGCTCGTGCCGATGAGGGCCGCGGCGAGCCCGGCGCCGGCGATCGCGATCGCCATCCGGCGTCGCGGACGGGACAAATTCTGGCTGAGAACGCTCACCTGCCACCTCCTTGCTACAAATTGCGCAAACCACTTGCCGAAGCTCAGCTCAGCACGATGGTCCGGCTCAGGAACCAGGCCAAGCCTTCGGCCACCAGGAACGAGGCCGCGATGTCGGTGAAGACCGGCCGCGGCACCGCAAGCTTGACCTTCACCAGGACATAGGCAACCAGCACCGCGCTCATCACCACGATCACCTGGGCGACCTCGACCCCCAGATTGAAGCCCATCAGCAGCTGGACCAGGCGGCCGGGCGGCAGCCGCATTTCCAGGAGATCGGAGGCGAAGCCGAAACCGTGAATGAGGCCGAAGACGAGCGTCATGACCAGGCGGACCCTGGCGGCGTCGCGCATATGCCCGGTCAGCATCAGGTAGTTGGCGCCGAATATGCCGGCCCCGATCAGCAGCAGGATCGGCAGGACGACCGGCGCGCCGAGATATTGCGCAAGCGCGAGGACGAACAGGAGCCCGCCCATGCTGAGCGCGACCAGCAGCGGCTTATGCGTGCTGTCGCCGAGATTTTCCGCCCCGATCATCGCGATGGTGAAGGCGACGAGCGCGTCGATGAATTCCGGATGCGGGCGTAACGTGCCGGTCACCGCCAGCGCCAGGGTCAAGCTGTGGCCGATGGTAAAGCCCGTCACCACGAACAACAGGTCGCGGATGCGGCGCGAGATCAGCACCAGGCCGAGCATGAACGACATGTGATCGACGCCGGTGAAGATATGCATCATGCCCATCTTCAGGAAATCGAGGAAGCCGGCGTTCTGCAGCGGGCTGAGCGCGCTCGAGCTGGCGTCGAGCGTCTGCTGGTCCTTGGTGATGAGCTGCTCGATGAAGGCGCCGTCGTCGGTCTGGATCTGCGCGAAATTGGTGTGGGTCTCGACCAGCTCGAACCAGGCCGACGAATGGACCTTGATGTCGTCGTCGGTCGGGCATTCGAAGGCGAACTCATAGCGGCGGTAGCCGGGCGAGGTCGCGACCGGCCGCGGGCCCTCGGTCCGCTTGCAGGCCTGATCGCCCGCGAAGGCGCCGACATGGTCGGCGACGTATTCGCCGAGCTGCTCGACCGAGGGCATGTCGCCGTCGGGCGTGATCCGCTTGGCTTCGAGATCCGGCACGGTGAATTGCAGATGCACCGTGTTGCCCTTGATCAGCCAGGCCGAATGGGTCTCGCTGCGGGTGTGCGCGAAAGCCGGCGCCGACCATCCCGGGCCGAGCGCCAGGGCCAGGACCAGGAGCGCGTGCAGGAATCGTGCGAGGCTGCTCATGGCTTGCCCTGCCCCGCGGGCTTTTCAGCCTCGGCGGTCCTCGCGGCTTGGCCTTTCTCATAGTCGGCGGCGTAATCGTCGGCGATCAGGATGTCGGCCTTGTCGCGCAGATAGCGCAGGTCCGCATCCTCGAGCCGCTTCTTCTCGGACATGACGTAGTCGTTGAGCACCTGGCTGCGCACCCGCTCGAAGGTCAGCGGCAGGGGCTTGGTATTCTTGACCATCTGCACGATGTGAACGCCGTCCTGGGCCGCAAGGGGCTCGGACACCTCGCCGTCATTGAGCGCCAACGCCTGCTCATAGAGCGCCTGGCCGAGATGAATTCTCTGCGCGAAATAGAATTGCTCGTCGCTCGCATGCTCGGGGACGAGCTCCTGCAAGCCGTAGGTCTTCACGACCTCGGCGAGCGGCGTCTTGGCGCGCAGCGCATCCGCGGCCTTCTTGGCGGCGGCGAGCGCGTCCGGCGACTTGTTCTTGGGGAGCAGGAAATTGTGCAGCACCATGGTGCCTTCGGTGGCGTAGTTGCCCCGATTTTCCTCGAAATATTTCTGCAGCTCGGCGTCGGCCGGCTGATGCGTGGTCACGTCGGCGACCACCTGCTGCTCGACCGCCGCCACCAGGGCGGTACGGGTATCGGGATCGGTGCCCGGAAAGTCGAGCTCGAGGCCGCGCTGTACGAACAGCTCCTCGCGGATCATCTCGTCCAGCACCTTGAGGCGTTCCGCCGAGGTCGCCTCCGCGAAGGTCTTGCCGAGCTCGGTCTCGGTCTGCGCGATGAAATCGGTGCGCAGGATCGGGCGCTGATTGACCAAGGCGACGTTCTCGGGCGGCACCACATGGGTGACGGTGCCCTTGGCGGTGAACAGGCCGAAGCCCGCGATGCCGAGCCCGATGAGGGCACCCACGCCGAAGCACAGCATCGAGCGCAGCGGGTTGACGCGCTTGAAATCCCAGAACCCGCCCACGGAGTCGGCCTCGGTGACCGGGGCGCCGCTCCGGGGAACGCTTTCATGGACATTCATCGGTTTCACCCTTCTGTTCCCCGCGTGGGCGCGGGCGACCGAACGGCTGCTCTCGGCGCCGCCTGGTGCGAGGCGGTGTAGACCAGCACGGCGAGCGCGCGGATGGTCACCGGGTCGAGCTCCTGGGCCCAGGCCGGGCAGATGCCGCCGCGGCCGCGCGCGATGCTGTCGTAGATGTCGTCCCGCGATCCGGTCCCGTAGAGCCAGATATCGTCGATCAGGTTGGGAGCCCCGATGGCGGAATCACCCTGCGCATCGGCGGAATGGCAATCAAAGCATTGTCCCTTGACGGCGAAGATCTTCTGGCCGCGCTCGGCGGCCGCCTGGTCGCCCGCCTTGCCGGCGGTCACCAGCAGATACTCGATCACGTCGCGGATATCGCCCGGCTCGAGCGGCTCGATCTTGTAGCGCTTATAGGGCTGCGCCTGGGCGAAGGCCGGCATGTCGGCGAGGTTCCAGCCCTTCGGATCGCCGGAGCGAATGCCGTGCAGGATGGTGTGCTCGATCTGGGCGACGCGGCCTTCGCCATAGAGCCAGGCCGGACGGGTCAAGTCCGGCACGCCGGCGCGGGCATTGCCCTGCAAGTGATCGCCGTGACAGCTGGCGCAGCGGGCGTCATAGACCGGTTGCGCATAGACGACCGCGAAGCGGGTGAGCACACGATCTTCGATGATGGCGTCGGGATCGGCGCGCATCAGGCGCGCCCGCATGCCGGACTGCCGTGCCCAATAATCGGCCGCGCCCGCGACGAGGAGGGCCACAAGGCCCAGTCCACCCCAGAACCGCCATCCCAGCCGATCGCGCAAGCGATGGCCGCCTTGTGGTTCGATTGATCTTGTATCTGAAGGAGCCACGGCTGTTCCTCTATGCGTTTAGGACATCCGTTTGAGAGTATCCGCGCCCTGCAGCAGGGCAAAACAATACCCCCCGATGCCCGGTCGCGAACGACCAGGCGCCGGCAAGGCGGGGCCCTCCCGTCGCAGAGGACGAGAAGACGGAAGCGAGCCTAGTGGGTGACGATCGGCTGTCCGCTCGAGAAGTTGGTCTTCTTCTCGGACCAGGAGCCGCCGGGCGCGCCCGAGCGCAGCGGATCGATGGTCATCTTGAGCTCATCGCCGGACTTGAGCGTCTTGCTGGACCAGCCTTCGCGCACCAGCGCGCTCGGGCTCGCACCCTCGAGATTCCAGACCGTCGAGGCGCCGTCAGCGCCCTTGGTTTCCAGCAGGATGAAGGTATGGGGGCTCGTAAACTTGAACTCCTGCACCGTGCCGGCGAGCTCCATCGGATGCTCCTGATCGAACATCGCGAAAGAATGATGCGCCAGCGCGGCACCGCTTGCGGCCACGAAAGCCGCGCCCACCGTCAGTGCAAGCAGATGCCGTTTCATGCGATCCTCCGTTTCAATGGGAAATTTTTCTTGGCTGCTTTTCCGATACCCCCATTATGGCCGATTTTACCGTAGCCGGTAGTGCTAGTTTTCGACACCAAGTTAGCTTTTTTGATACGTCGGACGGCGCCGGGCCGTGCGATTGAGGGCCTCGGCTATTTCGGCAGGAACGCTTCCGTATAGAGCTTGCTCATGTCCGGCTCGGTCGGGAGGAACTTGAGGTCCACATAGGAGCGGCCGAGCACCGCCAGCGCCTTGGCGTCGAAGCGTCCATCATCGGAGAACATCGGCATCAGCGTGTCATAGGTGCGCTCGGCGATGTTGCGATTGACGTCGAGGACCGTCATGGCGGTGTCGACCGTCTTGCCCTTGTTGGCCCGCATGAAGGCGATGGTATCGAACCAGCCTGCCAGAAAGGAGCGAACCGCGCCGGGGCGCTGGGCGATCAGCTTGTTGGTCGCGAAAATCACGTGGATGTGGAAGTCCTTCACCAGATCCCCGAACCGGAACAGGATCTTGCCCTCGCCGGCCTCCTCGGCGCGCAAGAGGCTCGAAATGTCGGCCACAAAGCCGTCGACCTGCATCATCATGAGGGCCGCCAGGAGCCCGGGAATGGCGCCGAGCGGCGTCACCGAAATCCCGTCATGGCCCCATCCCTTCTGCAGCGACAGCTCGCCGACCAGCCAGGCGGTCAGCGAATTGGCGGTGGTGACCCCCACCCGCTTTCCCTTGAGGTCATCGACGGTCTTGATGGCGCCGTCCGGCCGCACCATCAGGGCGATGAGGAGCGGCGGGCCCGCCATGGCGGCGACCGCCTTCACCGGCACGCCTTTCACGATGCCGGCCATTTCCGGGCTCGAGCCAAGCCCGATATCGACCGAGTCGGCGGTGAGTGCCTGCTGCAGCTTGCCGCCACCGCTATAGGCCGATCGCTCGATCTCGATGCCGTATTTCTTGAACATGCCGTACTGCATGCCGACATCGAGCGGCACGAACGAAAACGCTTCCGGTACCGCCTTGCCGACGCGCAACAGCTCGGCATGCGCCGGCGGCGCGGACAGAACGAGCAGAGCCAGGATCGCGCGCCCGATTGGCCGAACCAAAGGATTTGCTGCCCTGATCAGCATCAACGCCCTCCCCCTCCCCTCGCTCCCCCGCTGACGGGGAGGGTCAAGGTTGGAGGCTACCCGCGCGCCCCGCGCTCGCCGGCGCTTTGATCACGGCGCGCCTACCGGGTTTCATGCGAGCTGCCCGCAATCTCGATCATGTCTGCTCCCGACCGTCAAGGACCGCGCCGGGGCTGCACCTTACGGTTTAGCCCGCGCTTTGCCGGCCTCCGCTCGCCTCGCTTTGTCGGCGGGCTTGGCGACCGCGCGCGCGAACTCGACGAACAGCTTCGCGGTCGGGCTTAAGGTGCGGTTCTTGAGCGTGGTGACGGCGACCGGCTGAACCGACGGCGGCAGCGCGCAGGGCACCACCTTGAGCACGCTCGCCGCGGCGCCGAAGCGAAGCACCGAAGCCGGGATGATGGCGAGAAAGCGCCCGGTGGCGAGCAGGCTGGTGCGCACGTTCAAGGAATAGCTGACGACCCGGCCCGGCGGGACCTCCAATCCGAGCGCGTGGAAAATCTCGAACACCGGAGAGCCGGGCTCGTCGTCGATCGGCGCCAGCAACCAGTGCTCGCCGATGAGCTCCGCGAGGGTGACGCTGCGACGCTCCAGCCATTTGTTGGCCTGCCCCGCCATGACGCACACTTGGTCGTCGAACAGGACTTCCACATCCATGTCGGGCTCGACGGCCTGCGACCATACGCGGGCCGCCACCAGATCGCATTTGCGTTCGCGCAACACGTGAAATTGCTGCGCCGGCGTGGTGCAGAGCTCCAGCTGAAAGACGAGCTGCGGATATTGCCGGGAGATGCGATCGATGACGGCCGACACGAATCCCGCCGCCATCGGCTCCGTGCAACCGATGCGCACCTCGCCGGAATTCGGATCGCCGAGGCTCTCGATGTCGCGCACGCTTTGCTTGAGCTCGTCGAACACCGCAATGCTGCGCTTGAGCAGCGCGCGGCCGTAGAGCGTCGGCTCGACGCCTTGCCGACCGCGGTCGAGCAGGCGCACGCCCAGCGCCCGCTCGAGCTCGGCGATCGTGCGCGACACGACCGGCCGCGAGATCGCCAGGCTGTCGGCGGCCCGCGCCATGTTGCCGTGCTCCACCACCGCCATGAAGATATGGAGGTCGTGCGGGTTGAGACGGCGGCCGATGCGCTCGGTCCAGTGCATTGTAGCCTTTAATTGTAGCCTATAAATGGGTCTCGGGAGCCTTGGGTTACCAAAATTGCTAACATAGTGTCGAAAGATAGCACTACCTTGCTAAGTCGAAACAGGAAATAATCGCGCCGGTATGGCCGCGGCCGTGGATCGAGATGAGCAAGTCCCTGCAGGAGAGATTTGCGATCGGGCATTTGCGCGCCTTGGTGGCCGGCGCCTTGGCGCTCGGCGCGCTGGCGACGGGCGATGCCGCGCGGGCGCATCATTCCTTCGCGATCTTCGATATCCAGCACCCGCTGGAGCTGCGCGGCACCGTGCAGGAATTCAAGTTCACCAGCCCCCATTCCTTCATCATCCTGGAGGTGAAGGCCGCGGACGGCTCGACCATGCTCTGGAAGCTCGAAGGCGCGAGCCCGAGCATCCTGGCGCGCGACGGCTGGTCGAGCCAGAGCCTCAAATCCGGCGACGAGATCACCTTGACGATCGACCCGTTGCGCTCAGGCGCGCCGGGCGGCGCCTGGACCGGCCAGAAGATCAATTTTCGCGACGGCCGGCCGGTCGTGTGCTGCGTGACCGACGCGTTCTGAGCCACAAGATCAGCCCGCGACCAGCGTCGCGGCGATGCGCTCGCCGAAGGCCTTGGTGCCGAGCGGGCCGCCGAGGTCGCCCGTGCGCGAGGCCGGATCCGCAATGGCACGCTCGAGCGCATCCTCGATGGCGGCGGCGGCGCGGGTGAAGCGATCGTCCTGGCGGCGCCCGCCGATCCATTCCAGCAGCATAGCGGCCGAGCCGATGAGCGACGCCGGATTGGCGCGGTCCTGTCCGGCAATGTCGGGCGCCGAGCCGTGCTGCGCCTGCGCGACCGCATGCGCGGTGCCGGCATTGAGCGAGGCGCCGAGCCCGAGGCTGCCGGCGATCTCGCAGGCCTGATCGGACAGGATGTCGCCGAACATGTTGGTGGTGACGACCACGTCGAACACGCTGGCGTCGCGCACCAGGAGCGCCGCCATGGCGTCGATGATCCGTTCCTCATAGGCGACCGTTGGAAAGCGGGTCGCGACCGCGCGCGCGCATTCAAGGAAGAGCCCGTCCGACACCCGCAGCACATTCGCCTTGTGCACGGCGGTGACCTTCTGGCGCCGCCGCAGCGCGAGCGCGAAGGCGGCCTCGACGATCCGGGTCGAGCCGGCGCGCGTGATCTTGCGGACCGAGAGCGCGAGGTCCGGCGTCGGCATGAACTCGCCCGGCCCCAAAAACATCGACCGGTCGGCGTAGAACCCTTCGGTATTCTCGCGCACGATCACCAGGTCGACCGGGTGCCCGCAGCGCGGCGGAAAGCCGCCGCGGGTGCGTGCCGGACGGATATTGGCGAAGAGATCGAGCCGCTTGCGCAGCTCCCCGGACGGGTTGAGGCCGCCCTCCGCCACGGGGGGATAATCGTTGTGGGATACCGGACCCAGAATGACGCCGTCGGCGGACTGTGCGGCCGCGAAGGCGGGTGCCGGAAACGTGGTGCGCTCCGCCCGCAAGGACGCGAGCCCGATCACGGCGCTCGTGAATTCAAGATCGAGGCCGAACGTGCGATCGGCCGCGCGCAGAACCGCGATGGTGGCGGCGCTGATCTCCGGGCCGATGCCGTCGCCCTCCATGACAACCAGTCGGGTCACCATCTCAGCCCCTTCACCGCATGGCTTTTCGAATCTGCTCGGTGCGCCGCAAAGCCTCCGCCATGAGGAAGCCCATATCGGTCTGCGTGGTGACGAAGCGGACGCCCTTCTGGATGAATCCGAGCTGGCGTTCGAGGTCGCGCTCGCCGCCGAGACCGGCAAACTTGCCCTGCTGGCCCGCGACCGCGATCACCCGCTCGACCGCCGCCACCACCTCCGGATCGCCGAACGCGCCGGGCTTGCCCATGGCGGCCAGGAGGTCGTTGCATCCCACATGGACGACGTCGACGCCGGCGACCGCGGCAATCTCCTCGACATTGCGCAGTCCCTCGCGGGTCTCGATCATGCAGACCACCAAGGTGGCCTCGTTGAGCGCGCGCGTCGCGTGTGCGAGCGGCACTTGAGCGCAGTCGAAATTCGGATAGCCCCCGGCGACCGAGCGTTTGCCGACCGGCGCGAACTTGCAGGCATCGACGGCGCGCCTCGCCTGCGCGGCGGTGTCGACGTCGGGAAAGATGATGCCGGTGACGCCGTTGTCCAGCATCAGCGAAATATCGGGATCATCGCAGCTGCGCGCGCGCACCAGCACGGCGGTGCCGCAGCCGAGCCCGACCTGCGCCATATGGCCGATGGTCTCGAGCGAGAACAGGGAATGCTGCGCGTCGATGAAGATGAAGTCGTGCCCGGTCGACTTGGCGATGCGCACGACGTCGCCGGAGCGCGCCAGCCGCACGATCATGCCGAGCGCCACGTCGCCCGCGCGCATGCGCTCCTTCACCGGATTGACGAGATCGGGGAGACCTTCGGGGGGCATCGGCGTCCTCCAGGGCTTGTTGAAGGTGATGGCGGAGGACTGCAACGCGGCTCAGTGCCAAAAGGGCGGAAAGCCCGAAAACTTGCTCTCGGCTTCGAGCAGCCGCAGCATGGCGGGCCATTCCAGCACCCCATAGGGGCGGCGCGTTCCCGGCTGATAGAGATGCGCGGTGTGGGTGAGGACGTTCTCCCCCGGCATCGTGAGCTCGGTGCGCGCCGCCATGGCGTCGACCTGCGAGCGGCACGACAGCTCGAGCTGGTACATGGTGTTGAAGGCCTGCTGGATGCTGGCCCCGCAGGTCAGCAGGCCGTGGTTGCGCATGATCATGGCGTCGTGGGGCCCGAGGTCCGCGACCAGCCGCACCCGTTCGTCGAGATCGACCGCCGGCCCCTCATAGTCGTGATAGCCGATATGGCCGCTGAACCGGATCGCGGTCTGCGACAGCGGCAACAGGCCACACTTCATCGCCGAGACCGCCATGCCGGCGCGCGTATGGGTGTGCAGCACGCAAGCGACCTCCGGTCGCGCCCGGTGGATTGCGCCGTGGATCACGTAGCCGGATTTGTTGATGCCGTAATCGGTCTCGGGCTTGGCCAGAATATTGCCGTCGAGATCGATCTTCACCAGGCTCGAGGCGGTGATCTCCTTGTAGACCAGGCCATAGAGATTGATCAGCAGATGGTCGCCCGTCCCCGGGATGCGCGCCGTGATGTGGTTGTAGATCAGGTCCTGCATGTCATATTTGTCGACCAGCCGGTAGCACGCCGCGAGGTCGAGCCGCGTCTGCCATTCGGCCGCGCTCACCTGCTCGCGGATCGATTTGAACTCGGTCTGGTAATTCATGGATACGGCTCGCATCAAAGGGCTCGCTGGCTTGGCCGCCGCCAGCATAGCCTTGACCGCGCAATGACGCCAAGCCAATACCCTCGTTCCATCCCTCCTTCACGCGCAGGCCAATCATGCAGATCGACGGCTACGAGATCGAAATCCTGGTCCAAGGCTATCCCGGCAAGACGGTATGTCATGGCGGGCTCGGCTGGAGCACGATCGTGCTCATCCGCCGCCACGGCCGGGTCGCGCTGGTCGATACCGGCGGGTTCGGGGTGCGCAAGCTCCTGATCGAGCGCCTCGCCCATCATGGGCTCAAGCCGGCCGACGTGACCGATCTCCTCCTGACCCACGCGCATCACGATCACTGCGTCAACTGGACGCTGTTCGGCCGCGCCCGCATCGTGGTCGGCGCCCACGAGCTCGACTGGGCCGTCAAGGAGCCCTGGGGCGAGACGGCGGTGCCGGAGCTCTACGTCAAGGAGCTGCAGGACTGGCCGAGCGTGCACAAGGCCAAGGACGGCGAGGAGGTGCTGCCCGGCATCACCGCCCATATCGCGCCCGGCCACACGCCCGGCCACCTCATGTATGTGGCGAGCGGCCGCGATCGCGAGGTGATCTTCACCGGCGACGCCGCCAAGAACCGCGCCGAGCTCGTCTGCGGCCATGCCGACGCCAGCTACGACGACGCGGTCAGCGCCGCTTCGATCGAGAAGATCTGGAGCTTCTGGCGGCGCCGGCCCGGTAACGTGGTCGTGCCCGGGCACGACATTCCGATGGTGCAAAAGGACGGCCGGACCGAGTATCTTGGGACCCGCGAGGCCGGCATCAAGGCCTGGTTTGGCGATGACATCGAGACCATGACGACGATCGCGCTGACCGTGTGAGCTCATAAATCCGGGAGGAACGGCCTATGTCGAAGGGCATCTCACTGCTGGTCCAGATCGCGGCTGTGCTGCTGGCGCTCGCGGCGCCGGTCGCGGCCCAGGATTATCCGACCAAGCCGATCCGGCTCGTCATTCCGTTCCCGCCCGGCGGCAGCAACGACGTGGTCGGGCGCATGATCGCGCAGCAGCTGGGCGAACGCCTGGGCAAGCAGGTGGTGGTCGACAACCGCGGCGGCGCCGGCGGTGTCATCGGCACCGAGGCAGTCTCGAAGGCCGCGCCCGACGGCTACACGCTGCTCATCATCTCGATCGCGCATTCGGTCAGCCCTTGGCTCTACAAGCTGCAATACGATCCGATCAAATCCTTCGTTCCGGTCTCGATCCTGGCCAGCGGCCCCAACGTGCTGGTGGTCAACCCGGACCTGCCGGTCCATTCGGTGACCGAGCTGATCGCGCTCGCCAAGGAGAAGCCGGGCCAGCTCAACTATGCGTCCGCCGGCATCGGCAGCTTCCAGCATCTCGGCGGCGAGCTGTTCAAGCTCACGGCCGGCATCAACATGGTGCACGTGCCCTACAAGGGCGGCGGCCCGGCGATGACCGACGTGCTCGGCGGCTATACCAAGATCATGTTCTCCTCGCTGGTACAGACCACCGGCTTCGTGCTCAACGGCCAGCTGCGCGCGCTCGGCACCAGCGGCTTGAAGCGCAACGCGGCGCTGCCCAATGTTCCGACCATCGCGGAGGCCGGGCTGCCGGGCTACGAGGCCACCAACTGGTGGGGCGTGGTGGCGCCCGCCGGCACCCCGCCCGCGATCGTGGAAAAGCTGCACAACGAGATAGGCGCCGTGCAGAACTCGCCGCAGACCAAGGAACAGTTCGCCGCCCAGGGCGCCGACATCGTGCAGATGACGTCGGCCGAGTTCGGCACCTTCATGGAGAAGGAGATGAACAAGTGGGAGCGGGTGGTGAAAGAGAGCGGCATGAAGGCGGAGTGAGGCTCTTCACCTCCCCTGAAAGGGGGAGGTCGGCGAGCGCAGCGAGCCGAGTGGGGGTCCCGCCTTCCCGCGGACTCGGAGTTTGCGGCGTAACCCCCACCTGACCCGCTTCGCGGGTCGTCCTCCCCCCTTCAGGGTGAGGTAAAAAGAAGGCCTATTTCTTCGGGTTGAGAATCTCGGTCAGGCGGCGCACCACTTCGGGCGAGGCAGAGGCGGTGAGCTTGACATAGGCGTCGATGTTGGAGGCCGGCGTCGGATCGACCTCGATGCCGACCGCCTGCGCGTCCATCCGGAAATCCGCGTCGCCCTTGAGCATCATGAACGCGGCGCGCAGCGCCGCGAGCCGGTCCGCCGGCACGCCGGGCGCGGCCAGGATCGGCCGCGCGATCTCCTTCACGCCGAAATAGAGATCACCCATCCGGCGGTCGGTGTCGTCCTTGATGAGGTCCATGGCCAGCGGCACGTCGGGCAGGTCGGGCGCCTTGCGCAACGCGTTCTGCAGCAGCAGGTTGATCTTCTTTGCTTCCAGCAGGTCCGCATGGCGGGTTTTGATCTCCGACCAAGACCAGTCGGCGGTTCCCTGGATCTCGCCGCGCTCCATGGCGAGCGAAACGTCGGCCTGGCCCGGATAGCCGCTGACGATCTTGAACTTGGTGCCGATGGTCGCGTTGAGGAGCCGCGCCGAGGCTTCGAGGTCGGAGGTCGCGCCGGTCCCGCCGACGATCAACTGGGTGGCGAGCAGATCCTGCACCGTCTTGACCGGCGCCGTGTTCCACGCCACCACGAGCGATTGCTCCGGCGAGACGCTGCCGATCCAGTTGAGCTTGCTGACCTCGAACTGGACGTTGGGCTGCTTGGTCAATTGCGCGAGCAGCACGCCGCGCTGGACCAGGCCCATGACCGTGCCGTCCTGCGGCGCCACCCGGTAGATGCGGTTGGTCATGGTGAGGCTGCCGCCGCCCGGCGTGTTCTGCACCACGATATTGGGATTGCCCGGGATGTGGTTGACGAGGTGGCGCGCCACCAGGCGCGCGATGGCGTCATAGCCGCCGCCGGGGCTCGAGCCGACCATGAGGATGATCTGCTTGCCGCGATAGAAATCCGCGACGCTCTGCGCGGCCGCCGGCACGGCGCTCGAGGCGCAGCCGGCAACGAGCGCTATGAGCGTCGCTCCGAAACGGCGTAGGTTCCAATTAAGCTTAATCAGCATGACGTCCTCTGGCGTTCCGCCACGGCAGCGGTTTGATCGCCGTCGTGGCGCAAGCGCAAGGCAACGTCAAGCAAGCTCTTTCACTTGAGCTGGTCGGCCACCTTGTCGATGCCGGCTTGCGAGCAATCATCGTCCTTGCCGGGCGAGCCGGAGACGCCGACCGCCCCCACCACGTCGTCACCGACCTTGATCGGCAAGCCGCCCGGCAGCGCCAGCACGCGGGTATATTCCTCCGAGGCATGCGCCGCCGCATCGTCCATCATCCGCTTGAGGAAGGCGGCCGAAGGCGCCCGAAACGTCCGCGCCGTGAACGCCTTGCGGTCGGCGCCCTCGGGCGTGTGCAGGCCGGCGCCGTCGCCGCGCAGCGTCACCACCGGATGGCCGGCGCGGTCGATCACCGCGACCGACACCTTGAAGCCCATGGACACGCATTTCTCCATGGCGCCGTTGGCGATCGCCTGCGCCATGGCAAGGGTGATATTTTTTTCGTTGGCGAGCTGCGCCGGCGCCGGCGACGACAGCGCCAATGCGGCCGCAGCGGCGGCGAGAAGCATCAATTTCGATGACATGAGACATTCTCCCTGGATGCGATTCATTTAGGCCGACGCGCCGTCGAGCCGTCAAGAGCGGTTCCCATCCCGGCGCGGCACGGATATCCTTGGCCTCGAGCGTATCGATGGATCGGGATACGCTCCGTTTTTTTTGCGCTGGCGCATGTCCTTTTCGGAAAACCGGTGTCCACCCCCGCCTTCGCAAGGGCATGCTTTTCCGGGACATGCGCCAAATGCCGAGGGCCGAATGAAGCGGCGAGAATTCATCGCGGGGCTCGCAAGCTTGGCGGCGTGGCCGCGGGCCCTGCGCGCGCAATCCGCGCGGCGCACCCGCATCGGCCTCTTGGACACCAGTGCGCGGGTGGGCAACGCCAATTTTAGCGCGTTCCAACAGGCCTTGCAGGCGCTCGGCTATGTGGAGGGTCAGAACCTCGACTTCGAATATCGCTCGGCCGACGGCCGTAACGATAGCTTTGCGGAGCTCGCCAACGATCTCGCGCGCCGCGACGTCGATCTCATCGTGACCCGCGGGACGCCCGCGGCGCTCGCCGCCAGGGCTGCGACCACGACCATCCCGGTGGTCATGGCGGCGGCCGGCGATCCGGAGGCGATCGTGCGCGGTGCGCGGCCGGCCGCCAACCTGACCGGGTTCGGCGCCAATCTGGCGGGCGCCGAGCGCGCGCGGGTCGAAACCCTCAAGGCCATGCTTCCAAACGTTGCGCGGATCGCGGCGCTCATGAACCTGTCCAACCCGTCGCGGCAGGCGGAATGGAACGCCATCGCGGCCGCCGCGCAGTCGCTCGGGATCGCGCCGCAGGTCCTCGACATACGGACCGCCGCGGATATAGGGCGCGCGCTCGATGCCGCCGCGAGCGCCCAGGCCGACGCGGTGGTGATCGGCAGCGATACGGTCATGCAGACCAATCAAAACCTGGTGGTCACACTTGCGGCGGCGCAGCGGATGCCGGCCATGTACACGTTCCGGGATTTCGTGGACGCGGGCGGGCTCGTGTCCTACGGGGTAAGCCTGCCCGACCTCTATCGGCGCGCCGCCGTCTACGCCGACAAGATTCTTAAAGGTGCGGCGCCGCGCGAATTGCCGGTCGAGCCGCCGAAGACGGCCGAGCTCGCAGTCAACCGCAAGGCCGCCAAGGCTTTGGGCCTCGCCCTTCCGGCCAGCCTTCTCGCCCGTGCCGATGTGGTGATCGACTAGCGCAGCCGGTACCTGTCGCCGGCTCTTTATGGCAAGGCTATTCGATCCTTGGTTCAATTTACGGCGTCTTAACTTGAGCCGCGCGGCAAGGCGAATAGCGTTCGCGGCAGGGGCCAAGATTGAAACAACAAAGCCGCGCGCCGGCTCCTCGTCGCGGTGCGCTGCCTTCGGCGGCGATGCGCACCGCTATCCAAGTTTATCCGTCGGGAAGCCGGACGTCGCCCGTCGCCGCGCCGTGCCGCGCGCCTCGACACACCAAGAGGCAGACGCCGATGGTCGATCTCGATATCGGACAGATCAACATAAGAGACGGCGCCGATGAGGTCGCCCTGCAATATCTCGGCGCCGCGGTGGTGGTGAGCTGGCAGCGCCTGCCGCCAGAGGTGCGCGAAATATTGTTGAACCGCGCGACGTCGATCATCGGCCTGTCCGCCACCAACGCGCTCGACGCAAAGATCACGTCACTGCTGCGTCGCCACGCCAAGCCCGGCCAGGTGACGGACTGACCGCATCGCCGCTCGCCGTTTCGCGCGTCAGCGGGCCGACGCGAATGATCGTTCAGGTCTTGCGCGCCTGGCGTCGGCCAGCAAGAGATATCGCAACGTCGCGGGCACATTGGATGAACGACTGCACTGCGGGACTGAGCGTTCGATTTCTCAGTGTCACGATCGCCAAGGGAGGATGAATAGATAAATCGATTGGCAGCTCTTTGAGCGAATGGCGTTTGCGGTAGATACGCAGCACCGAGTCGGGCAGAGCGGTAATGAATTTCCCGGTGCCGACGAGATTATTGCGCAGGTGAATCGAGAATGTCGTGATGACCAGGCTCGGCACCTTCAATCCGCGAATTCTGGATGCTTTCTCCACAAACGAATCGCCCAGTGCATCGAGCGGAGTCATGATCCAAGGCTCATCCACCAGATCGGCAAGCTGATCAAGGTAACCGTGACGATGGATGACGATCAGATTCCGGACGGAGACGGCATCGGGCACGCACGGATGGCGCCGGAATGACGCCCGCCGGCCGGCCGGGGCGGGAGTGACCGGGCCGGGTGATTTCCCCTATAGTCCGACGGTGCCGGACGCCGCCTCGAGCGGCAGAGAGCTCTCCGCGGAGCCTTCCGGCCCGCACCTATCCGGAGGGAGCACCACCATGAAACATCCACGCCGTCGATTCCTGTTGTTGGCCGCGGGCGCCGCCGCGCTTCCGGCGGTCTCGCGCCTCGCGCGCGCGCAAAACTATCCGGCGCGGCCCATAACGGTCATTGTTCCATTCGCCCCGGGCGGCGGCACCGATGTGGCTGCCCGCGTCGTCGGCGAGCATATGTCGCGCACGCTCGGCCAGCAGCTGGTGGTCCAGAACCTCCCCGGCGCCGGTGGCACTGTCGGCTCGGCGCGGGCGATGCGCGCTGATCCCGATGGCTACACCATACTTATGGGCCAGATGGGAACGCATGCGGCCGCGGTCGCGCTCTATCCCAGCCTACCCTACAAGCCCGATGTCGATTTCGAGCCGATCGGCATGGTGGCGGCGGCGCCCGTGGTGATCGTGGCACGGAAAGACTTTCCACCCAATGACCTCAAGGAATTCGCCGCCTACGTGAAAGCCAACTTCGCCAAGATCAATGTCGGGCACGCGGGGGTCGGCTCGACCTTCTTCACCACCTGCCTGATGCTCGATTCGATCCTGGACGTGAAACCGACATTCGTGCCCTTCAACGGCGGCGCTCCCGCCATGAGCGCGCTGATGGGCGGTCAGGTTGACTATCTGTGCGGCGATGTCCTGACTTCCGCGCCGCAGCTGCGCGCGGGCGCGATCAAGGCCTACGCGATAGCGGCACCCGCGCGCGATCCGGCCCTGCCGAACGTGCCGACGACCGCGGAAGCCGGGCTTCCGGAGTTCCAGGCCTCCACCTGGTTTGCCCTGTTCGCCCCGAGGGCGACGGCGAGCCCTATACTCGACAAGCTTACCGATGCGGTCGACCGCGCTCTCGACGACGAAGGCGTGCAAAAGCGGCTGCGCGAGGTCGGCAACGTCGTTCCGGACAAGGCGAGCCGCGGGCAGCAGGCGCTCCGCACGCTGGTCAAGCAGGAAATCGCCCGCTGGACGCCGATCATCCGCGCCGCCAACGTCAAGGCGGAATAGGCCAGCGTTCGCCGGCAATTTCATTACGGCAACGTCGCCAAATTCGCGTTAGGGCGAAATCGGGTTGAGTCGCGATTTCGCTCTAGCCATTTGTTCGGCCGCATGATCCCCCGTTTTCGCGGGGGCAGGCCTCGTCCGAAAAGTCTGCAACCCCCGCCTACGCGGGGGCGGCTTTTTCGGCATCATGCTAGAACCTGAAGCAGCCAAGTCGCATCTGGGGCTGGCTGGGCAGATTGGGTTGATCGAGCGGCGTCGGGAACACCTCGTTGGACTCGGCGAATTGGTAGCAGTCTCGGCTTGCAAAGGTGACTTCGAGCGTGCATGGCAGAATGACGTTCGCGATATTGGCGAACGGCCCGGAATTGTTGCCATGAACGTGGACCACCTCGAACAAGGCGCGCAGCTTCGACAAGGCCGTCATGAACCGTTTGTGCCACATCGGATGCGCGGCGTAATAGAGACCGTGAAACTCGCAAATGATCTGCGAGAACTTGGAGAGCGTCTCCGCTGAAACCGTCGAAAACGCCTGCCACTCGTCGCCTTCGATGTCGACCTTGAGGATGGCGCGCCGGCAGCCGGAGAGAAACCGCTCCGCCATGGTGTCGAGGCACACCGCTCCAGGCTCGTCGGCGGCCGCGACGCGCTGCTTGTGGAAGGTCAGCAGCGGATGCTCGACCGGTGCTTTCTCGATCGTGTGATCGAACTGATGCACCGGGATGCTGCGTCTTGCGATGTCCAAATCCCACGACGCGTCATTGGAAATCCCGCACGAAAGCGCCGCTCCGACGCCGGCAAAATCATCGACCTGGACATATCCGCCGTCGAAGTTGCGGCCGAGGCGGACCTTGCCGAAACCAGAGACCAGCCTCGGCTCGAGAGACCGCGCGACCGCAAGCGCCATTTCATGCTTCTCGTGGTTGGTCGGCGGCTGCACCGCATTGGACGGCTGCGGCGCCGCGACCGGACCACCCGTGGCGTAGCCGTAGCCGTAGCTGGCGCCCACCTGAATCCTGCCGGCATCTTGTTGATTGGCTGGATTTCGCGTCGGCAGACCGGAGACGGAGGCCTTGGCATAGCTTGCGAGCACCTCGGCCGGGCGACTCGGGTCGCGCAGGAGGTTGCCGCGACTGCCTATGGCGGCCTGGCCCTTCTCGTAGCTCGCGCGCGTCTCGGCTGGCTGATTTAGGTCTCGCAGGACGTTGCCGCGATTGTTCAGGGCTTCAGCGTGGTCCGGCTGGATCGCCAGCGCCTTGTCGTAGCTCGCCAGCGCCTCGGCGGGGCGTTTCAAGTCGTACAGCGCGGTGCCGCGATGGTTGAAGAGATCGGCGGGGCGCGGCGGGAACGCCAGCGCTTTGTCGTAGGCGGTGCAATTCAGGTCGCGAAGCACGTCGCCGCGATAGTAGTCGCGAAGTGCATTGCCGCGATTGCAGAGCGCTTCGACGACATCCGGCCTGATCGCCAGCACTTTGTCGTAGCTTGCAAGCGCCTCGGCAGGGCGATTGAGGGCCTGCAGCACGACAGCATAGTTCACCAGCGCCGAGGGGAAATCGGGATTTGTCTTCAGCGCCGCACCGATCAGCGAAAGGGCCTCGGTAAACCGCCCCTGCTGGTATCGCAGAAAGCCGAGCGCATGCAGCACGTCGAAATGGTCAGGCTGCGCGTCGAGAGCCTGCAAATACAGACCTTCAGCTGCAGCAAGGTCCTCCTTGCGATGCAAACCAGCGGCCTGATTGACCAGCTCATCGCCACGCAGAATGAGTCTCAGATCGTCCATTTTGTGCTTACCGGATTTTTCTCGCTCAACGAATTGAACGAGTTTTTCGTGTCGCTCCCATTGGGCGATGTTCCATGCTTTCGCGCAGCCGCCGATCCCCGTCCGCTTGACAGTGCGGATCGGCAACCCCGGTCTGACGCCGGGCCAAGCGAACAGGCGCGCGTGATCGCGATGGATCGGCTGCGGCCGATGCACCACCCTCCCCAGATTGTCGTTTAGGCGACGCAGCCCCAGCCGAAGCCTGGGTCAATCATTCGATCCGCTCAAGTAATTTTCTGATCAATAGAGATGGCCGCTGCGTAAAATTGATATTGTCGGCACGTCCAAGCCCCATGATTTTCGGGCGGCTCGGTGGCGTTGGCGGATCTCCGAATAAGGGACGCGGTCACCTGCGCACGTGGGATAAAAACGACCAATAGGATTCTCAACCATGCGGATGTCATGGTGCGTGCATCCTACGCCGCGCGCAGCCAGCAACCGTTCGGTCGCTGCGCCAAGGCGTGTGCGGATTTCGCCGCGTTTGCAGGCGTTCACGGCCCGATTCACAGACGACGCCTATTGCGGCGTCGCTCGCCCGCGAGCTCGCCAGCCGGCCCGAGCGCGTGATCGTCATCGAGGAGCCGACGGATGGAGCCGGTGCGCCGACCCCGCCGCCAATCCAGTCGGACGCCGGCATTTCCACGCCATTGAACGAGCAAGACCTACTGGCCGGGGTCAGGTCCGCCTTGGGCGCGGTCGGGGGCGGGAGCAATCGGGCAGCCCTGCGACAGGCTGCCGAGGTGACGCCGCCGGCAACCTCGCCAGAGCTTCCGCCCGCCTCGACGCCTCCACAACCGGGCATAGCGGAGGACGGGCACCGCTATGATGATGCGGCTACTGCTTCATTCACGGTGCTTGAGAAGGTAATCCTAGCGGAAATCAAAGCTCATCCGAACCATGTCCTTCTTCAGGAAGCCATCGATGGCAGTGCTCAGGTCGTGGAGAATCGCGGGCGTCGTCGTCCATTGGTAAAGGTCATGGCCATCTTTTCGATCTAGGCCGCTGCACACCTTCTGTGCGCCGACGCGATTGACCAGGCGCTTGCCCTCCGATGTCACCGCGGTCATCAAAAGGGTCAGGACGCGCAGCGACAGCGCCTGGAAATGGTAGGCGCGCCATCGCAACAGGCTCGCAAGCAGCAACGATTTCAGAACAGGGTCAAATTTGCCATTGACCACGACCGACCCGACATAAAAGTGCTGCCCTTCGTGAAAATCTTCCCGACGAAGAATCATATGCGGCTGCAAGCTGCGCTCACTGAACTTGCCGGCCACGAACAATTGTGCCCATTCAGGCTTGAGAGGATAAACATCCGAATATGCGACCACCTGCCCCCTCGGGCACAAAATGGTCGAGTAGATTTCCGGTCGCACGCGAAATAATTCTCGGGCACTCTCAAGCGTAAGAGAGCTCTTGCCGAAAATACTATGATCGACCCCTACAATCTGGTCGAACGTGACCAGATTGGGCGGCACGCCGCACGCAAACATATCGCCCCCACCGAGCCCGGATTTCCCCGGATGAACCGCAGACTGACGTAAATCATAAACGTTTTCTGTTCTGGTTGTAAGCCTAGATGCGCGGTATGAACACGGCTGTTCGCCGTCAGCAATGGTAAGAAAGCTGCATTGGGGCCCCAATGCCTTCGCGGTCTTGAGGTTGACCCGCTATTCGAATCTGGTTGGTCGGGAGCGATCGGCCCATTGCCGTTTCAATAGCACCGGACCCGGCGCAGCCTTCCGGATCGCGTGCGAACATAACAGGGATCGGGGGTTGTTGCGGCTCCGATGATTCCTCCAGCCACCGCGCCAACAAGACCTCCCGCAAGTGCGCCACTCGCCGAGTTGCTGGCTATACCTCCAACGACTGCGCCAGTGCCCCCGCCAATCACCGCGCCAGCCGCGGTATTGTAGTCACGCCCCGAGTGCGCGCAGCTCGTCAGCATCAAAGCAGCCGTTGCAACGACGCAGAATTTCGTCATGTTGATGCCCCCCATGACTCTCAGCAGTGTTCTGAGGTTTGTGGCGGAATTTCAATTCGCCGCCAGCCATGATCTACAAATTTGCTCTGTCGCGTCAGGTGGGCGGTACCCTGATGGGCGCGAGAGTCCAAATCTCGCGCCGCGCGCGCTCGCGTCGGTCAGCAATGTCCTTGGGTGAGGCGTGGGCGAGAAATTGCAGGGGCCGGGCTCGCCCGGCTGAATCCCGAACGGATCAGTGGATCGAATACGGAATGCCGGAATCGTATGCGCACGAGAACCTGGATTTCCACAGACCCGATTTTCGTCCGGTCCGTGGATGACCAAGGTTACATCGTGCGCATACAGCCCCGGATTAGAGCGTGGCGGACGGGCTCGCTTGCCCTCCGCCACTGCCCGACTAGCTTCCTACTCGTCGAGCACCTCGATGTAGCCCAAATGGCTCGAGGTGTCGCCCGACCACCAGATGCGGTTCGGGTTGGACGGATCGAGCTCGATCCGGCGCGCGTCCGATTCCACGATCGGCAGCGAGAACTCGGTCCACGTCTCCGTCTTGGGATCGAAGCGGGCGATCTTGTCCGCCGTCTGCAAGGTCACCCAGATCACCTTGCGCTTGGCATCGGCAACCGCGTGATAGGCGCCATTGTTCGGGGTCGGCGGCTGGTAGTAGGTCATCTGGCCGGTCTTCTGATCGATCTTCACCAGCTTGCCGGTCTCATGGAAGCCGACCCAGAGATTGCCGTCCCAATCTGCTCCCATCCGGCGCGGAACGTCGACCTCGGGGGTCTTGTACTCGTCGATCTTTCCGGTCGCGGGATCGAGGTGCCCGATCTTGTTGGCTTCCCGCTCGACGAACCAGACCCCTCCATCGCCGGCGACATCGAGCCCATAGGCGCCCGGATTCTGCTTGGTCTGGACCCAATGCGGAATGTCATAGGCGATGAACTGCTTGGTCTCGACATTCAATCCCACGATTCGGGTGCTGGCGGTCGACCAGACCATCTTCCCATTCGGGTCGGCGCGCATGAAGTTGCCGTTGAGCTGACCCCTGAACTCGGCGGGCGCCACAAAGGTGGTGAACTCCTGGTATTTGGGATCGAACTGCAGCCAGCGGCGGTTGGCGCCGACCTCGGCCAGCCAGATCTTGTCGCCTGCGCCGCGCGTCGGCGGACCCATGTGATTGAGGATGCCGACCGGCCGTGGCCCGGGGGGCGGGCTGATGTCGGTGAACTCAAACGTCTTCGGATCGAATCTGCCGAGCTTGTATGCGTTGAGCTCGTTCACCCAGGCAACGCCCTGCGCATCCACCGCGATGTCGTGCAGCGCCGCGTCGGGATTGGGTGCCGCAAAATCCACCGCGATATACCGGGCGGCGGCGCCCTGCAGCAGGGTCCGCGACAGGCGGCCATTGGCATCGAGCTTCGGGGTGGTGTTCGAGAAATTCTTCGCCAGATAGTCCACCACCGTCTTCTGTTCCTGTTCGGTCAGATCGACGGCGCCGGGCCGTTCATGGATGCGCTCGCGCATCCAGGCGATCTTTTGCTCCCAGTTGTCGTGGGTCCACCTCATCTGTGTCAGCCGATGCAGGAAATGGCACTGGCTGCACTTGGCTTCCACGATCGCCTTGCCTTCCCCGTCCGGCAGCTTCGGCGGCGGCAACTCGTTATCGAGCTCGTTGCCGGCGACCCGCCCGGGCCGGCGAATCCATCCATTCGGCACCACATCGCCTTGCTTATCGGTCAGCGACACATCGGCCGTCGCCGGCTTGCCGGCCGTCAAGGTCACCGGCGTGAGCTTGCTCTGGAAGCCGTTCCCGATCCCCTGCACCGTGTATTCCCCCGGCGGCAGGTTGTTCATCGTGTAACGGCCTTGCGCCTGGCTGACGAGCATGAACGTCAGGCGTCTCTCTGCATTGATCAATTTGACATACGCTCCGGGAAGCGCTTGCCCGGATTCACTCTTGACCACGCCCTCGACGCTGCCGGCAAAGTCCGCCGCTCGAATCGCGTGGACGCTGGCAAACAGCACTACAGCCGCGATTACAGGTAGGATCCGACTCCGATGGCTCAACATCGATTTTCTCCTCCCTTGGTCAAAATTGACTCCTTGGCGTTTCGGCTCTCCTTGGCCTTTCGGCAACTGAGAGTATACACCAGTTTACATATAATCGAGCCCTCCAAAGCGCTTTTGCTCGCAGACGCGAGATTGGCGAAAAACGGGAAGTGCAGACCGCCTTCCGGCATCGCCGCGCAACCGAGCCAGCGGTGGCGGCTTCTTCAAGTCCCGGCGCGCCGCTGAGCTTCTTCGACGAAGTCCTTCGCTTCCTTCAGGCCTACTCCGGTCGCCTCGCGATAGAGCTTGATTGCCTTGATCTTCTCGCCGCGCTGCATGGCCTCGGCGACTTCGCGCGGCAAGCTCTTGAAGGGGTCAAATTCCATACCGGCGTGCTGCAAAAGCAGATCGAGCTTCCCCTCGATCCGCCAAAGGACGCTGTTCCGCATTTGGTTTTCGGCAGCGGCTCTGATCGCGATGACGCCGAGGCAAATTATGATCAATATCAAAACCATGGCCGAGCCGATTTCCGGTCCGGAGATTGCGCGCATGTATTTCCTCCACGGGCTGAAACGACGGAAGACCCAAATTAGCCGGCAAGCAACATGCCACGACCGTGCACAGGTGACAGTCGCGACCGTCGCGGCAAGCCAATTCGGCCCTCGTGTCTCATGTCAGATGCGCACTCTCGCGGGCGCGTTCGATCAGCCTCGGCATGGGCAAGATCGGCGGCAGCACGACACTGCGGCCCGCGGCCTCTAGCGCCTCGACCAGCTGCTTGTAGGGGGTGAGGCGCAGGTACTGATTGGCCAGCATCGCAACGGTACGGCGCGTGCCGTGGTCGGTTGCAAAGAGCTTGATGCCGTCGAGCGATCCGGTGCCCGGAAACGCGGTCAAGGCGGGAACCAGGCTGACGCCAAATCCGGCGCGCACCAGCTCGAGCGCGACTTCGTAGGTGCGGCAATGCGCGACGATGCGGTGTGAGGGGAGCACGCGCTGATACCACTGCTGGACGCGCAGCGTGTGCTGGGTCCCGAAATTGAACTGGACGCAGCTGTTGAGCACGCGCGCCGCGTCGGGAGGCGCGGAGCCGGCGTCCTTCATGGCCGCGAGGTTGATCGAGCTCGGAACTGCAAACACGTAAGGGTCCTCGACGATCGGCACCTGGCGGAAGCCGACGCTCACCTGAGCGACCGACTCGGCCGCAATGAGACCGATGTGGATTTGCCGCGCGTAGAGCATTTCGAGCACTTCGCCCGGCGCGGCTTCCTGGATGTCGACCTCGAGGCCGGCATCGCTGCCGCAGCGCATCAGCGCATCCGGCAGCAGCGCCTTGATCACCGAGTTGAGCCCGGCCACGCGGACGATGGCGCGCTTGCCGGCGGAGAATTCGCGCAATCCCGCCTCCGCCTCGTCGACCTCTCGCAGGACGTTCTGCGCGTGCCGCAGCAGCATCTTTCCGGCGTCGGTCAGGATCATGCGGTTGTGGCCGCGATCGAACAGCCTGGTGCCGACGCTGTCCTCCAGCCCCGCCAATTGCTTGGACAGCGATGGTTGCGCGAGACCGAGTTGCTTGCTGGCCCGCGTCAGCGTGGAGGACTGCGCGACGGTCAGGAAAATTCGAAGCTGGTGCAGGGTCATCGGAAGGATTGTCCGCTCGCATGCCGGCTCGCATGCTAGAATGTCAGGCCGATCTTGAAAACCTCGATGGCATAGAAGGCGAGCTCGGCGTCGAGGCAGCGCTGGATGTTGGCGGCCTTGCGAAAGCCGTGCTGCTCGCCCGAAAAGAGGAAATAGCCGACCGGATTGCCCTTGCGGCGCAGCGCCTCGACCATCGCCTCCGACTGGCTCGGCGGCACCACCTGATCCTCGTCACCCTGAAAGAAGATCACGGGCTTCGACAGCCGATCCACATGATAAAGCGGCGAGCGCTCGCGATAGCGCTCTTCCTCCTGCGGATAGGGCCCGATCAGCCAATCAAGATAGCGCGACTCGAACTTGTGGGTGTCGCGCGCGAGCGCCGCCGCATCGCTGACCCCGTAGTGGCTGGCGCCGCCCTGAAAGAAATCCCGGAAGACCAGCGCGGCCAGCGTCGTATAGCCGCCGGCGCTGCCGCCGCTGATGACGACGCGCCGCTCGTCCACCAGGCCCTGCGCGACCAGGAACTTGGCGCCATTGACACAGTCGTCGACATCGACGATGCCCCATTGGCCGTGCAGCCTTTCACGAAAGGCCCGGCCGAAGCCGGTGCTGCCGCCGTAATTGACGTCGAGCACCGCGATCCCGCGGCTGGTCCAGAACTGCGTGGTCAGATTGAGCGCGCTCACGGCTTGGCCGGTCGGGCCGCCGTGGCACTTGACCAGAAGCGGCGGCTTTTCCTCAGGCCGGCCGACGAAGTGCGGATTGCGCGGCGGATAGAACAGGCCGAACGCCGTCGTCCCGCCGGTGGTCGGAAACTCGACCGCCTGCACACTGGTCAGCCAATCGGCGATGCGCGGCTCTGCCTGGTCGAGAATGGCGGTGGACTTTTTCAGGATGCGATGCTGCCCGGAGGCGAGATCGAGCGCCACGATGCTGACCGGATGATCGGGCGCGCCGGCGCGAAATGCGACGCGATCGCTGGTTGCGCGCACCGAGCCGAATTCGGTGAACGGCGTGTCGATCGGCCGCAGCGTCTTGCTTCTCACCTCGAGCACCCCAAGCCGTCCGAGCCCGCTAGAGGAATAGGCACAGATGATCCGGTCGTTTCCGGCGCAGGCATAGGTCGACGCGCCAAGGCTCCATTGCGGCACGCCGAATTCCGCCGCCATCGGGGCGAGCGGCTCTGTGGTCCGCGTAGCGAGATCGAACCGATAGAGGTTCCACCAGTTGGTGCGATCGGAGACGAACAGGATGGCGCTGCCGTCCGGCGACCATTCGGGCTGGAAAATCGACTCGGCCGGGCCGCCGGCGACGACTTGCGTCTCGCCCACGCGGCCGGCCTGGTCGAGCTCGGCGAGATAGAGCGTGGTGCCGTTCCACGGCATGTTGGGATGGTCCCAGGCCAGCCAGATGAGCCGGCGCCCGTCCGGCGATAGCCGCGGCGAAGCGAAGAAATCATGTCCGCCGACCAGAACCCGCCCGGGCGAAGGCTCGAGCTTCGCGTCGGCTTGGCCGAGATCGACGGCGACGATCGCGTTGACCGGCTCCCCCGCGACCGTGTGGTCTTCGCGCACTCCGATCCAGCACGCCCGCCGATGATCGATGACGCCGTCGGCAAAGCGCCATTGGCGCTCGCGCGCGGACGGAGCAGGCGTCAGCGGGTCCGGCTCGGACGCGCCCTCGCGCTGGCGATACAGGCGTCCGTCGCTGAAGCTCGAGAAATAGAAAATGCCGTTCGACACCGTCCATGAACCGCCGCCATATTCATGCACGCGGGTGCGCGCGCTATAGGGCTTCGGCGTCATGTCGGTGGCGTTGCCGCCACTCCCGTCGGCCCGAACCACGACGAGGCGGCCCTGTTCCTGCGGCCGGCCCTCCAGCCAATAGACGTGATCGCCATCGAGCCGCACCTCGGACAGCCCGATGGATTGCGCCACGATGAGATCGGAGGTGATCGGCGATTTCCAGGAGCCGTAGGGCGCAGTCTTGGGTGCAGCGTTGGGTGTTGACATGTTTGCCTGCAAAGGGGTCGCCGTCCGCCGGATACCGATCAGCCGGCGACGGGCCGTGGCTATAGATAGCTATAGATAAAAGCTATGGACCTGATTTCTTGTTTCCGGAGGGACCCGAGGCTTAAGTGATGCGATGCGCCCGCACTATGGGCGCGGGAAAGGGAAACATCCATGGCTTGGACAACGCCTACGCTCATTGAGATCTGCATCGGCCTTGAAATCAACGGATACCTGCCGATCGAGCTCTAACTCAGGGACGGCTTTTCGTTCCAGCTAAGGTTCCATGGGACGCCTCACCGCGATCGTGCTCGGCTCGGCGGCGGGTGGGGGCTTTCCGCAATGGAACTGCCGGTGCCCGGTATGCACGTTGGCCTGGGCCGGCGATCCAAGCGTGCGGCCACGCACACAAGCAAGCCTCGCCGTTTCAGGAAACGGCGAGGATTGGATTCTGATCAACGCTTCGCCCGATCTGCCTGAGCAGATTCGCCGCGCGCCCGCATTGCATCCGCGCGGCGGAACGCGCGGCAGCCCGATCAAGGCGGTCCTGCTGACCGGCGCCGAGATCGATCAGGTGGCGGGGCTCTTCAGCCTGCGCGAACGCGAGCCGTTCACTCTCTACGCGTCCGCGAGCGCGCTGTCGGTCATCGAGGGCAACAGCATGTTCGGCGTGCTGCCGGCCGAAGTGGTGACGCGCCGTACGATCACATCGGGCAAGTCCTATGCGCTGCCGGGCAATCTGCAGGCGGAATTCTTTGCCATTCCGGGCAAGGCGCCGCTCTATGCCGAGGGCGAGGATCCGGACACCATGAGCGAAACCGCCGGGACCATGGGGGTCGAGCTCCGCGCCGGCGATGCACGCTTGGCCTATATCCCGGGCGCCGCCGCGGTCACCGCCGAGATGCGGCAGCGGTTGGCGCAGGCCGATGTGCTGCTCTTCGATGGCACGCTGTTTCACGACGACGAGATGATCGCGAGCGGGACCGGCAGCAAGACCGGACGCCGCATGGGGCATATGCCGATCAACGGAACCGGCGGATCGCTCGAGGCCCTGGCGGGGCTGCGCTCCCGCCGCATCTACGTTCACATCAACAACACCAATCCGGTCCTGGTGGAAGGCTCGCCGGCGCGCGCCCAGGTGACGAGGGAGGGCTGGGAAGTCGCCGAGGACGGGCTGGAGGTCACGCTGTGACGAGCCTGTTGACCGAAGACGAGATCGAAGCCCGCCTGCGCGACATCGGGGCCCGCCGCTATCACCGCCTGCACCCGTTCCATCACCTGTTGCATGGCGGCCGCTGCAGCAAGGGCCAGGTCCAGGCGTGGGCGCTCAATCGCTACTACTATCAAGCCATGATCCCGATCAAGGACGCGAACTTGATCGCGCGTTGCGACGATCCCGCGCTGCGGCGCATCTGGCGCAGCCGCCTGGTCGATCACGACGGCGAAGCGGAAGAGGACGGCGGCATCGCGCGCTGGCTGAAATTGACCGATGGGCTCGGGCTCGATCGCGACTACGTGGTCTCGCTGCGCGGCCTGCTGCCGGCGACCCGATTTGCCGTCGACGCCTATGTGCATTTCACGCGCGACAAGACGCTGCTCGAAGCGATCGCCTCCTCGCTCACCGAACTGTTCTCGCCGCAGATCATCAGCGAGCGGCTCGAGGGCATGCTCAAGAACTATGATTTCGTGAGCCCCGACACGCTCGCCTATTTCGTCAAGCGTCCGCCGCAGGCCGCCCGCGATTCCGATTTTGCGCTTGCCTATGTCAAGCGGCACGCCCGGACGCCGCAGACGCAGCAGGCCGTGCTCAAGGCGCTCGAGTTCAAATGCGATGTGCTGTGGGCGATGCTCGATGCGCTCCACTACGCCTATGTGACGCCGGGGCATGTCGCGCCCGGCGCCTTCGTTCCTGCAGCATGATCCGGAAAAGCCTGCCCCCGGCTCGATCGGGGGGTGGGTACCGGTTTTCCGAGAAGATCATGCTCAACAAATTGCTTGAGAAACCGCATGAGTGACCAGCCTTCGGCAATCGCCCTTGACGCGCGTCCGCGCCTGCCGCACGGCGTGCGCCTCACCGAAAGCCAGGCGCATGGCGGCTGGGTCCTGCTCGCACCCGAGCGCGTGTTCAAGGCTGACGCCATCGCGGTCGAGATCATCAGACGCTGCACCGGCGCGGCGACCTTGGTGGAGATCGTGGACGATCTGGCGGGAGCCTATGCGGCCCCGCGCGACCGCGTGCTGGCCGACACGACCGCGCTCCTGCGCGGGCTCGCCGACAAGAAGCTCTTGGAGCTCTGACGTGGCCGGCGGCACAGCGTTGCACCGGCCGCTCGGCCTGCTCGCGGAACTGACCCACCGCTGCCCGCTCGGATGTCCGTACTGCTCCAACCCGCTGGCGCTCGATGCCCGCGAGGATGAGCTTGATGCCGCGACCTGGGGGCGGGTCTTCCGCGAGGCGGCCGCGCTCGGCGTGTTGCAGACCCACCTTTCGGGCGGGGAACCCGGCGCCCGGCGCGACCTGGCCGAGATCACGGCCTCGGCGCATGACGCCGGGCTCTATACCAATCTCATCACCTCCGGCATCGGCGTGACCGCGAAGCGACTTGCCGAGCTCGCGGCTGCCGGGCTCGACCACGTCCAAATCTCGATCCAGGACAGCCGCGAACCCTCCGCCGACCACATTGCCGGGTACCCGGGTGCCTTCCACCGCAAGCGCGCGCTCGCCATCGAGGCGGTTCGTCTCAAGCTGCCGCTGACCGTCAACGCGGTCATCCACCGGGCCAATATCGACCGGGTCGGCGACATGGTCGAGCTTGCATTGGAGCTCGGGGCGAGCAGGGTCGAGATCGCGCATGTGCAGTACTACGGCTGGGCACTGAAGAACCGCGGCACGCTCATGCCCACGCGGGCGCAGGTCGAACGCGCCGCCACGCTGGTGGAGGAGCTGCGCGCGCGGCACCACGGCCGCATCGTCATCGACGCGGTAGTGCCCGACTATTACGCGCCCTATCCCAAGCCCTGCATGGGCGGTTGGGGGCGACGGTCGCTCAACGTGACGCCCGCCGGCAAGGTGCTGCCCTGCCACGCCGCGGAGAGCATTCCGGGTCTCGAATTCTGGTCGGTGCGGGCGCATGGCCTGGCCGAGATCTGGCAGGACTCTCCCGCCTTCAACGCTTTTCGGGGCACCGCCTGGATGAAGCAGCCCTGCGCGAGCTGCCCGCGCCGCGATCAGGACTTCGGCGGCTGCCGCTGCCAAGCCTTCGCGCTCGTGGGTGACGCCGCCGCGACCGACCCGGTCTGCCATCTCTCGCCCGAGCGCGCGCATGTGACCGCGCTGGCGGCGATGCAAGACGACGGGCCCTACCTCTATCGGCTGTCGCCCGGACAGCAGAGCGCGCCGTCCTTTGTTCCGGACCCATGATGAAGCGGCGCCAAATAATTAACGAGTTGAGCCTATAGCACACCGGGCAGTCGGGCCTCGTGCGTGGTGGTGACCACGTGGAACCAAGCTGGAGTTCAGCGTGAGCATCGGTGGCATTCATCATCGGCATTATCATCATGGAGCGGGCGGCCAGATCTCGACCGCCAACACAATCAACAATGGTCCCTCGACCCCCACCTCGGCGGGCCCGGGCGATCAAAGCGCTCCGACCACAAGCTCAGCACCCTCGACTCCATCCGGTTCCTCTTCATCCTCGGCAACCGCCGCACCGCAGGGCAACGCCGGCGGCACCAATACGGTAGACAAGAAGGTTTGATCCTAGGCCCGCTTCCAAGAGCCGCGTGCGCTTGGTCTTGGCAAGGCGCGGCGTCCCGACTCCGGCCGCCTCAGCACAGCTGACATGGTCGACGACATTGACGCGGGCGTCTTGGCCGCCTGCGCCGGTCGGCAACACGGGGACGTGGTCGAAACCGAGAAGGGCGGGGACGCATTCCCTTGTCTCGACGCCGAGGTCTGCTCTGGGGCCAGCGGTCAATTCTGGAACCATTACAGCCACCCTCGCCACTTGAACCACAAAATTGGAAGAATTGTACTGACTACAATCAACGCCAGACCGTACTGATAGCCCCACGCCCAATCGAGCTCTGGCATGTTCTTGAAATTCATTCCATAAATGCTCGCTACGAGCGTTGGCGGAATGCCCACGACCGAAACGATCGTCAATACCGTAAAAATGCTGTTCTGCTTGGTGTTGATGAAGCCCAACACCGCATCAAGCAGAAATTGAACCTTATCGGAAAGGTGGGTTTCGTAGTCGGTCAGCGACAGCAAATCCGCTTGAGCGCTCCTCAAATGGCTTCGCACGTTGTTTGGAATCCAGTCTCGCTCCGGCTCGGACGCGAACGGGACGATCCGCTGCAGGCCCAACAGACTGCCACGAATCCGTGAAAGGCGCTCGCCGGCGGCGCCGACGTCGATCAGCGTATCATGGAGCGCATCGTTGGATCGTGTGAGATGAAGTCGCCCTACACGGGCCTTGACGAAGACCGACCGCGACACCACGTCGAGCTCCGCAGCGATCCCTTCGAGCAGGTCTGCGCTCAGGTCCACCATCTCCTCGACGAGCGCCGCGAATACTTCGGCGCTCGACCCAGGTGCATCATTCTTGGACAATTTCGTGGCCACCGCGTCGAACGCGCGCAGTGGCATGTAGCGAATGGTGACGAGCACGTCCTTCGACAGCACAAATCCAATTGGCGCCGGTATCTCATCGAGCGCGCGCGCGTGTGAGACTATGGGGACATTCAAGAACAACACGCCTTCTTCTTCGGAGACGCGGCTCGAAGATTCGACCTCGCTCAGCTGCTCGCGCAATGGAAGCTTGAGGCCGACCTTGTTTTCGACGCTTGCCCTCTCCTCATTCGTAGGTTCCAGGAGGTCAAACCACAACACCTTGCCTGAAGTGAGCGGCGCCTCCGTGCGCGCGGAAGGCGGGTACGCGGTCAGCATCCGATCTTTCTCCGTGCTCGGATTTGGTTGAACGAAGAAAACCGCCCGGAGACCGACAATCATATCCGCGTCGGCGGGGACGACTCCACAGTGAGCGGCGACGGCTTCTCGATGCCGGAGGCATCCTGCTCAACGCCAGCGCAAGTCCTGCGAAGCGCGCAGCGCGAAGCAGGGCCCGCTCAGAAATCCGGCTTGTCCGAATGCGGGAGGTCTGCGCCGTCGTGGTTATGGAATCCGAACGTGCCCTCGGCGCAGGCTTGCTCCGGCCACTCGAGGCGGTCGCGTAAATAGATCATGACCGCCGTCCAGGGCATCGTGTAGGCGCCTTGATCCTCGATGGTGAAATCGACCCGCAGGTACTTGTCTTTATAATCGGGATCATAGGGTCCAAGCGCCCGCCGATTCTCCTTGGTGCCGCGTTGCATCGCGTCCTTCGCGTCTTCGTAGTCGACCAACCGATAGCGTTCCGCGACGTGCAGCTTCTCGGTATAGGGCGTACCGAACAAGTCGATCATGGCATGCGGCCGATCGGTCCTGACCCCCACGGTGTCGATCACCAGCGTATTGCCCTCGTAATGACTGATCGCATCCCCGTGCCAGGACGGCATGACCTTTGCGGGATGCGGCCCGTTCATGCGCACGCGACGCACCTCATGATTCTCGCTGAAAAACATCACGATCTGGTCCGGCAGCTGCAGCATCTGCATGGCGGCGTGCTTGAATAGGTACGGCACGGGCTCGGGCCAACACGTGTTCGACGGGCTCGGAAAGGTTATGCCGGCGAGCGAGAGCTCGCCCTTCCGCTTCACGACGTCCGCCGCCCAGGGCTGCAGGATCGGGTTCTTGTAGTCACCGACCAGCGAGCCGTAGTCGCTCACGCCGGTCCCCTTTTCGCGCGACAGGTTCCTCACCGGACCGGGACCCGACGCCGGCGGTATGAACCAGGGCAGGTTCCCGTGCCGCCAGATGCCGGAGAAATCCGGGATGGCTGCGGCGCTTGGCGCAGCAAGATTGACCGGCGCGGCCGCGGCCGCCACCTGTTGCTCCGAGGCGGCGATAAATCCCGCCGTCAATGCCAGCAGTAAAGGCAAATGCCGTTGCACATTCATGTCGATCTCCCCTGCATGGTTTGCTCGACTTGCGCGCTCTCGTGTCGGTGGGTGCAGGCGATGATATCCTAAAAGCGGGAACAGTGCACCACCGCGCCGAGATCCGTGACAGGCTCGTGGGGGCTCGGCGTTTTGAGCACTACATTTTCCGACCATGGACGATCTGCCGGCTCAGGTGCCGGTACTGACGGTTCATTCGGAATGCTTCCGGACGCCAATTGCGAAGCTTGCCGCGCCGACGCTGGGCCTCAAGTCGTTTTCGCGAAGCCGTAGAGCGCTTCCGGATTCGTCACCAGGATGCGATTGCGGGTCGCCTCGTCGGGCGACCATGTTGCGAGCAAGTCGAACAGCAATGCGTCGTTCGGCAGCGGCGGTTTATTCTGCTCGCCTGGGTGTGGCCAGTCGCTCCCCCATACCATGCGCTCCGGCGTCGCCTTGACGAAGGCCTGCGCAATCTTGGTGGCCTCCGGGTACGATGGCGGGCCGGCCGTGCTGTTGGAATAGGCGCCCGAAAGCTTGATCCAGGTCCGGCCCTTGTCGATGAGGCGGCGCATAATACCGAAAGATTCATGGTCGACGCCCGCGGGCAGCGTCGGGTGTCCCATGTGATCGAACACGACTTGCGATGGCAGGCGCGTCAGCAGGTCTGCGTGAGCGGCAATCTGATCGCCATCCAGGTTGAACTGCACATGCCAGCCGAGATCCGCGACGCGCTTCGCGAGCGGCTCGACCATATCGAACGAGACGACCGCGGTTTTCGGGTCACCGAGGCTGAAACGTATCCCGCGCACCCCCGCGTCATTGAGACTCTTTAATTCGGCATCCGTGACCGTCGGGTGCACAACCGCGACACCTCTGGCGTTTGCGCCCAGCTGGGCCAGCGCATCGACAGTCACGCGATTGTCGGTGGCATAGTTGCGGGGCGTCACGACGACGACGCGCGTCGTTCCAATCCGCTTCTGGATCAACCGGTAGTCCTGCACGGTTGCGTTTTTCGGGTTCAAACCCGGCCGCGGATTGGACTCCGGAAAACGCGGATCATAGATGTGCATATGGCAGTCGCAGGCATTCGCGGGCGCCTTGAGCTTCGCCGGCTCCGTGCCGGTGGAATTTGGGACCTGGGCCTCGCTCGAGCGAACAGAAACGCCCGACATCGCGGCTGCCATTGCGACCATCGAGGCGCCCTTGATCAGGGTGCGGCGTCTAATCATGTCGTCCTCCCGGTATCCCGCCGTCTGCTGCGGCGTCCCGAGAGTATAGTCCGAAAGCCCGGTTGGCGTACGGACGGGTTCGAGGGCGGCGAAGGCACCGGGCCGCTGGACACGTCGACACAGGGGCCAGATCGGTGCCCTTTAGCGCTAGGCTTGATGGCGACGGCCTCGAAGGTTGGCGGTCCCGGCAAGACTCGAACTTGCGACCTTCGGTTTAGGAAACCGCTGCTCTATCCGGCTGAGCTACGGGACCGCTGAATCGTCGAGACACATAGCGCGAGCGCGCCGTGTCTTCCAGCGCCACGATAGCCCCTATCGCTTTGGGCGGGCGAGCGCCTGAAATGTCGGTCTCGCCGGGACGCGGACCGGCAGCGGCTGAGCGGCGCCCTTCGCGCCGGGGGCGCGCGTGCGGTAGTGCGGCAGCCGCTCCTTCACCAGATGGAAGCCGCAGAGCGCCAGGCTCGACCAGACCGCGACGCTGAAATAGAGCGACATCCAGGCGATCTCGTCGCCCCACGCAGCGAGATCGTGCGTGACCACCAGGCGCGTGCTCACGTCGTACAGGCCCGCGAGCACGCCCAGGAACGCCTTGCCGCTCGCTGCATCGGCCTGCCAGCGGGCCAGATACATCGGCACGTCGACCATGGCCATGAAGGCCACATAGCCGGCGAGGCCGATCAACGCCGTCGCCATCGCGAGCCGCACCACGCCGTGGAACTCGTACAGGAGCCGCAGCAGCGCCACCGCCACCAGCAGAAAGGCCACCGCCCACAAGGAGTTTTCGAGCGCGTTGGCGAGAAAGTCCGTCGTGATCACGGCGTACCAGGAGCAGCATTCCGCCACCAGGATCAGCGGAACGATGGCCTTTGAAATATTATGGACGGTGTCCGAGCGCGTCAGCACCGCGATCTGGCGGAGCACGATGGCCCATTGCAGCGCAAAGCAGATTTCCGCCACCGTCGCGACCGAGCGTCCGACCACGACGGTCGAGAGCCAGGTGTCGAACAGGCAAATCCGCTGGACGTCGGCGCGCGGCAGCGCGGCCCGGAAGGCGCAGCCGAAGACATAAGCCGCGCACAAGAGCACCCACGGCTCGAGCAGGACCCAGCCGGCGGCGCCATCGCGCGTTCGCGCGCGCAAGCGCCGAACCAGCAACAGGAACGCCGCGATGTTTGCGGCACTCACGGCGAGCATGAAGGCCCACCAGACCGTCACCGTAGGGGACCACGCCGACCAATCGATACTCATCAGGCACTCCCGGCGGGGGCACCCCCGTTCGCCCATGCCAATTGCCACCAGACCAGCTGTCACCGAAACATCACATAACTGCAATAATTGTGACATGCAACGCCGGCCCCGGACCCGCAGGCGCGCTCGTTTGCCGCCGGGTCAGGCCCAAGCGAAAGGCCCCGGCACCCCGCCGAGGCCTTCAAATCCTTCGTGAAATCTTTCGTGGCCGCTCAGAAATCCGGCGCGGCGGCCGTCGGGACCTCCGAGTTCTTGTTGTTGTAATATTCATGAATGTTTTCGGCGCAGACGGTTTCCGGCCATTCGTTGGAGCCGCGCCCATAGGTTATGGTCGCGCTCCAGGGCATTGTGAAGACGCCTGGATCCTCGACCGTGAAGAGGAGCTGCAGGTGTTTGCCCCTATAGTTGCGATCGATGCCCTGCGGGGGGCGCTGATTCTCTTTTGCGTCCCTTTCCAACCCTTCTTTCGCGTCTTCGTAGTCAAGCAGACGATAGCGTTCGACCACGTGCAGCTTCTCGGTGTACGGCGTGCCGTACAAATCGATCATGGCAAACGGCCGGTCGGTCCTGGTCGCCACGGTGTCTATCACCAGCGTATCGCCTTCGTAGTGGCCCACGGAATCCCCATACCAGGACGGCATCGCCTGCGTGGGATGAGGCTGGTTCATTCGCACGTGGCGGACTTCATGATCCTGTTCGTAAATGATCGTGATCCTGTCCGACTGCTGAAAAATCTGCATTGCGAAATTCTTGTAAATGTACGGCACGGGTTCGGGCCAACACTGATTGGCGGGGCTTGGAAAGGTCACGCCCCTTAACGAGAGTTCGCCGAACTTCTTCACCACTTCCGCCGTCTCGGGCTTCAAGATCGGATTGGTGTAGTCACCGACGAGCTGGTCGTAGTTGCTGACGCCGTTGCGCCGCGACCTGTTCGTCACCGGGCCGGGACCCGCTGCCGGCGGCTCGAATCCCGGAAGCGAGGGATGCCACCAGATGCCGGAGAGGTCCGGGGTCGCGGCACCTTGCGTGGCGCTCCCGGCGGCGCCGGCTGCGGGCGGCGCGGCTTGCCCCCAGACGGGCGCCGCGGCCGCCGCCGTCAAAACCACCGCCAAAAGGAAATCGCGTCTCGTCTTCATGCCAACCTTCCTTTCCTGGTCTTGCGGTTCTCTCTCGGGGTGAGGAAAACTCCTTGTTTGGTCGTCCCGTACCCGCGATCATGTCCTCTCTCATGGCTCATCACAAGGGACCACGAAGCGCCCGGCGCCGCCGGTCGCCTGCGTTCCCGTCACGCCGTCGTCGTCAATGATTGCCATAACAATGGCGCGCGATTTCAACTCCGCGTGACGCTGCCGACGCCCTCGTCGGCGCTGCCTCAGAAGCATCATAATTCTGAGCGCCAGTGCCCACCCCACCGTCCATCCCGAATTCACAAGCCAGGAGCCTGCACCCATGTCGGTCCTTCGATCCGCGTCCGCCGCTGTCGCCGTTTTCGCCTTCGTCACCGCGAGCGTAGCGCTGGCACAGACACCCGCCCCGTCAACGCCCTCGACGACATCGACGGCGGCCGACGATGTCTCCAAATGGAGCATCAAGCAATGGAATGCGGCCAAGGCCAAGTGGGCCAAGGAAAAGGAGAAATGGGCCGATTGCGAGAAGCAGTCGAAGGAGCAGAAGCTCAGCGGCAAGAAGAGCTGGTCGTTTCTCGCTTCCTGCATGACGAGCTGACGGTCGCGTTCCGGAGCACGCAGGCGCCCCGGCCTGCGGCAGTGTGCCTTATCGGCCATATACCGCGCTGATGTGCGGCGTGTTCTAGCGCATGTCCCGGAAAAGTGGACACCGGTTTTCCGAAAAGGACATGCGCCAGCGCAAGAAGGCGGAGCGCATCCCGATCCATTCGATCGGGATGCGCTCTGACGTGCGGCACATCCGGCGCCGCCGGCAATTCTTGCCCACCGCTCGGATTTCGCGACCGGCACAAATCGCCAAACCGGCCGGCAGGCGGGCTTGCGGCAAGCCCCCTGCCCTTTGAAATCGCTCACAAAGTCTTATCGGGAAGCGCCTGGCACACCGCTTGCTGAGCGGTGGCGGGGGCACAATCCCGGAGATGCACGATGAGCGGGCTCGGTGGCGTTGGTTACGGCGGCTATACCCTGACTGCGATCAAGCAGTTTCAACAGAATCTCTTCAACCAGATCGATCGCAACGGCGACGGATCGGTGTCGAAGAGCGAGCTCGAGCAGGCGGTCAATCAGGCCGGCGGCGGCACCAAGGCGGCCGATGCGCTTTATTCGCTGCTCGACCCCGGCAATTCCGGCGGCTTCAGCGAGCAGCAATTCGCGCAGGTGCTTCCGGGTTCCGGCCTCAGCGACCAGACGCAGGCCCAGCTGATCGGCTATCAGGCGCAGGGCTGGCCCGGCGCATCAAGCCCCCCACCGGACGGCCAGCTGGCGCAGAGCCTGTTCGCGCAAATCGACAGCAACCACGACGGCTCGATCTCGAAGGCCGAGCTTGAGCAGGCGGTCACCCAAGCCGGCGGCAGCCAGCAAGCCGCCGATGCCCTCTACGCGAAGCTCGATCCCAACGGCACCGGCAGCGTGAGCGAGCAGCAACTCCAGAGCCTGTTCCAATCGGCGCCGCACCGCCATCATGACCACGGCGGCGGCCTCGGCGGCAACAGCGCGGCGGACGCCCTCACGTCGCTGTTCAATGCCGATGGCGGCGGACCTGAGAACTCCCCGCTGCAGATCGCGCAGAACATGTTCGCGCAGATCGACAGCAGCGGGGACGGCAGCATCACGCAGAGCGAGCTCGAGCAAGCCGTCACCGCCGCGGGCGGCAGCAAGGCCTCTGCCGATGCGCTCTATGCCAAGCTCGATCCCAACGGCACCGGCAGCGTGAGCCAGCAGCAATTCATCGACGCGCTGCAGCCGCCGTCGGCGAGCGGAAATACCGCGCAGGACGCGCTGCTGGCGCTCATCAAGGCGAGCGGCTCCTCCTCCAGCGGTCCGGCCGGTCAGCCGGCGGCGGGACTCTTCAATCAGGTCGACCTGGCGCACGCCTTCGCGCTCTACCAGAACCAGCTCGAGCAGCAACTGCTGAGCGGCATCGCCCCGGTCCAAAGCGCCAGCATCTAAGGCTGCGCGGTCGGCGGCCGCTCAGGCGCTTTCAGGCCGATCCCGGCATAGTAGCGCCGCAACAACGCGAAACTCGCCGCGGTCCCGAGCAGCGCGACCAATATGGCGACCGAAAACGGCGCACCGGCCCACAGCAGGCTCGCCGCGAGCAGGCATCCGCCCGCCCCGCCGGCGTCCCAGCCGCCTTCGGTCGCGATGTGGAAGCGGAGCGCGCAGGGGGAACGCTTCGCCTGATTGTAGACTGCCGTCATCACGGTCGGGATGTAGAAGGCCGACACGAGCGCGCCGAGCGCATTGGCGGCGACCGCCAAAAGCGGGCTGCCATAGGCCGCGGCGCGCAGGCTGATCACCGCAGCCAACGATCCGCAGGCAAGCCAGACCGCCCGTCCGCCGTGACCGGCGTCGATCAGGCGGCCGAGCAGAAGGCCGCTCGCAGCACCGACCAGCGCCGCCAGCGCCATGGCGCCGCCATAGGCAGCGAAGCTCTCGCCGAGCGAGAGGAAGAGCGCGATCTGCCAGACAAAAACGAAGCCCGCCGCCATCCAGCCGTCGGCCGCGAACATCAGCACGCCCGGTATGGCGGCCCGCACGACGCCCGGGGCTGCCTTGGCCACCCGCACATTCGGCGTGCCGAGGAACGGCAGCGCCGCCACCACCAGGACCACGGCGGTAGCGTCGAACGCGACCTGCGGTCCGAGCCGCACCAGCGCCCAGCCGGTGAGGAGCGGCGCAACAATCCCCACGATGGCGGCAATCGCTTCGCGCGCGCCGATCTGGTGGCCGCGATGCTCGGGGTCGCCCAGCGCGGCGAAATAGGCGTGATAGGAGGTCCAGTAGACGCAATCTCCGGCCGACGCGACCGCGCAGAGAGCGAAGAGCTCCCAGCCGACACCGTGCACCTGCGCCAGCACGGGATATTGCAGGCCGCTCAGAACGGTGCCGGCGATCACCAAGGGCTTGAGCCCGAAGCGCCGGGCCGGGACGATGAGCAGCGGGCGGATGGCAAATCGGCCCGCCAATATGAGGGCGAACGCGGCGAGCACGGCGGGCGCCGGCACCCCGGCCTCCAACAGAAAGGCGAGAAAAAACGCGCCGCCGCCGCTCAGCGCCAGCGAATGGATGCCGTAATGCAGATTGAGCAGATTGACGGTGTCGTTGCGAAAGAAGGCCACGGCGCACAACGTCCCACGATCACGGATTGAGAAAAAGAGGATCGCATCGCCCGCGCGACCGTCGCGGGCGCGCGGAGCGCGTGGCGCGCGGGACCTTCAATGATCGCGGTCGCCGGTGATTTCCTGAACCAGGCTCACGATGCGACGCCGCAAATTTGCATCCTTGATCTGCATGAACGCCTTGGTCAAAGCGAGGCCGTCGGACGTGGCGAGGAAGTCGGTCACATAGGACGGCAGCGGCGCTGAGTCCGTCTCGCCCGCCGCACCCGGCTCGCGCGGCGAGCCTTCGAAAAAGAACGAGATCGGCACCTTCAGGATGCGGGCGATCAGATGCAGCCGGCCGGCGCCGATGCGGTTGGTGCCCTTCTCGTATTTCTGCACCTGCTGGAAGGTGAGCCCGATGCTGTTCCCGAGTTCAGTCTGGCTCATATCGAGCATCATCCGGCGCATGCGGACGCGGCTGCCCACATGCTTGTCCGTGGAGTTGGGAGACTTTTTGGGCATGCCGGATCGTCTACAACGCGCGGTGGCAGGTGTCCACTGTCAGCCGATACATCGGTGCGGTTTTCGGCTAATACTTGAAGCGTCAAGGTGCCGCGGCAGACGGCACCACAAGGGAGGCCTACATGATCGCACGTCGCACCTTGCTTCAGGGCGCCACCGCGGCCGCCATGGCGGCCACCACCACCGCAATCTCCATTCGGCGAAGCGGCGCGCAGGCGGTGCCGTATTCGGAAGGGACCGAGCCGCCCAAGCTCAAGGCACCGCCCAATGCGTGCGACTGCCATATGCACATCTACAACAGCCGCTTTCCGGTCGCGCCGAATGCAACGCTGCGTCCGGGCGACGCGCATGCGGAGGACTATCGACTGTTCCAGAAGCGGATCGGCACGACCCGCAACGTGATCGTCACGCCTTCGACCTACGGGACCGACAATAGCTGCACGCTCGATGCGCTGGCCACGCTCGGCGCCACCGCGCGCGCCATCGCGGTGGTCGACACCAGCGTCACCGATGCCGAGCTCAAGCGGCTCGCCGGGCTCGGCGTGCGCGGCATGCGCTTTATGCTCAACCCGACCAGCCCGACCACGGTCGCCATGCTGGAGCCGCTGTCCAAACGCGTCGCCGATATCGGCTGGCACGTACAGATCAGCACGACCGCCAAGCAGATCGTCGCGATCGAGGACGTATTGGGGCGCTTGCCGATACCCGTCATCTTCGATCACTTCGCCCATCCGGGGCAGCCGGCCGGCATCAATGATCCGGTATTCTCGACCGTGCGGCGGCTGATCGACAAGGGCCGCACTTGGGTCAAGCTCTCCGCTCCCTATATCGACACCAAGGTCGGGCCGCCGACCTACGCCGACGTCACTCCGGTGGCGCAGGCTTATGTGAAAGCCGCGCCCGAGCGCCTGGTCTGGGCGAGCGACTGGCCGCATCCGTCCCAGGGCAATGATCATCCCAACGATGCGATCCTGTTCGATCTGCTGCCGCAGTGGATCCCGGACGAGGCGACCCGCAACCGCATCCTGGTGCAGAATCCGGAAGCCTTCTACGGCTTCGGCAAATCGGCTTGAGCGCCGGCCAAAATCGCCCGCGGCGCGGAAGCTTCAAGGACAACAGGGAGGACCACATGATCGCACGCCGCACTTTCATCCAAGGCGCCTCGGCTTTGGCCGCGACCGCATCCGGCCTCTGGCTGCGCGAGAGCCGCGCCGAGGGGGCGCCCAATTCATCCGGCACCGAGCAGGCCAAGCTCAAGGCGCCGCCCGGCGCCTGTGACTGCCACCACCACATCTACGACCCGGCCCGTTTTCCGCCCTCGCGGGCGAGCGCGCAGCAGGTACCCAATGCGCGGGTCGAGGATTACCGGCTGCTGCAGCGGCGGCTCGGCATCACTCGCGATATCGTGGTAACGCCAACTCCCTATCCGGCGCCGGTCAGCGACAACCAGGTGACGCTCGACGCCATCAAGCAGCTCGGCCCCAATGCGCGCGGCGTCGTCATCGTCTATCCGGAGATCACCGACGCCGAACTGAAGGCGTATGATGCCGCTGGCGTGCGCGGCATCCGTTTCTCGCTCACCAGCGGCCGGCCGGGCGCCGCCTCGACCGCCACGCCCGAGGTGATCGAAGCCATGGCGAAGCGCGTGAATGGGCTCGGCTGGCACGTGCAGTTCAACACCACCGCCGAGCAGATCGTCGCGGCCGAGGACCTGCTGAAGCGGCTCGTCTCGCCGATCGTGTTCGATCACATGGGGCACCTGCCGCAGCCGGAAGGCACCAATCATCCGGGTTACAAGATCATCCGGGCGCTGATCGACAAGGGCCGCACCTGGGTCAAGCTGTCGGTGACTTACGACAGCAGCAAGGACGGCC
>DATDGG010000482.1:0-3814 GCA_036522235.1 Xanthobacteraceae bacterium
GGCGGCGGTAAAGTGATTCCGTCTGACGTGCGATTGCCTACGTGTTTTTGATCCATTGATCCGCAGCAGTTATGCAACCTCACCGTTCGGAGCGCCCAGATGATTCAAATGATCGACCGACCGGGCCGCGCTCGAGGCGACGGCGCTTGCGCTCACGAAATTCTATCTCGATCACCGCGCCCGTATTGCCGAGATCGAGATCAATCCGCTGATGATCCGTTCAGCCGGCCGCGGCGCCGTCGCGGTCGACCTGCGCGTGCTGTGGCGCGACCAACACTAAGGAGGCCTCATGGATTTCGAGCTTCCCGAGGAACTGCGCCTGTTCAAGGAATCGCTGCGGCGGTTCGTCAACAGCGAGCTCATCCCGGTCGAGCGCGACACTTTGGACGGCGAGGAGATCAAGCCGCATTATCGCGAGCGCTTCATCGCCAGCGCCAAGGCGCTCGGCATCTGGATGATGGAGGTGCCGGAGGAATACGGCGGCGGCGGCCTGTCGCTCCTGGCGCGCAGCATCGTCACCGAGGAGCTGTCGCGCTCGATCGCGTTGCCGGCGCGCGGCGACGGCGTCACCGGGCCGACCGTGCGCGGCATTCTCTACACGCTCACCGGCGAAATGAAGGAGAAATATCTCCTGCCGGTGCTGCGCGGGGAGAAGCGCGCCTGCTTCGCCCAGACCGAGCCCGATGCCGGCTCCGATCCCGGCGGCATGCGCACCACCGCGGTCCGCGACGGCGATTGCTACGTCATCAACGGAGTCAAGCGCTTCATCACCGGCGCCGACAAGGCCGACTTTATGCAATTGATGGTCGCCACCGACCGCGCCAAGGGCTCGCATGGGGGCATCTCGTGCTTCCTGGTCGACATGGATACGCCGGGCGTCAAGCTCACCACGTCGTACGAGACCATGATGGGCGACCGGCCGTGGGAGATCGTGCTCGACAATGTGCGGGTGCCGGCGAGCCACCTGGTGGGCGAGGAAGGCGGCGGCTTTCGCCTTGCGCAACGCTGGCTCGGCGCCGGCCGCGTCAAGCACGGCGCGCGCGCACTCGGGGTCGCCGAGCGGTGCCTGGAAATGGCCACCGCCTATGCCAAGCAGCGCTCGACCTTCGGGCGCCCGCTCGCCGACCGGCAGGGCATCCAATGGAAGCTCGCCGACATTTTCATCGAGCTGCAGGCGGCGCGGCTCCTGGTCTACAAGGCGGCGACCCGGTTGGACAAAGGCGAGGATGCGCGCGAGGACGCCTATGTGTGCAAATACTTCGCCGACGAGATGGCGTTCCGCGCCGCCGACCAGTGCATGCAGATCCATGGCGGCATCGGGCTCACCACCGACCTGCCGATCGAGAAGCTGTGGCGCCAGCAGCGCAGCTACCGGATCACCGAAGGCGCCAGCGAGGTGATGAAGATGGTCATCGCCCGCCATGTGCTGAAGGCCTATGGCTGAGGCCGGAAGCGGAGATCGCTCCTGAAGGAGGAACGTCCGCTCCTTCGGCTCGGTCGGCGGGTCGATGCAGATTTTGCGAATCTAGAATTCCTGCCAATCCGGATCGTCCTTGACCGCGGCCGCAAGCGCGGTCTGCATCTTGCGGGCCGGGCCGGCGACAGGCTTGCGCGGCACGGCAGCGGGCCGCTTCGCCGGGGGGTCGACCAACCTGGGCCGCCTCACATCGGATGCAGGCTTCGCGGCCGGCCGCACCGTCTCCGCTGCCGCCGATCGGTCATCGATGACGAAGGCGGCAACCCGTTCGCTCATGGTCCTCGACTGGTCTTCCAGCGTCTTGGCGGTTGCGGCGTTCTCCTCGACCAGCGCCGAGTTCTGCTGCGTCACCTCGTCCATCTGGGTGAGCGCCTTGTTGACCTGCTCGATTCCGGTGGCCTGCTCGGTGCTGGCGGTCGCGATACCGGCTACGACCCCGGCCACCTCCTTGATCGATTCGACGATCTCGGCGAGCGCTGAACCAGCCCTGTTGACGAGCTCGACCCCCTCCTTGACCTGGCTGTTGCTGTTGGTGATCAGGTCCTTGATGTCCTTGGCGGCCTGCGAGGAGCGCTGCGCTAGGCTGCGCACCTCCGAGGCCACCACCGCAAAGCCGCGGCCGGCATCGCCGGCCCGCGCCGCTTCGACGGCAGCGTTGAGCGCCAGCAGGTTGGTCTGCCGGGCGATCTCGTCGATCACCCCGATGATGTCGGAGATCTTGCGCGAGGAGACCTCGATATGGGCCATGGCTTCGACCGCCTTGGCGACCACTTCGCCGCCGCGATCCGCGACCTGGCGCGTGTTGCTGGCCGATTGATTGGCCTGCTGCGCGTGCTCGGCGTTCTTCTTCACCGTGACGGAAATCTCCTCCATCGAGGCGGAGGTCTGCTCCAGGCTCGCCGCCTGCTCCTCGGTGCGCTGCGAGAGGTCGGTCGTGCTGGTCGAAATCTCGGCCGAGGCACTGCTGACCTCGTTGGCCACCGCCTTGATCTCGAAAATCACCCGCATCATCGTCTCGAGAAGGTCGTTGACGCCGCCACATAGATTGGCGATTTCGCCGGACTTGCCTTCGAGCGGAACACGTGGCGTGAGGTCGTTGCCCTTGGCCGCCGTTACGACCTCCTGGATTTGTTGCACGGCCACTTGCAGAGCCTGGCTGGCAAGGACCTGGGCGGTGACGTCGGTCGCATATTTGACGACCATGAAAGCCTTGCCGTTGGTATCCAGAATCGGGTTGTAGCTCGCCTGGATCCAGACTTCCTTGCCGCCTTGGCCGATGCGCTTGTACTGGTTTGCATCGAATTCGCCGCGGCCGAGCTTCTCCCAGAACATGCGATATTCCGCGCTCTGACGATAGGCCGGATCGACGAACATGCTGTGGTGCTCGCCGCGGACCTCGTCCAGCGTATAGCCCATCGCCTTGAGGAAATTTTCGTTGGCATGCAGAATTTTCCCTTCCAGCGTGAACTGGATCACCGCCTGCGCCCGCTCGATCGCCGAGATCATTCCGGCATCCGTGCGCTCCTTGGTCACGTCCATCCACTCCAGGACGTTGCCGACGTGATTTCCCTTTCGGTCGAAGCAGCCGTTCACGTTCAACGTGACCTTCATGCCGCCGATGGTGATCTCCGTTCGGACCGGCAGCCGCGAAGGGTCGGCCAGCAGCTTGCGTTGATGCGCGGGATTCTTATGAAATGTGTCGATGCAGGTGCCGACAATCTTGTCGGGGTCGAAGGTCGGCCATAATTGGCGGAACGCGGCCGCGTTCTTCCGCAAGAGATCCATCGTGGGCGCATTGACGTAGGTGACCATGAAATCCCGATCCACCATCATGATGGCGGCCGAGATCTTGTCCACGATGTCGCCCTTGAGCTGCGCGACGTCGTGCCCCGCCGAGCGCTTATTGTCGGCGCCGGCGCGGAAAGCTGAGCTCTTTAACCAAGACATGCTGGTCTCCAATCAAATGAGGCTGGGCCGCTCGAGGCCAGCCCGGCCCTAGGCGGCCTGGTCGATAGCCACGGACAGAAGGTTGGGCAGGTGGATCAGCGCGATCATCTCGCCCTCGATCGTCACCAGGCCGGACAGGAAGTCGATCCGGGAGCCGTGCGTAACCTGCGGCACCGGCTGCACCTCGCTCGGATTGAAGGAAATGATGTCCAGCACGTTGTCGGCCAACAGGCCGACCTGCAGCCCCTCGATCTCGACGATGATCGCGATGTGGATGGGCGTTGCCTCGGTCATGCCCTGGCCGAAGCGGCAACGCAGATCGATGACCGGAACCATGACGCCGCGCAGATTGAGAACGCCGCGGACGTAGTCCGGCTGCCTCGGCAAATG
>DATDGG010000483.1:0-2899 GCA_036522235.1 Xanthobacteraceae bacterium
CGGCACTTGAGCGAGTTTCGGTGGGTGGAGCAGCGGACGGGCGGAGGATGCGGCGTCGGCTTTCGCTAGGTGCGGACATGCGGCAGCCGACGCGGTGGGCGGCAATGGGCCAAAGAACGAACCCGCTACCGCGGGAGCGCGCTGCGCGCGGGGCCGGAGCCAGTGGCAGCGATGGAGTGATCAAGCGAGCGGGATAGGGTGACGGGCCGGGCGTCCTGTCTTGAGAATCGAGGGGTCAATGAACCTCCACCTCAAGACAGGAGCACCCCGATGAGTGAGAAGCCCATCAGCCCGCTGCGCCGGCGGATGATCGAAGACATGACCGTGCGCAACTTCGTCGAAAAGACGCGCAACGACTATATCCGGCATGTCAGATCGTTCACAGCCTTCCTCGGCCGTTCGCCGGATACCGCCACGCCTGAAGATCTTCGCCGTTTTCAGCTGCATCAGACGCAGACCGGCGTGCGGCCGCCGAGCATCAACGGCTCGGTTGCGGCGTTGCGCTTCTTCTTCACCGTGACGCTCGACCGGCCCGAGATGGCACGGCACCTCACGTTCGTGCGCGAGCCGCGCAAGATACCGGCGGTCCTGAGTCCCGAGGAAGTGGCGCGATTGCTGGAGGCCGCCCCCGGACCGAAGTACAAGGCCGCGCTGAGTGCCGCCTACGCGGCGGGTCTGCGGGTCTCAGAGGTGGTGGCGCTGAAGGTGTCGGATATCGACTCCGAGCGCCTGTTGCTGCGGATCGAGCAGGGTAAGGGGCGCAAGGATCGCTACGCGATGCTCTCCCCAAAGCTGTTGGAGCTGTTGCGCGACTGGTATCGCATCGCTCGGCCGGCGGTCTGGCTGTTCCCCGGCGGCGATCCGATGCTGCCGATGTCGACGCGGCAGTTCAATCGTGCCGTTCATGCCGCCGCCGCCATGGCCAAGATCAAGAAGCGGGTGACGCCGCACACATTGCGTCATAGCTTTGCCACCCACCTGCTCGAGCAGAAGACCGATGTGCGCTTTATCCAGGTTTTGCTCGGACATGCCAAGTTGGATACGACCGCGCTCTACACGCAGGTGGCCACCAACGTGATCCGCGCGATCATGAGCCCGTTGGATCGCCTTACGCCGCTGACCGCCAAGAGGCCCGAGCCGCCGGCATAAGCCACGGCGATCATGGCGCGTCCCGCCCTGGAGGTCGCGGATGTCTTCCGCGACCATGGGCCGGCATGGCGTCAAGCCAACGCCGGCCATGTGAGCCTTGAGCAACTGAAGGTCATGTCGGCGATCGAGTGCTGCCGCACAGCGGCACTCGGCGGACATGTCTCGCGCTGCGAGGACTGCGCCTATACCACCATTGCCTACAACAGCTGTCGTAATCGCCACTGTCCAAAATGCCAGGGCGCAGCAGCACGGGAATGGCTCGCCGAGCGCGAGGCCGAGCTGCTGCCGGTGCCGTACTTCCACGTGGTGTTCACGCTGCCGGCCAGGATCGCTGCCATCGCCTATCAGAACAAAGCAGTGGTCTACGACCTGCTGTTCAAGGCGTCATCCGAGGCCGTGCTGACGATCGCGGCCGATCCCGAGCACCTGGGCGCCCGCATCGGCATCACCGCCGTGCTCCACACCTGGGGCTCGACCATGACCCATCACCCGCATGTCCACATGATCGTGCCGGGCGGTGGCATCGCCTTGGATGGGAAGCGTTGGCTGTCGTGCCAGCCCCGCTTCTTGCTGCCCGTGCCCGTGCTCACCAAACTGTTCCAGGGGCTGATGCTTGCCAAGCTCCTCGCCGCCCACAAGGCCGGCCGGCTCACATTCTTCGGCCAGCATGCTCACCTCGCCGCGCGCAAGACTTTCGCTGCCTACCTGGCACCGCTGCGCAGAATCGATTGGTACGTCTATTCAAAGCCCCCGTTCGGCGGACCCAAGGCGGTGCTCGCCTATCTGTCGCGCTACACCCACCGCGTCGCCATCTCCAACCGCCGGCTGATCACGTTCGACCAGCACGGCGTCACCTTCAGATACAAGGACTACTGCGCCGGCGGCCGCGCGCGATACAAGCGCATGACGCTCGCCACCGATGAGTTCATCCGCCGATTCCTGATCCACGTCCTGCCCAAAGGCCTCCACCGCATCCGCCACTACGGCCTGCTCGCCAGACCGTCCTGCGCCGACAACATCGCGCGCGCCCGCGAGCTACTCGCCGTGCCCACGCCTCAAGACCACAATGCCGATGCCGATGCCGTCAATCCCAACGAGCCGCCAACCCCCTCACGTCCCTGCCCCTGCTGCGGCGGTCGCATGATCACTATCGAGATTTTTGAGCGCGGCTCCACGCCGCGTCATCGGCCAACCGGTCCAATCATTGCCATCAGGATCGATACGTCATGACCACGATCGCTGTCCTGCGACGACGACGCAGACCTCGGCCAGCGCTGGTTACCCACCGGCGGCGACCACGCTCGCACAGATGCGTCGTCCCATCATCGAACCCAGCCGCAACTTCAACTCTCGACGATAATCTCGACCGGCAAGCCGAGCTGCTGCTGTCTCCCGGGCACGTGATCAACCGCCTGCAACGGCTCCGCACACCAGCCCTCATACTTATCGCGTCACTCAAATCCCCATAGCGGAGTGCGCGGCAACCTCTCTGCACTATCTCCGCGGGTTCGTTCCTTGGCGGCTTTCGGACGCCGGCCGCCGGTGAACGTTGCACGGTTGTCGATGGCCGGCATCCGAAACCCTGCACAAAACCCGACCACCTGTTCAGCGCCCGCATGTCTCCTTCCACCAGCTGCGGACATTCTCCGTAGCGCAGCTAACTCCACCACAGGGGAGATCGTCGCCTTTCGCCGTCGGCGACATGGTGATGGGCTATGGCGGCTGGCACGGCTATGCGGTTGCCAACAGT
>DATDGG010000484.1:0-5662 GCA_036522235.1 Xanthobacteraceae bacterium
GTCGTTCTGGCCCGGATAGCCGTTGACGAGCTTCATCCTGGTGCCGAGCGTCGCGTTGAGGAGGCGCGTATAGAAGGCCGGGGTCGAATTCGCCCCGGAGGCGCCCATCTGGGTTTCGCGGCTCTTGAGATCGGCGACCGAATCGACCGGCACCGTGTGCCACAAGAGCACCATGGCGACCTCGAAGCTCGGCGTGCCGAGCCAATTGAGCCGGGTCGGGTCGTAGCGGGCCTGCTTGGTGCCGAACAGCGGCTCGAGCGGCGTGTTGTTCTGCACCAGCGCCAGCACCGAGCCGTCCCGCTCGGCCGCGTTGTAGACATAGTTCAAGGCCGTGAGGCCGCCGGCGCCCGGCATGTTGCGCACCACCACGGTCGGATTGCCCGGAATATGCTTGCCGATGAAGCGCGCCACCGCGCGCGCCATGGTGTCATAGCCGCCGCCGGTCGAGGAGCCGACCACCAGCGCGACCGTCTTGCCCTTGTAGAAGTCGGCGAGCGTGTCGGCCCGCGCCGGCGTTGCGGCCAGGCCGATGGCTAGCAACAGTGCGACGCTTATCTGACTGCCCTTCACGATGTTGCCTCTGTAGCCCGGATGGAGCGAAGCGTAATCCGGGAACGTCGTCCCCGCATTGCGCTGCGTTCCATGCGGGCTACGCGCCTACTCCAGGCGCACATTCTTGGCGAAATCGTAATCGTGGCCGCTCTCGCAGGCAAAGCTCCAGCGCACCGTCTTGTTGGCATAGCCGCCGCCGAACACCTCGCCCAGAAAGCGCTGCTGCGCCGCCCAGCCGGCCTGCGCCTCCGCCTTGCGGTAGCGGCCCGGCATCGTGTCGTTGAGCCAGCCGTGCGGCGCGCCCTCATAGACATGGATGTCGTAGCTCTTGCGATGGGCTTCGAGGCAGTTGCGCAAGCGCTGCACGTCGGCGAGCGAGATGATGTGATCGGCTTCCCCGAAGGCGCCGAACACCGGGCAGTTGATCGCCGCAATGATCTTTTCCAGCGGCTTCGGCTGGATGTCGTTCACCTCCCACTCGCGCTTGGAGGCGGCCCCGTACCAGACCACGGCGGCGCTGATCGGAACCTCCGCGGCCAGCACCAGCGGATGCCGCCCGGTCTGGCAATAGCCGGCGACCGCCAGGCGCTTCAAGTCGGCGGCGCGGTATTTCTTCAGGGTGGCGATCGCGGCCTTGAGATAGGTGACGGATTCGGGGTCGGTCATGTCGTAGCGCGTATCGCCGGCGTTCAGCTTGCGCTGGTCGGGATGCTTGAAGAAGAAGTTCGGCGCCAGCACCGCGAAGCCGTCGCGGGCGCAGCGGATCGCCTGGTCGCGGGTATGCTTCACCAGGCCGTAGCGCTCATGCATCAGGATGATCGCCGGAAGCTTGGTGGCGCCGGCCGGATAGGCCAGGAATGCCGGCATGCCGTTCGCGCAGGTAATGTTCTCGGTCGAAATATCGCTCTCGCTTGCAATGCTTGTCATGTACCGCTCCGATGCCGTTGCCCGCGCCGCCGTTGGCGGCTCCCGAAAAGGCGGGAGATCGCTATCGATAGCGCGGAATGGAGGCCTTCGTCGATCCTGCGGTGCCCTGTGCAGGTGTCGCGGGTCCCTGTATGGTCGGCAAGCCCCCATGGAGTGCCGGCACATGATCAGGGGAATTTCGACGTATGTATCTTGCCTGCGCGGCCTGTTGCTCGTCTGCTGGGCGCTCGTGGCGGGTGTCATCACGGCCGCGGCGGACAATCCCTATTACAAAGGCAAGCGGCTCACCGTCCTGATCAACTTCACGGCCGGCGGACCGACCGACATCGAGGGACGGCTGTTCGCCAAGCATCTCGCCGATCACGTGGAAAGTCGCCCGCAAGTGATCGTGCAGAACATGGATGGCGCCGGCGGCATGATCGGGGCAGGCTTCCTGGGCGAGGTCGCCCCGAAGGACGGCACCGTGCTGGGCTATTTCACCGGCACCGCTTGGCGCTATGCCAACGACCCGGAGCGCTTCCGCACCGACTTTCGGACCTATGATTTTCTCGCCTATCAGGGCGGCAGCACGGTCTATTACGCGCGCCGCGACGTGGCGCCCGGCCTCAATGATGCAACCGACATCGTCAAGGCGCAGGGCCTGGTGGCCGGCGGCCTCGGCGCCGAGAACGCGAAGGATTTGCTGATCCGCCTCGCCCTCGACATGCTGGGCGTTCCCTATCGCTACGTGACGCCGTTTCCGGGCAGCCAGGCGGCGCGGCTCGCGCTGTTGCGCAACGAGATCAGCTTCTACTCCGAATCGCCGCCGAGCTACCGGGCCGTCATCGCCGGCCTGGTGCGCGACCGCACCGTCATCCCGATCTTCTTCGATCCGGAATGGAACGGCGAGCGCCTCGCGATCTCGAAGCAAGTGGAAGGCCTGCCCATGCTGCCGTTCCAGGAACTCTATCGCAAGATCAAGGGAAGCTTGCCGTCGGGCCAGCTGTGGGACACCTATCTCACCATCCTGAGCATCAACAGCGCCATGCAGCGCACCATCGTGCTGCCGCCGAACGCGCCGCCGGCCGCGATCGCGGCCTTGCGCGACGCGATCGAGGAGCTCAACCACGACCCGGGCTATGCCGACGAAGCGATGCAGACGCTCGGCTTCGCGCCCGAATGGGTCGCCGGCCCCGACACCAACGCGCAGGTGCGCCGCATGCTGTCGATCACGCCGGCGACGCGCAGCTTCATCGCCGGCTACGTGAAGGGGGCGAAGAAGTAATCCCGTAGCCCGCATGGAGCGCTTGCGGAATGCGGGTACGGCGATCCCGGATTTCGCTTCGCTTCATCCGGGCTACGAAGGTTGGGCGCTAGCGATGGCCCCGTCCCGCCCCTCTCCCGGTCGCCGCCTTATAAAAGGGCTTGCGCGGGTTCGCTTCCATTCGCTCCTTGATCCGCTCGGCCAGCCATTGAAAGTATTCGCCAAGGAACGGATCCGGGAGCTTTTCGCGCATATCCAGATACATTGTCTTGTACTTGTCCCACGATGTCGCGACAAATGAGCCGAGCGTCTTGTCCACGAGCGCCATGTCGATGAGCTCCTCGGCGACCAGCATGCCGAGCGTTTCCATCTGCTGACCGAACTGAATGATCTTGATCTGATCGTCAGCCGGGAGGGCCCGCAATCCGTCGCGGCTGGATGGCATATCGCGCGCGATCACGTAATACATGAGCGCAGAGAATTCACGCGTCTGAAAGTTGTGCAAGGTCTCGAGCGTAAGGCGCTCGCGGCGGTCGCGCGCCGCGGCCCGGACCTGCGCGATGCCGAACACGAGCCCCGCAACGAATGTCAGCGCGATCGCCACATTGGCGACGGCGGTGATGATATCGTTCATGGACGCTATCGCTCATACATGGCGTAGGCGGTGTCAAGGGAGATCGCAAGCTAGGCGAGATGGTGGGAACAAGTCCGGCCATGACAGTCAGCGCCTGCGAATCCGGAAGGTGATGACGTCCTCGGCGCGCGATGTTTCCATCAGCTCGTCGCCGGTCTGGTTGATCAGGTTCGGGATATCGATCTCGGTCAGCGGATCGGTGCATTCCGCGATGATCTGGTCGCCGGGCTTGAGGCCGGTCAGCGCCTTGCGGACCCGCAACGTCGGGAGCGGGCATTTGAGGCCGCGCAGGTTGAGGGTTTTTTCCGCCATTGGGCCCTTGTCGGAAGCGGGCCGTCCATACATGACAATGGATGAATTGGCCAGCAGACACACTATATCCCTGAAGAATTGATGGACGCGGAGCCCCAAGCCAACCAAAGGATCGCCCGGCTGACCGCGCTCGACGCGGTGCTGGCCCGCATCGATGCGCGGGTCATGCCGGTCGCCGCGCGCGAGGTCGCGCTCGCGGCCGCGGTCGGGCGGACTTTGGCGGATGATGTGATCCTGCCGGCGCGGCCCGCCGTGGCTCTGGCCTTACGGGACGGCTGGGCGCTCGATTCCGCTCTCACCCGTGACGCCAGCGCCTATGCGCCGGCCTTGCTGCCGTTGGCCATCCGCATCGACGCCGGCGCGCCGCTGCCGGGCGGAACCGATGCGGTGGCGGAGATCGATGCGGTCGTGCTGCGGGACGGCCGCGCCGAGGCTATCGAGCCGATCACCGCGGGCGAAGGCGTGCTGCCTCCCGGCGCCGATGCGGATGGCCGAACCGTGCTCCTTCCTGCGGGCCGTTGTCTGCACGCCGCGGCGGCGGGTGCGCTCGCGGCGGCGCAAGTCGCGCGCATCTGGGTTCGCGAGCCGCGCGTGCGCGTGGCACGTGCCCGCGGCGGCGATCCTATCCTGGATGCGGCCGCGCAATGGGTGGCGCGCGCGATCGAAGCCGGCGGGGGCGCGGCACTGGTCGATCCGAGCGAGCGGCTCGAGGATGCGTTGCGGCGCGCGGACGCCGACGCCGTGCTCGTGATCGGCGGCACCGGCAACGGCCGCGATGACGCGAGCGTCGCCACGCTCGCGCGCCTGGGTGAAGTCGAAGCGCACGGCATCGCGCTCTCGCCGGGCGAGACCGCGGCCTTCGGCCTCTTCGGCACGTGTCCAGTTTTGTTGTTGCCCGGCCGTCTCGATGCGGCGCTGGCGGTCTTTATGCTGCTCGGCAGCCGTATCCTGGCGCAGCTCGCCGCGCGCCGCGAGGAACCCGGCGGGGTGAGCGCGCGGCTCGTCCGCAAGGTCAGTTCGAATCTCGGGCTTGCCGAGCTCGTTCCGGTGCGGTGGCGGAACGGGGAGGTCGAGCCCCTTGCGGCAGGCTATCTGTCGCTGCAAGCCATCGCCCGATCCGACGGCTGGATTCTTGTCGCTGCCGAGCGCGAAGGCTATCCGGCCGGAGCCTCCGTCATGGTAAGATCCTGGCCATGACCAATCGACCAACAAACCCCCTCCCTTTCCCTCCCCCGCAAGCGGGGGAGGGAAAGGGAGGGGGCGATCTGTTCGCCGCCATCCGGCAGGCGGCCCGGCAGGAGCAATTCCTCGAGGTAGTGTCGGCCGAGGAAGCGCGCGCGCGCTTCGCGCGCCAAACCGAGCTCACGCCGCTTCCCGCCGAGACGCTGGTACTCGCGGCTGCGCTCGGCCGCGTGCTCGCCCGTGATGTCACGGCGCCCATCGATGTGCCGCCGTTCGACCGCTCCAATGTGGACGGCTTTGCGCTGCGCGCGACCGACAGCGCGGGCGCGAGCGAAGCGGCGCCGGCCCGGCTGCGCCTCAATGGCGAGGTGATCGTCTGCGGCCATGCGCCCGCCATCGAGGTCGCGCCCGGCACCGCCACCACGATCGCGACTGGCGGGGTGCTGCCGCGCGGTGCCGACGCGGTCGCCATGGTGGAGCACACCGATCTGATCGACGACAGCGGCCGCGGCGGCGACGCAGCGCCGTTCATCGATCTGCGCCGCGCGGTGGCGCCGGGGCAGTTCATCTCCTATGCGGGCTCCGACATTGCGCGCGGCGAGGTGGTGCTGCGGCGTGGCACGCGCATCGGATCGCGCGAGATCGGCATGCTGGCGGCCTGCGGCATTGCCGCCGTCGAGGTGGTGCGCAAGCCCAACGTTGCCGTCATCTCGACCGGCGACGAATTGGTGGCGCCGGGCGATGCGCTGCAGCCCGCGGGAATCTACGACAGCAACGGGGCGATCATCGCGGCGGCCGTCACCGAAGCCGGC
>DATDGG010000485.1:0-14703 GCA_036522235.1 Xanthobacteraceae bacterium
CCGCGCTCTCACTCTTCAAATTTCGATCGATGAGAGTCGAGACATCCCGGATCGGCACCGCGTTGACGGTGCGCGAAGACAAGCGCGTGACGCGCTTTGGTGCGTTTCTCAGGCGAACCAAGCTCGACGAGCTTCCGCAACTCATCAACGTGCTCGTCGGTCACATGTCGCTCGTCGGGCCACGCCCCGAAGTGCCGGAATTTATCAAATACTATACGCCCGGGCAGCGTGCGATCATGCTCGCCGTGAAACCCGGTATGACGGATTACGCGGCGATCGCCTTCCGCAATGAAAGCGAATTGCTCGATTCTAGCCGTGACCCGGTCGAACTCTATCGGCATGAAATCATGCCGATCAAATTCGCCTATTACAAACGCTACAACAGCGAAATCGGCATTCTGAACGATCTGCGGATCATCCTGGCGACGATGCTGCTGCTCGTTGTCGGGCGCATGCCGCGCTGGCTCGGAATCGAACACGATTTGCAGACCGCACCATTGCTTCGCAGTCGCGAGGCGAAGGCCGGTCTTCTATGAGGCCGCGCCGTGGCGGTGCCACGGCATCGACGCAGTTTGAGTTGCTGGCGTTCGTGCGGGTGACCGCCATGGCGCCGGCGCCGTGATCGTTTCCGGCACCAAACGACCGGACCGGCGCCACGTCTGACGACAGCGCTCTACTGGCGATCAGGGAGGTTCACATGGCGAGAACGATCAGCAGCAGCATTTTCGGGCCGGTAGTTCTCCGAACCACCGACAATCCCCTGACCGTCACCAACACCGGCACGGTGACGTCGATGGGCGCCGGGCTCGACGGCATCGACGGGGGAAGGGGCACCACCTGGACGATCACCAATGCCGGCAAGGTGAGCTCTTCCGCCGGCAACGGCATCTCGCTTGCCGGCGCCGGCATCATCAGCAATTCGGGCTCGATCTCGGGCATCGACGGTCTCGTCCTCCGCGCCGGCGGCAACGTGACCAACCTGGCCGGCGGGTCCATATCGGGCTTCGGCGCGATCGGGCACGGCGAGGGTTCCGGCAGCGGCGTCTACATCACGGGCGCCACCGGCACGTTGAGCAACAGCGGGACGATATCGGGCGCCGCCTATGGGGTAGGGCTCGGCCACGGCGGCTCGGTGACCAACACGGCGTCGATCACCGGCGGCGAGGATGGTGTCATTGTCCAGGGCGGGATCGGAACCGTCACCAACTCCGGCAGCATCACTGCGACGGTCGACGATTGCGTCGCCCTGTTCTCCGGCGGTTCCGTCACCAACGCCACCGGAGCGTTGATTTCCGCGCTCGACACCAAGGGGTCCTCGGTCTTCATCACTGGCGGTCAAGGACAGGTCACGAACAACGGCACGATAGCAGGCGGCAAGGACGGTGTCTTTTTCACGCGCGGCGGCACCGTCACGAACGCCGCATCGGCCTCCATCTCCGCCCAGATCGCAGGCGTCTTCTCCAATAGCGTCGCCATGACGGTGAACAATTTCGGCCGCATCAGCGCGACCGCGGCGGGAGGTGCCGGGGCCGACATCGAGGGGGGCGGCAACGTCAACAACTATGCCGGGGCATCGATCTCGGGCAGCTCATTCGGTATCTTCATGACCGGTGGTGTTAGCACGGTCACGAACGCCGGCAGCATCACGGGTGCGCATGGTATCGGTCTTGCGGCTGGCGGAAGCCTGACGAATGCCCTGGGTGGATCGATCTCGGGCCAATCCGCCGGTGTCTTTGTCAGCGGCGGGGCCGCAACCATCGCCAATTCCGGCAGCATCAGCGCCACCAGCGATTCAGGGATCGATGCCGAGGCCGGCGGCACCATCGCGAACAACGCCGGCGCGTCGATCTCCGGCAATGCCTTCGGCATATTCATGACGGGCGGTACCGGCGCGGTCACGAATGCGGGCAGCATTACGGGCGCACGCGGTGTTGGTCTGGAGGCGGGTGGTAGTCTCACCAATGCCGCCTCTGGCATCATCTCGGCCACGCTTTCCGGTGTTGTTTTCAATGTGGGTGCCGGGACGCTGACGAATTACGGCCGGATCAGCGCGACAAACGACTCCGGGGCCGATATCGAGCATGGCGGCAGCGTCCTCAACTATGCCGGTGCATCCATCTCGGGGGGCGTGTTCGGAGTGTTCGTGACCGGCGGCGCAGGCGCCGTCACCAATGCCGGCAGCATCACGGGCGCGCATGGTGTCGGTCTGGAGGCGGGCGGCGGCCTGACGAATGCCGTAGGCGGGTCGATTTCGGGCGCGACCGCCGGCGTCTTTGCCACCGGCGGGGCCGCGACCCTTACCAATTCCGGCGCGATCGCCGGCGGCACGGCTGTCGATATCGAGGGCGGCGGCAGCGTCACCAACAATTCAGGAGGGTCCATCGCTGGAAGCTCGTTCGGCGTCTTCATCACGGGCGGCGCCAGCACGGTCGCAAATAGCGGCAGCATCAGCGGCACCCGCGCTGTCGATCTCTCGGCCGGCGGAAGCCTGACGAATGCCTCGGGCGCGACCATCTCGGGCACGACCGCCGGGGTGTTTGCCGGCGGGGCCGCGACCCTCGCCAATTATGGCACGATCAGCGCGCTGGTTGCCGGCGGCACCGGCGCCGACATCGAAGGCGGCGGCAGCATCACCAACTATGCGGGAGCGTCCATTTCGGGATCCACGTTCGGCGTTTTCCTGGCCGGTGGCGGCACGGTCACCAATGCCGGCGCGATCTCCGGCGGAAGCTACGCAGTCGACTTCGCGAGCAGCGGGACCAATCGGCTGGTGGTCGACCCCGGCGCGACGTTTACCGGCGGGGTCAACGGCGGCAACGGCACGATCGAGCTCGCCGCCGGCGCCGGCACGATCGGTGGAATCGACACCGGCGTCCTCAACCATTTCCAGACCCTCGCGGTCGACGCCGGCGCGACCTGGACGCTGAGCGGGTCCGATGCCGCGCCGACGCTTCTGAACAACGGCACGATCGTCACAGCAGGCTCGCTCGACGTATCGACCGCGGTCGATTCAACCAGCACCGGTCTGTTCCAGTTCGGCAGCGGCTCGACCGCCGAGTTTGCCGCCGACCTCGGCACTCAGGCGCAGATGATGTTCCTGGCCAACAGCAATCTGGTGGTCGACAACGCGGCGTTGTTCGGCGTCAATGTCGGCACCTCGTCCTATGCCGGGCCGCAGCTGCAGGACTTCGTCGCCGGCGACACGATCGATCTGAAGAATTTCAGCGCTGCGGGCGGTGCGCTCAACTTCGATTCATCGACCGGAATTCTCCAGATATCGAACAGCGCCAATCAGGCGGCGAGCCTGAGCTTCCAGACCTCGAGCCTGGGAAGCGGCGCCTTCCAGATCGCGTCGGACGGCGCATCCGGCGTGCTCATAACCCACACTTGAGTGGTGGCGAGGCGCCCATGGGACCGCAATCTGTCGCGCTTTTTGTCGGCGATGGCGGCGATAGTGGCGACGCGCGCGCGGCTTCCCCCGATCCGACGAAGCAGGCGGCGATCAACCCGCGCCTGCAGGCCGTGGTGAGAGCGGCCCGGTTCTACGGAACGGAGCTCGATCCGGCGGAGTTCTCTGGCGCGCGCGGCGAGTCGATACCCTCGGCGGCATCGCTGGCGGCCTGGGCGCAGGAATCCGGGCTCTGGTCGCAGGCCGTGCGTCTGCGCTGGCGGCATTTGATGCGCCTGCAGGACGCCGGGCCGGTCGTGCTGCTGTTCGCCGACGGTGGGGCCGCGCTCTTGATCGGCGTCGATGCGGACCGCGACATCGTCAGGCTCGAGAATCCCCTCGCGCCCATCGGTGCTCCGGCGGTTGCAGTGGACGAGCTCCGCTTGACGCAGGTCTGGACCGGTGAGGCGCTGCTGCTCCGTGGCCGACGCGGCCGCACCGCCGCGGAAGCTCCATTCACCATGCGCTGGCTCATCGCACTGGTGGCGGGGGAGCGGCGCTCGCTCCTCGACATCGGGATCGCGTCGCTCACGCTCAGCTTCCTCACGATCTTTCCGCCGTTCCTGCTCATGACGGTGGTGGACAAGGTGCTGACGCATCGGAGCTACTCGACGCTCGTGCTGCTGGCGACGATCCTCGCCATCGGGGTCATCTACGAGACCCTGCTGGGTCATGCGCGGCGCCTGATCGTTCTGGTGGTCAGCACGCGCATCGATACAAGATTAGGCCTCCACCTGTTCAATCGCCTGCTGCGCCTGCCGCTCGACTATTTCGAGCGCCATCCGGCCGGCGAGACCATGTACAAGATCAATCAAATCCAGAAGATTCGTCAGTTCCTCTCGGGCAGGTTGCTCACGACCTTCCTCGATCTGTTCACTCTCCTCGTCCTGCTGCCATTTCTGTTCTACCTGAACGTGACGTTGGCCTGGCTGGTCGTTGGCTGCTCTTTTTTGGTCGTGCTGATCATTCTGGCCTGGCTGCCGCCGCTGCGGGTTCTCTACGCCAAGGTCATTGCGTCCGAGACCGCGAAGTCGGCGGTGCTCGGGGAATCGATCTTCGGCATCAAGACGGTCAAGTCTCTGGCGCTCGAGCCCGAGCGCAAGGCGCTGTGGGACGAGTGTGTGGCCGAAGCCGGAAGATCGCGCATGGCTTTTGGCCGGATGGCCAACTGGCCGCAGACCATGATCGCGCCGATCGAGCGATTCATGTCGTTTGGTATCATCCTGGTCGGGGCTTATCTGGCGATGGGTGACGACACGAGCTACATGGTCGGCGCGCTGTTCGCCTTCATGATGCTGTCGATGCGGGTGGCCCAGCCGCTGGTCGGCCTCGCTCGCCTGATCGAGGATTATGAGGAGTTCGGCGCCGCGGTCGCCGAGACGGCGTCGGTGGTCAACCAACGCTCCGAGATGGATGGGGTGTCGGGCGGCATGCGGCCAAAATTCGCCGGCGCCATAGGCTTCGACGACGTGACCTTCGCCTATGGCGGCACCAAGATGCCGGCGCTCGACCGGGTGAGCTTCGCGGTGCCCCCCGGGACCATGCTCGGCGTCGTCGGACGCAGCGGCTCGGGGAAGTCCACATTGGTCCGGCTGATGCAAGGCATCAACCGCGACTACACCGGTCTCCTGAAGATCGACGGTGCGGATGTACGCGAGATCAATCTGCGGCATCTGCGCTCGAGTCTCGGCGTCGTGCTGCAGGACAACTTCCTGTTCCGCGGCTCCATTCGCGACAACATCATTGCGGGCCGCCCTGGGCTGACCTCGGACGACGTCGTGCGCGCAGCAAGGCTCGCCGGCGCGGAGGAATTCATCGAGCATATGCCGAGCGGTTATGACACCTGCATCGAGGAAGGCTCGCCCAACCTCTCGGGTGGGCAAAAGCAGCGCCTGGCGATCGCGCGGGCTCTCATTATAGATCCGCGGATCCTCATCCTGGACGAAGCGACCAGCGCGCTCGATCCCGAGAGCGAGGCGCTGGTCAACTCCAATCTGGTGCGGATCGCGAGCGGCCGAACCATGGTGATCGCATCCCACCGGCTGTCGTCGCTGACCAGATGCGACCAGATCATGGTCCTGGACGAGGGCAAGCTCATCGACATTGCACCGCATCGCATGCTGCTCGATCGCTGCGCTCTCTACCGCCAGCTCTGGGCGCAGCAGAATCGCCACCTCGACAACCCGGGTCCCAGCAATGCCGCGCTCACCCCAACGCTCGTCGCTTGTGATTAGCCGCGAAGCCGGCGGCGGGGACGACCGGACGCTTCCGGTGGTCCTGGAATTCCTGTCGCCGTCCGCCGCGATCGCCGAAACGCCGGTTCCACGCGTCGCGCGCAGCTTGATCTGGGTCGTCGGATCGATGTTTGCAGCCTGGGTGGCGGCGCTCGGCCTCATCCAGATCGACCGCGTGGTCACCACCGCCGGCCGCGTGGTGTCAAAGGCCCCGACGATCGTGGTGCAGCCGCTCGACACCGCGATCGTCCGCTCGATCGAGGTGCGCGAGGGACAAGAGGTGCGATCCGGCGATCTATTGGCGCGCCTTGATCCGACCTTCGCGGCCGCCGACGTCGACGCGCTGCAGGCGCGAGTCTTGAGCTACCAGGCCGAGGTTTCGCGATTGCAGGCGGAGGTCGAGGAACGGCCATTCCGATATGCCGGGCCTGATCCGTCGTTGACGCTGCAGGCATCCATCTACGCGCAGCGCACGTCGGAGCGCGCCGCCAAGCTCGAATCCTACCGTCAAAAGATCGAGGGTTTGAGGTCCACCGTGGCGCGTTCCGCCGCCGATGTGGCGGCTTTCGGCGAGCGGCTGGGCGTGGCGCAGAGCGTGGAGGCCATGCGGCGGAAGCTCGAGGACATGCAGGCCGGCAGTCGGCTCAATACGCTCATCGCGACCGACAATCGAATAGAGACTGAGCGCAATCTGAGCACCGCCGCCAAGACCAACGAGAGCGGCAAGGCGGACCTCGCCGCGATGATGGCCGAACGCGAAGCGTATATTCAAGATTGGCGGGCGCAGGCGGCCCAGGCGTTGTCGGACGCCTCGCGTCAGTTGAGCGACGCCCAGGAATCGCTCAACAAGGCATTGCTGCACCGGCAACTCGTCGAATTGCGCGCCGGCCGCGACGCCATCGTACTCACGGTCGCCAAGGTCTCGGTCGGCTCCGTTCTGCAGGGCGGCGAGCAACTGATCACCATGGTGCCGGCCGACGCGCCGCTCGAGATCGAGGCCAACGTGTCCGGACGCGACAGCGGTTTCGTCACGGTCGGCGATCCGGCGGTGATCAAATTCGATACGTTTCCGTTCTCCCAATACGGCATGGCGGGGGGAACGGTGCGAACCATCAGCCCGGACAGCTTCACGGCTTCCGACCAGCAGGTGGGGCGTACCGTGGGTGCGGTGCCGGTGCCGCAAAACAGCACGACGCCGTTCTATCGTTCGCGCATCGCGATCGATGCCGTGGGCCTGCACGACGTGCCGGCGAGCTTCCAGCTTGCGCCGGGCATGCCGGTCACCGCCGACATCAAGATCGGCAGGCATACGGTCCTTGGCTACCTGCTCGGGCGGGTGTTGTCGGCGGCGTCGGAGGGAATGCGCGAACCGTGAGGCGAGCGGTGCGACATTTCGGTATTGAGTAGGAGCGCGAGCCTCATGCGGCTGGCAAGCTGGCTTCCGCTGGACAGCGTCCAGGCTCCTTTTTCGCCGAGCGCGCGGGTGCGCCGCGGCGCCGCCCTCATGGCCGCCGGCGAGTCCACATCAGCGTTCCGGCACTATGCCCGCGCCAGCCGCAGAGGGTTTGCGGAGGCGGAGTATCGCATCGGGCGCTGCTACATCGAGGGTGCGGGCGTTCCGCCAAGCCGCCCCGAGGGAATCCGTTGGCTCCATCGCGCGGCGCATCGCGGGCACATCGAGGCGCAAGCGCTGCTCGCCGCGATCTACCTTCATGGCGTGGCCACCGAGCCGACATCCGACCCGCCGAGCGCAGCGCGCCTGTTCAGCGCCGCCGAAGTCACCAAGCCGGACTATGTGGCGGCGATGCGCTGGGCCCGCGTCGCGGCTGAGCGTGGCTCCGGGGAAGCCCAGGCGCTGCTGGCCCTCATGCTCACCTCCGGCCCGCCCGACATGCGCGACCTTGATCAAGCAGATCTTTGGTACGAGCGTTCGGCAGCGACCGGGTGCCCGCATGGGCTCCTGGGCCATGCGCTGGCGCTGGCGCGCAAAGGCGGCGGCGAGGCCGAGCAACGCGAGGTCGTTGCACATCTGCGCAGAGCCGCCGAAGCCGAATTGCCGGCAGCGCTCTATTTGCTCGGCGTGGCGAGCGAGCAAGGCCTGGGCGTTGCGCGCGACAAATCCGCGGCGGCGGAGTTTTTTCGCCGTGCCGCCGAGAAGGGCTACCGTTCGGCGCAGTTGCGCTGGGGATTGGCGCTGATGCGCGGCGCCGGCGTCGAAGCAAATCCTTCCGAAGGCGAAACTTGGCTGCGCCGCGCCGCGCTTGCCGGCGATCCGGAAGCCGCCGCTGTGGTCGGCAATATCTATGCGACCGGAGGAAAGCTGCCGCCCAATCATGCGGAAGCCGCCGGCTGGTTCCGTCGTGCCGCGGAGGCCGGCCACAAGGGTGCGGCGCGGGCGCTGGGATCGCTCTACCTCAGCGGGGCCGGGGTCGCGCGCGACGCGGAGGAGGCGGCGCGGTGGCTGCGGGCCTCCGCCGGCGGCGGCGATATTTCGGCAGGCGCCGAGCTCGGCAATCTCCTGCTCCAAGGCTTCGGTAACGCGGACGATCGCGTCCGCACCTGCCGGGACTTCGCGCAAGCGGCAACCTCCGGCGATCTCGTCGCGGCCTTCAATTACGGCGTCTGCCTGGCGCAAGGCGTCGGCACAGAGCGCGATGACCAACAGGCGCTGGTCTGGCTGCGAAGGGCCGCCGCCAGCGTGGCGGAGGCCCAGTTCTGGTACGGCTGGTTTCTGGTCCAGGGGCGCGGCGTGGATCGCGATCCCGAGCGGGGCCGCGCCTGGATCACGCGCGCCGCCGAGCGCGGCTTGGTCGACGCCCGATTGGCGCTTGGCGAGACGGTGCTGAACGGCGGCGCCAACCTGTTGGTCGAAAAGCCGACGGACGCCGCGGGAAATCTTGCCGCAGAGCCTACTGAGTCCGCCGGCAAGGCTCCGAAGGAGGGCACGATGCAATATCAGGAAGCCTTGTGCGCATGCGGCAGCGGGCTGAGAAGGCACCGCTGCTGCGAGCTCAACGCGCGCTCCGTCGCCCCGTTCGAATCGAACGAGCAGGTCAACGGGCTCGTCATCAGGGCGCGCCAAGCGCTCGCGAACGGCGATGGGGCCGCAGCCGAAAGGCTCTGCCTCAATGTGCTGGACGTCGCCCCCCGTCTGCCCGACGCGCTGTCGATGCTCTATCAAATTCGCAAGCGTGCGGGTCAGCAGCAGGCCGCCATGGCCTTGCTGCAGCGGCTCGTCGAGGTCGATCCTAATAATGCCGATGCCGCCCAGGAATTGGCGCTGCTGCTGTTCCAGCGCAACGACCTGACCGGCGCCGAGCAGCATGCCCGCAACGCGTTGCGCCTGGCGCCCAAGCATCCACGCTCGCACAATCTCATGGGGATGATCTTGACGGAGGCGCAACGCCCGCAGCCCGGCGAATTTCACTATCGCCGCGTCATCGAGCTTTCCGGCGAGCGCGAGCCCATCCTGTTGGCCAATCTGGCATGGAATCTCAAGGAGCAGGGCAAGACCGCGGAGGCGCGCCGGCTCTATGAGGAAGCGGCCGAAGCCGCACCCGATGTTTTCCAGACCTGGCTCGGCTGGGCTCAGCTGGAAGAGGTGGCGAGCAATTTCGCCGCCGCGCAGACCCGGCTGGAGCGGGCCGCGAAGATCCGTCCGCACGATCCCGGCCTGCGGCTCGCGCAGGCTAAGCTGATGTCACGGCAGGGTAATTACCGCGACGCCCTGGCGGCTTTGGAGCCCGATGGTGCGGGCTTGGCCCCCAATGCACTGCTTGAGAAAGGTCGGCTCCTCGACCGGCTGCAGCGCTGCGACGAAGCGTTCGCCTGCTTCGATGCGGCGAAGCGACAGGCGCGCAAAGCGACCGGGCAGAGTTATTTCGACCAACAGGCGCGCGAGGTCGCGAACCGCCTGCGGGATTTCTTCGTCAGCGATCGCATCCGCCTCCTGCAGCCGGCGCGAACGCGCGAGGGCTCTGCCCAGCCGATCTTCATTCTCGGCTTCCCGCGCTCCGGGACCACGCTGGCCGAACAGGCCATCTCCAATCATTCGAGGATCGCGGCCGGCGACGAGCTGCCGTTCATCAACGAGTTCACCGGCACGATCCCGCGATTGCTCGGCAGCCCTCTGTCCTACCCGGAGGCGTTGTCCGAACTATGGATGGGCGACAATCGGCGCGGTCTGGAGACGCTGCGGGATGTCTATCTGCAGAAGATGGAGGCGAGGGGGGTTGTCGGGCCTGACAACGCCTGGTTCACCGACAAGATGCCGCTCAACGAGATGCATCTTGGTCTGATCGCGCTCATCTTTCCGCGCTCGCCGCTCATTCATATCCTGCGTCACCCGCTGGATGTCATCCTGTCTGCGTTCTCCCATCAGCTCACCCATGGCTACTTCTGCGCCTATGCGCTGGAGAGCATCGCGCGCCACTATGTTCTGGTCATGGACCTCGTGCAACATTATCGGAGCGAGATGGCGCTGCGATACCTGCCGGTTCGCTACGAGCACATGGTGGAGGACATCGCATCGAGCGTGCGCCGCATGCTGGAATTCATCGGCGAGCCGTTCGAGGAGGGTTGCGTCAGCTTCCAGGACAACAAGCGGCTGCCGCAAACGCCGAGCTACGCGCAGGTGACCGAGAAGGTCTATGACCGATCCCGCTTTCGCTATCGCAACTATTTGAAACACCTCGAGCCGGTGATCCCGATCGTGCAGCCGGTGATGGATCGCCTCGGCTACACGGTAGACTAGTGCATGTCCCGGAAAAGTGGACACCGGTTTTTCGAAACGGACATGCGCCAGCGCAAGAAAGGCGGAGCTTATCCCGATCCACTCGATCGGGATAAGCTCTAGCACCGTGAACGCAATGATCACTCCGCCGGCACCGCGGACGTCGCAAATCCCCGTCCCGATGGACGAGCTGCTCCGGCTCGCCGGCGAGCTCGCGAACGGCGGGCGTCTCGGCGAGGCGGAAGGATTGTTGAGCCACATCCTGTCGGTCGCGCCCGACACGGCGGCCGCGCTCCATCTGAAAGGCATTCTCCTCTACCGGATGAACCGTCACCAGGCGGCCGCCGAGCTCGTGGAACGCGCCGTCGCGCTCGCGCCGGACGCGGCGGAGTTCCGTCGCAATCTCTGTCCGATCTATGAGCGGGTTGGTCGCTATGAAGACGCGCTTCGCATCGGGCGTCATGCGCTCGATGTGAACCAGTTCGACCTGCAGACGCTGCACAACCTGGCGCTCGTCCATTATCGTCGCCTTCAGCTCGATGACAGCATCGCCTGCGCGCGGCGCGCGGTGGCGCTCGACCCGAGCGCGGCTGGCCCGCATTTCCAATTGGCCGAGACCCTTCTGCTCAGGGGTGAATTCGCCGAGGGCTGGCTCGAATACGAGTGGCGCTATCAGATTGCCGGTGCGGCGCCCCCGCTTCCCCCGAACAACCGTCCGCAATGGGACGGCACACCGCTTGCCGGCGAAAAACTGCTGCTCATTGCCGACCAGGGTTTTGGCGACGCAATCCAGTTCTCCCGCTATGTTCCTTGGGTCTGCGAACGATGTCCCGATGTGGTGGTCGCCGCCGATCCCGTCATGCATCCGCTGATCCGACAGGTCTCCCAGGCCGTGCAATTGGTAGACCGGTGGGACCGCTGCCCGCCATTTGCCGCCTATTGTCCGCTGTCCGGCCTGCCCCGCCTGCACGGCACCACGCTCGAGACGATCCCCGGCGGCGTTCCGTATCTCCGCGCCGATCCGGTGCGAGCCGCGAGCTGGCGCGCGCGCATGGACGAGTTGATCCAGCCCGACATGCGCCGCATCGGCATCGCCTGGGCCGGAAGGCCGGCGCACAGCAATGATTCCAACCGATCCGCCACACTCGCGGCGTTCGGCCCGCTTGCCGAGCTCGACGCCACGGCGCTGATCTCGTTGCAAAAAGGTGCTGGAGCGGTGGCCATCGGCAGCTATTTCGGCCGCGCCCCGCTCGTGAATCTCGGTGCCGAGATTGTCGACTTCGTCGACACGATGGCGATCGTCGAGGGGCTCGATCTCGTGGTGACGGTCGACACCGCCGTGGCGCATCTGGCGGGGGCGATGGGAAAGCCGGTCTGGATCATGCTGCCCTTTGCGCCGGACTGGCGCTGGCTCCTCGATCGCGGCGACAGCCCTTGGTATCCGACCGCGCGGCTATTTCGGCAATCTCGCGCCGGCGATTGGGGCGGCGTGGCGCGCCAGGTGGCGGAGGCTTTACCTGGCGGCGCGGCCACCGCAGCAGCCGTCCACGCCCCGCTCGGTTCCTAGCAAACGGACGCCCATCATTGCGTCGCTGCCGTTCGGTGCACCGCGACCTCGACGACGTCGCCGGGTTGCAGCTCGGTTTCCTCAATCGCGTCCAGGCGCAGCAAGCCTTTCTCGCTCTTTCTGATGATCGCGATTTCGGGGCCGCTGCTCGCTCCCTGCGCGAGCTGAGATTTCAGCACGCTCGTATACCGTACCTTCTCCTCGATGCCTTGCAGCTTCGCGCGAAGCTCGCCGAGCTTTACGCCGGCCTCCTGCAGCTCGCCAAGCAATTCGATCCTGCGCTGGTCGTCGAGCTGCTCGAGCTTTCTTTTGACCTCGTCCTGCTGCTTTCTGAGCTGCATCAGTTGCACGACCGTCTGCAGCTTTCGCGTGGACGACAGCAGCACGGCCCGACGCGCATCGGTCACGCGCGGACTGATCAACGTGCCCTTGCTCAACAGATCCAAGTCTTTTTGCAGCTCCTGGGCATCGGCCTGGACTCCCTGCTCTTCCCTTTGCTGCTGCTCGGACAGGGCGTCGATTTGATCGGAGCCCTGCTTTATCGCGCGCTGCAGGAATTCCTTCTGCCGCTGATGATCGGCCTGCCGGGCGCCGAGATTCTCGGTTTCAAGCCTTACGATCTCCGCGAGCTGCGACGGCGGCAATGGCGCATCGGCCAAAAGCTTTTGATCGGAATTGTTCGCGTCGCCGAGCTCGGCCTTCAGGCGCCACACATGCGCCCTCTCCTTGGCAAACTCGATCCAGTGCGATTGATACTCGCTCTTCAAATCGGCGAGGTCGAGAACCGGATTGCTCATCCGGAATCGAACCGTGTCATAGCCGCCCGACAGGGCCACGGCCTGCCGCGCCGTCATGAGCAGCCGATAGGGATATTCGCCAGGCTTTGACACATCTCCGTTCACGTAGATCGGTCGATATTCCGCGACCGTCGCCGTGACTTCGTCGGGGGCGATCACCACGTCGTTATTTCGCCCGTCGGACGTCCTGATTTGAAAGATCTTGTTGGCGAGTGCCGCCTTGATCTTGGCCTGGGCCTGCGCGGGCGCAAGGCCCGCTAGCGCGACGGTGCCGAGAAGCGGAAATGAGATGCTTCCATCGAGACCTATCGAAACGCGGCGCTGCAGCTCGGGAGCCCTGGCGACCGAGATTTCGATGACGTCGCCGACGTCAAGGTGATACTCGGCGCGGGCTGGAGTCACGGAGCAGAGCAGGCACGCGGCCAGCAGGGTGCAGGCCGCACTGGGGCCGCCCCGAGGGACGCTGCCAGCCGGCATTCTGATGATGAGCATGCCCTTTTTCCTCCTGGAGCGGCGACGTGTGCCGGACCCAACGTGCACTTACTCGAATTTCCTTCCCGCGCCCTTGCGCACGATGACGTCAGGGCCGGCCAAAGTGACGCTGTTCGACCCGTTGCCGAGGTTCATCGACGCGCCCGCTCGGGCTAAGCCGTTCGGCTCATCGGGTGCCAATGGCGGGGGTACGGCCATCGTCTCCGCGGAAGGCTGCTCATCTGTCGACCAGACAAGGGAGCTGTTGTGCATTGCCCAAATGGCGGCCTGGGTGCGGTTGCTCAATCGGAGCTTGCGCAGGATCGCTTTCACGTGAACCTTTACGGTCGCCTCGGCGATGCAGATCTTGCGGGCGATGGTCTTGTTCGAGTCGCCTTCGACGACGCAGCGCAGGATGCATTTTTCCCGTGCAGACAGCCGCGGGACAGGGTCGATCCCGAGTGGCGGCAGGAGATCTCCGCTCATCGCTGCATCGAGAGCCGTGGGCGGATGTTCGTGATGATCCTCGTGATCGTCGATGAACGGCAAGAGCTCCGGCGGCAGGATGGTTTCGCCCAGCTTGATCAATCCGAGGGCCTTGAAGAAGGCGTCGCAGCTCATGGCCTTTACGAAACATGCGTTGGCGCCCGCTCGATATGCGGACACCAAGTCGCTGCGCCGATAGTGGTCTGCAAGTACCGCGATGTGGGCGAGGGGATACCGCTTTTTGAGCAGCTCGATTTGAGCTATGGCCCGACCGTCACCGGCATCAACGATGAGCAAGGTTGGAGGATCTTGTGTGAGCGTGATTTGCTCAGGGTCGTGCACGCGAGTTGTTGAAGCAACCGTTCGAAAGTCAGTTGCAACAAGTACGCGGGCAAGATCCTCGTGCAGTACGGCATTCGGCCTCACGAGGACCGTCCCAAGGGATCGCGGTCGCATGGCTGCCTCCCGACAGGGCTAGGTAAGCTATTGGTGTTATAATTCCGTCACAAATGAAATATGCCTTTGGGTATACGCCGGATGTTGTACGACTTCTTGAGTACGGCAATTGCTGCATACCGACGGTGGGTACTATTCTGCCGTTGCGTCTGAAACAGCGGGCGATGTCGCAAGGGTCGGACTGCACAAAATTGCCGCCGCTGAAATTGCATAGACGACCGGCGGGTGCGTCGGTTCGCTAACCCCAGCCCCCCTTGAACTCGCGGTAAGCGCAATTCCCCCGTTCTCTTAAAAGGACGGCGCAGTGGATCGACTAACGTCCCGAAGTCGTGCGCGCCATGCCCGCCGCATCCGACCGCAGGCCAGCCTTGATCAAGATCGACACGTATGGCCTACGCTCGGACGTGCCCGACACTCAGCTATGTGGGGTCCCGGTTCAAGGCAACAATGCCACGACCGATCACACGCCAATGCGCCTGTTTTGTTGGTGAGCTCATGGAGTGCGCCCCTTG
>DATDGG010000486.1:0-7162 GCA_036522235.1 Xanthobacteraceae bacterium
CCTCCGGAAGCGATTGCGGCGGCTCCCAGGATCAAACCCTGCGGTCCGCCGCAACCCTGTAAATGCATGATCGGGGCCGGCATTGCAAGCCCGCCGACATCAAACCGTCATCGACGATTATGGCGGCGCCTGCAACACTACACCGCAACTCTTGATTTGATACCGATGCGCCGCTGAGGGGGAGGCCGAAAACAGAAGTGGTACAAACTTCGAACGGTCACCGTGGAGCGAAGCCAGGCCAACGGCTCACAAAACCCTGCCCTGCCGCTGCGGCAAACCTTTGAAACTGCTACATAAGCTTTGTGGCGCGAGCCTTGCGCGAGCCTTGCAAGCGGCCCATTGCTACCCATTTGCTACGCGACGCGCACGATTAGCCCCTTTTTTACGACCCGCCGCCGCCGCTTCGTCAACGCGCCACAGCGTCTTCCTTGCATCCGGAATTTAGATCACCGCCCCGCCGGCGGGGACTGAATCACCAGGCCGGTCTCCATTTCGACCGCGCGTCCTTTGATCTGATAAGGCTTGAATTGCCACTGGCCGAGCGCGGCTTCGACGACTTGCCGCAGCTCGGCCGAGGCGTGGATCACGTGGACATGCTTCACACCGCCATCGGTACCGATGATGATCCGCACCGGAATGGGCATGAATTTGGGACCGACGATGGCGGGCTCGACCTTCCGGATCAGATTTTCCGCCACCGCGTAGTCCTTGATGCACGCCGGACTGGAGGAGCCGTCATCCGTCCCCGCCGCAATGGAGGCATTATTTAGGTTCTGCGCAAGGCTCGCCAACATGTCCGAATCGCGGGTCGTCAGATTGAAGCTCATGACATGACAGCGGATGTCGGTCGCGTACATTGCGCGGTAGAGTCCGACCCCGTTGTAGTCAACCCGGCTGAAGAGGCGGCCCGCGATTCTCTCCACTGACGGTCCGTGATCGATCGTCATGCCCTCGATCTCGGACATGGGATCAACAGCTGGATTGCCGATAGCCAGGCACTGTTCGCCTTGAGTTCCGGCGTGAGAATAAGTCCGCCATCGGCCCACAAGAGGGCGAATGATATGGCCGCCACCGCACGCAGAAGATCGTCGGCGCGGCCATGCAGCGGTCCGGTCCAACGATCGAGGAGCCTCGAGAAGGTGGCGCCGAACGCGGTCTGCTCGGCCTCGCAAGCGAGATAGAACAGCGTGAGGAACAGTGCCAAGAACGAAAAACACGTCGTCGTGAACACTGCCTGTACGGGCAACGGATCGTCGGAAATGTTGCACGCCACGAACCACTTCACATGAGCGGCCGCGGTGGTGGCCATGGGTATCAAGTTGATCATCAGGCACGCGGCAAAAACCACCGGTCTCGCGATTCTTGATCCAACATGTCTGGCATCGAGCATCGGCGAACCGCATTGGTGCATGGCCGCGTGATCGGTGCTCATCAATTTCGCCCTTCGCAATCTGGACTGCGTACGCTCACGCTGCCGTCTGTCCAACGGTGACGTTCAGCCACCTACGCGAACACCTAGGTAGAAGACGGAAAGGTAGGAGGCAGATAAGGTAGGAGGCAGATAAGGTAGATGTCAGGCCCCCACGTCGACACCAACAAAACGATAGCAAGGAAAATGTGCGTTCTCATGGCGAACACTGGGCCACGATGTGAATGTTTTTGTTCTCACGCAATTGTCGCAACGCGACGTGGCGCGAGCGTCGCGACGCAAGAATAGCATGGCACCATCCCGACGACGCCGCGCAGACTTTGACGGACATTTCGTAGGACGGACACGCTCAACGGTGAGATCGCGAAGGTGCATACGTCCGGTGCAAATCACCGGGTACCGCACTCGCAACAGGGAACAATCGGGCCACTCGGTGGCCGCCCCGCAATGGCGCAGGACGGAGCGTCGTCGCCTACCCTTTCGCCATACACGGCACTATATTCTGCATAACCGCCCGCGACCCCGGTGCTGATGACGAATGTGGATGATCTCGCCGCGAATAGGTCGGCGCGGCGGCTTGCGCGAAATCCTTTGATGGCGCCGCAGCGAGCAAAAGGCCCAAGATCGATAGTGGATACAGCCGCATGGTTTTCTCCGGCCGAGCGGGCTTGCCGTATCATATTGGATTTGTCGTCCCTCGGCTGCATTTCCGAACCGGCCGTGTTAGTCTTTGGCGTCCCTGAAGGGAGGGCTTGCGATGGAAATCATACGCGCGGCTGTCGCACTGATGGCCGCAAGGATCGTGACTGCAGGTATCATGACCGCAGGTATCATCACTGCAGGAATGACGGGCATGCCATTGATGGCGCAAGCCGCCGATCCGCTGCCGCGCGCGACCCCTGAGGACGTCGGCATGTCCTCCGAGCGTCTCGCGCTGATCGGCAAGGCGGTCAACTCCGAGATCGCGCACGACCAGCTTCCGGGCGCGGTGCTGGCCATCGCACGGCGCGGCAAGCTCGTCTATTTCGAGACCTTCGGCTATCGCGACAAGGCCGCGGGCGCGCCGATGACGAGCGACGCGATCTTCAATATCGCCTCGATGACCAAGCCGATGGTGGCGGTCGGCGCCCTGCAGCTCTACGAGCAGGGCAAGCTCCTGATGGACGAGCCGGTCGCGAAGTATTTTCCGAAATTCGCGAACATGCAGGTCGCCGTCATGGACGCCAAGAAGGAGAATATCGTCGAAACGGTGCTGGCGGCGCGCAAGATCACGATCCAGGATCTGTTCCGCCATACGTCAGGCCTGATCTATGGGGGCCGCGGCACGACCGCGGTGCACAAGCTCTATCCGGAAGGCAGCAGCCAGGCGGCTGCCGCCATGACGGGCGCGGAATTCGTCGATCACCTGAGCTCGCGGCCGCTCCTCTACCAGCCGGGCACGGTCTGGGACTACGGCTTCGGCCTCGACGTGCTGGGCCTGGTCATCGAGCAGGTGACCGAGCAGTCGCTCGGCAGCTATCTGCAACAGAATGTATGGAAGCCGCTCGGCATGGCGGATACCACCTTTCTGATCCCGCCCGAAAAGGCTGCGCGCTACGCCAAGGCGCTGCCCAGCGATCCGACCACCGGCAACCCGCAATCGATGACGCCGCTGACGCAGAAGACGAAGTTCGAATGCGGCGGCGGCTGCGCGGCCTCGACCGCCAACGACTACCTGCGTTTTGCGCTCATGCTCATGAACAAGGGCAAGTATGGGGACGCCCGGGTCCTGGGTCCCAAGACGGTCGAATACATGCTGTCGAACCAGCTCGCACCCGACGTCAAGAACCTGATCGTGAACGGCGATCCGACTCGCGCCGATTACGGCTTCGGCCTCGGGCTTGCGGTCCGCACCACGCCCGGGATCGTGCGCATGATGGGCTCGGTCGGCGACTTCTCCTGGCCGGGCGCGAGCGGCACCAATTGGTGGGCCGACCCGCATGAGCAGTTGGCGGTCGTGTGGATGGCGCAATCGCCGGGGCCGATCCGCTGGAAGTACCGGCAGATGATCAATGCCCTGGTCTATCAGGCCATCGTCGATTGACGCGCGCGTCGGCCGCGCGCGTCAGGCCGGTGCGCTCAGCCAGGCGATGACCTCGGCGGCGCTGCGATCCGGCGGAAAGACCGGATAGAACACCTTGGTGATGATGCCGTCGTCGAGCACCATGGTGAGCCGCTTGAGCAATATCATGCCGTCGACGCTGAAGGTCGGCAGCCGCAGCGTGCGCTGGATTTCAAGCCGCGCGTCGGACAACAGCGCGAACGGCAGATGCAGGCGCGTCGCGACCTCGTGCTGGTAGTCGCCCTCCTGCGTCGAGAGCCCGAAGAGCTGCGCCACGCCAAGGCCCCTGAGCTCGGCGAAATGGTCGCGGAAGCCGCAGCTCTGCGGCGTGCAGCCGCGCGCGCCCGGGATCGCGTCCCAGCCGGTGGGCAGGGCTTGGCCGGGCCGGCCCGTGCGCGGATAGGCGTAGACAACCGTGCGGCCGCGGATGCGCGACAGGTTGACCGACGCGCTGTCGGTCGCCGGCAGCGCAAGGTCGGGCCAAGCCATCGCGGCGAGATGGCGCGCCGCCCCATCGTCGACCGGCGCCGGAAGGTCGGGGGGCAGTTCGAGGGGATTGTGCAGAACTCCGCTCATGGTCGGCAGGATCGATTGGCAGGCGGCGCTCGGGCGCCCGCGTGCCGACTATTTCTTTCGCGACTTGCGGGCCGCGTAACGGGCATCGCGCGCGGCTTTGCGCTCGACCTCCTCGGCGGCCGCCCGCGCCGCCTTCTCGGCCTGCTCGCGTTCCGCCCGCACTGCTGCTTCCCGCTCCGCCTGTTCGGCAAGCTCACGGGCACGGGCCGCTTCCTTGACGGCTTCGATCGCGCGCGCCTCCTTCTCGGCCTTGCGCACCGTAGCGCGCGCCTCCCGCGCCACGCTCGCGGCCTGCCGGGCCGCCGCCCGCTCGGCGACCGCAGGATCGTTGGCTGCGGTGTTCGCGCGAAACCGCTCGAGCGCCGCCTTCCGGGCGGTCGTGGCCGCGCTCTGTCGCGCGAGGAAATCCGGATCTTTGAACCCGCCCATCAGATGCGACCCTTCTTGAATCTCAAAATCTCCCGCGAGCGATCGCGGTTCCGCGGATCATAGTCTCGCGCACCGGCCGGCGACAGTCGATTTTTCGTTGGTCCCGAGCTTGTGGAAACGCAGAGATCAGCCGCCGCCCTCAACCCGGCATGGCGTTCAGGGACGCTTCGCTTGCGGTCCAGCCGTGCACGACCTTGCAATGCCGGCATTGGGCAAATCTGCGGACACCGGCGAGCTTGGCGAGGTCATCGGCGGCGGTCAATCGAATGCCGGTCCAGATGTCCCGGCCGGTGCGGGGGCATTTGATAAGGACGTAAGGCTTTGCCTTGCTGTCGTCGGCGGATTGCGGCGCGGCGAGGAACTCGACGCCTGCCTCATCAATGGACCGCCAGACGATGCGGGACCAGCGATGCAGCTTGTCCGAGAGCTTCAGCATGAATTGGCCGGGCAGCCGGTCCGGATCGTCGACCTTGAGGCGGGCGCCGCTCTGCGAGACGTCGAGCACGAGACCCGGCAGGTATGAGCCGTCCGCCATCTTGATCCCGACCGCGAGATCGATGTCGCGTCGGGCAAATTTTCTGTTCTCCGCGTCCATTGACTTGCCTCTGCACCGCCGCCGGCCTGCCGGCACCGTCACCGGAGGTAGTCAATTACGCCGCCATCCTTGCCAAATCCCAAATGGGACCCCCGCCCGCGTAGTTCTGCCTAGGCATCACCGTCTGACGATTTCGGCAAGCCGCCGAGCCGCCGCCACAGCAGGGCATCGAGCGACAGCCTGCCGGGGCCCCGGGGGGCTTGCGGTCGCGGCCCTGTCGGCTGCGGCGCTGTCCATGCTGCATGCGATCGAGGCGACGGCGATGATCCTGATCTGGAATGCCGGAATCGTCGCGCTCGTGGCCTGCCTCGCCACGGCGTTTGGACGAAGGATGCTGCGATGGACGGCTTCGCGTTTTGCGCCGGGACGTCAGGGGCTAGGCGCTTGAGGGCAGAGACAGCTTGGCGCCCGCGCTGTTCACGCGGGCGCCTTCAGTCACACGGAGCCCAGTTGGATCAGAGGCTCGCGATATAGTGCGCGATCGCGTCGCGGTCGCCGGCCGACAGCTCCTGCATGATTTTCACCATGTCCATATTGTTGGTCCGCGTGCCGTCCGCAAAGCTGTTCATAGCCTTGATCAGATATTCGTAGCTCTGACCGGCGAGCCGCGGCGCCGGCATCCCGCCGACAAAGCCCTGCTGATGGCAGGCCTGGCAGACCGTGATGTTGTTGGGCACCGGCACCGGCGCGGGAGCAGCGCCCTGCCGTGCCGGCCACGGCTTCTTCTCCAAATAGGCCGCCGCCGGGCGGAGCTCTTCCTGCGAAAGGGTCTTGGCCATGGCGGCCATGATCGGGTTGTTGCGATCTCCGGCCCGGTAGTCGTGCAATTGCTTGACCAGGAAGACCTGCGTCTGGCCCCAGATGATCGGAATGGTCTTCGGATCGAGCGGCACGCCGTTCTGGCCGTGGCACGCGCCGCAGGCCTGCAGCTTCGCTTCGATCTCATCGGCGGCATTGGCCGGCGCGGTCAGCGCAGCGGCAAAAATGAACAGAGCGCGGAAAATAGTCGGAAAGCGGTTTTTGATCATGTCCTACACACCGTTGTTCAGGGCCCGGTCCCGGAACACACCGAGACTATGCTAAAACATGCCGTAGTCGGGCCTGTGGCGCAAGGGCTCAACATCCTTAACCGGCGCAGGGTCTTTGGGGCGCCCTGAATGTTTATGATGCGCTGTCTTTCGTGACTCAGCTCTCTATAGAAAGAATCCATTGGTTCCAGCACCCGTGCGGCGAACCAACAGTTTGGGAGGCACCATGAGGGGGATATCGATTTCATGTTTTGCCGCGTTGGCATTTGCGTCTCTGGCGGGAGAAACCGCTTCAGCGTCTGCAAGCTGCGAGAAAGCGGCCCAAATTTGCGTCAGCAAAGGCGGCGGTGTTGCCTGCACCGAAGCATCGCGTATGGCGACATGCGAGAAAACCGGCCAATACACCGCGCCGCACGGTGAGATGTTCTCTGTGAAAGCCAAAGAAATAGCCTTCTCACTGCGGGGTGACGTTACCCCTTGAATTAGTCCAAACGAATCGGATGGGATTCAGGGCAGCGTCTATGAAAGCATTGGAGCGGGTGAAGGGAATCGAACCCTCGTCATCAGCTTGGAAGGCTGTTGCTCTACCATTGAGCTACACCCGCATGGCCCGCATACCCTTCACGCTTTGGCGGCCCTCGGTCAAGAACGCTGCGACCGGTTTTCAAGCGAAACCAAACCCGAGCTGGCATGCGCCGGCTGGTGAGGATCGCGGACGCAAGGCCCGCCTTCGCTCGCGTCGCCCGGAAAATCTGCGACGGCTGGTGGGGGAGGTAGGACTCGAACCTACGAAGGCTAAGCCAGCGGATTTACAGTCCGCCCCCTTTGCCGCTCGGGACATTCCCCCGCTCGCCGTCGAACCTCATGGAATCTCAGGCAAATTGCAAGAGCCCGCCGGATGGCGGCGGGCTGCCCGCGGGGCGGTGTTATGGTGACGCCGGATGAGAGTGTCAACCCGGCACGGTCCTGTTCGCGAAAACGAGATGTCCATGCCCGAGCCCCCT
>DATDGG010000487.1:0-13920 GCA_036522235.1 Xanthobacteraceae bacterium
GTTCAGAACGGTGCCTGTTCCGTCGCCGCAACCGCGGTTCGAGCAGATTTTCTGCCCGTCGGCGAGCTTGAGGCTCATGATCTGACCGCCGCGCGAGCCGTCTTTCATCGGCCGAAAGCCGATCTCGACCTCGTCGCCGACCTTCGGCTTGTCCTTCGACCAGCCGAGCCGCGCCAGCTGGACGACGGAACCGCCCTCGAAGGACCAGATCGATGCCTCGCCCTTGCCGTCGGCGATCGCGAGATGAAGCCAGGCGTGCGGATTGACGAGCTCGAACTCCTTCACGGTACCGGACAGATAGAGCACCTTCGACTGATCGAACATGGCGAACGAGTGATGCGCCAGGGCCGGCGTCGCCAACAGCGCGGCCGCCAGGGTGGCAAGGCCAAAAGCTTTCCTGGTCATTGTCCGCTCCATGAATTAAACAACCAAGCATAGCACGGATGCGGGCGGGCATAAATCCGATTTGTACCGCCACCGCGTGACATGAGCACCGTGACTTGAAGCACCGGCCAGAGAGAGAAGCAGGAGAACGAGAATTGGACGTTCCGGCCTCAATAGAAATTGCGAAGCACACGCTGCTCTCCGGCGGCCTCATCCTGGCCATCGGTACCGTTACCGGCCTCATCGCCCATAAGACGAAAATTCCCGACGTCGCCGCGTTTCCAATCGTCGGCATATTGATCGGCCCCGAGGCTTTGGGTCTGATCGACATCAAGGCCGATTCGGCACTGAACCAAATTATCCTTCTCTTCGGCGCCAGTTACATTCTTTTCGATGGCGGCGCTTCGCTGCGCTTCAACGTCCTAAAGCAAGTCTGGATCACGGTTGTGGTGCTTGCGACGGCCGGCGTCGTGATGACTGCGGCCATCACCGGCCTTGCCGCGTACTATGCGTTCGGTATTCCATTAATCGTGGCGCTGCTGCTGGGGGCGACGCTCGCCTCGACCGACCCTGCAACGCTCGTTCCAATCTTCCAACAGGTCCATATTCGCGATCGTGTGGCGCAAACCGTGGTGAGCGAGTCCGCGTTCAATGACGCCACCGGGGCGATCACCACCTTCGGGGTGCTGGCGGTCGCTATGGGGGCCGGCGATTTCTCACTGGCGTCATCCTTGCTCGGTCTGCTTCAGCAACTGGTCATTGGTATCGTTGCCGGCGCGGCTTTCGGATACGTGGCCGCGTTGCTTATCGCCCACGAACGATGGGCATTCCTCGCGGAATACGCACCGATGGTGACGCTGGCGGCCGTCATCGGCGCCTATTTCGCGGCTGATGGCCTGCAGGCCAGTGGTTTCACTGCGGTTTTCGTCTTTGGCATCATGCTCGGAAATCAGGATTCGTTCGGATTCAAGATGAAGGCGGGCGAGGCGAAGAAACTCGATGATTTTGTGGCGACTACCGCGTTCATCATGCGTTTGTTCATCTTTATCCTGCTCGGCAGCCAGGTCGATTTCGGCCTTATGAATCAGTATCTGCAGGGCGGCATCATCGTCGTCGCCATCTTCATGCTGGTCGCCCGCCCGCTGACTGTCTTTCTGTGTGCGTTGCCGGACCGGCGGGCGCGGTGGAGCTTCAACGAAATGCTGTTTATGTGCTGGACCCGCGAGACCGGTGTCATTCCGGCCGCGCTTGCTGGCCTGTTGTTTGGGATGAAGGCGCCTGGCGCCAAAATGATCGTCTCGGTGACCTTCATTGCCATTCTGATGACGATCCTGATACAGGCGCCGACAACGAAATGGCTAGGGGACAAGCTAGGGCTTTTGGAGGCAAGTAAGCAGCTTTGATCGAGTTGATTTATGCATTGCCATACGGATAATTGGAATCGAACGTATGTCGAGTGATGCCCTGCCCAGCGCAGGCAAGCCGGCCGGGCAGATCGGGATGGTTCCAAGGGTCGAGATCATGACATGGTTGCGGCGGCTGGCAGATGATTTGAGCACCATCGTCGACTTGGTTGGGCGTTGGGCTTCGTGGCTCTGCCTGCCGGTGATCCTGCTGCTGTTCCTCCAGCTGCCGTTGCGCGACATCGTCCATGGCGGTAACAACACCGACAACGATTTCGGCCAGATCATTTTCGCCAATTTCTTCATGGTGGGCATTCCCTTCACCATGCGTCACGACGCCCATGTCAGGGTCGATATCTTCCATCAGCATTTCGGCGCACGGTGGCGAGCGATCATCGAGCTCGCCGGCACGGCGCTGTTCACCCTGCCCTGGCTCACGCTCCTCGGTTGGTATGCACTACCGATTGTTCTGAACTCCCTTCACCAGACCGAGAAATTCGCCGAGACCTACACCCCCGGCTACTTCATTCTCAAGCTTGGGCTGTTCTTCTTCTTGGTTCTGGTCGGGTTCCAGGCGCTCGCCAACATCATCCGCGCCGGCCTGGCGCTGGCAGCGCCGCAGCCGGGAGACAAGCGCTGAGCGCGGGATTGCCGCCATCCGAACCGGGGGCACTGGGGCTTGCGATGTTCGCCGGCGCCTTCGCGCTGTTGATGTTCGGATTCCCGGTCGCCTTCACCCTGGTGGGCACCGCGATCCTTATGGCGGCGCTGGGCTCGTTCCTCGGCGTGTTCGATTTCCACCTGCTGTCGGCGCTGCCGCTGCGTGTCATCGGGCTGATGGAAAACGACCTGCTCCAGGCGGTGCCGCTGTTCCTCTATCTGGGCGTAGTGCTCGAGCGCACCACGCTGGCGGCCGACTTGCTCGAGGGCATGAGCGGCCTGTTCGGCCGACGCCCCGGCGGCATCGGCATCGCGGGCTTCATCATCGGAGCGCTGTTCGCCCCCATGACCGGTGGGGTCGGCGCCACGGTGCTGACCATCGGGCTCTTGGCGCTGCCGAGCATGCTCAAGGCCGGCTACGACAAGCGCCTGGCAAGCGGCATTGTGTGCAGCGCCGGCACGCTGGGGACCATCCTGCCGCCTTCGATCGTGCTGATCCTGCTCGGGAGCTTCATGCAAAGCGCGACCGTCGAAGCGCAGTTGGCACGCGGCGAGACCGTGGTCAATCCGCTCACCATCGAGGACATCTATCTGGGCGCGCTCGGCCCGGCCGCACTGGTGCTGGGACTCGGCGTCGCCTACGTCGCGCTGGTGGCGTATTTCCGGCCGGAGCGCTGCCCACCCTCGCCTGCGGTGCTGGCCCATCCGCCCTCCTTCGGTTCGCTGATCTTCCGCCTGTTCGTGCCGCTGGGGCTGATCGTGGCGCTGCTCGGCGCCATCATCACCGGGATGATGTACACCGTCGAGGCTGCGGCCAGCGGCGCCATCGGCGCCACATTCTACGCGCTGGCGCGCAGGCAGCTCACCTTCCGCCGCCTGGCCGAGACCGTGCAAAGCGTGATGAAGCTCACCGGCATGGTGTTCATGCTGTTGATCGGCGCGACCACCTTCTCGCTGGTTTTCCGCGGCTTCTCGGGCGACGTCTACGTCACGCATCTCCTGTCGTCGCTGCCGGGCGGCACCGTCGGCCCGGTCGCGGTGGTGATGGCGGTGTGCTTCGGTCTCGGGTTCTTCCTCGACGCGCTCGAGATCATCTTCCTGGTGGTCCCGATCGCAATGCCGCCACTGCTGTTCCTGGGCGCGGATCCTGTGTGGCTGGCGGTGCTGACGGCGATCAATTTGCAGACCAGCTTCTTGCACCCGCCGCTGGGCTTCGCGCTGTTCTTCATGCGCAGCGTCGCGCCCAGATCGATCTCGACCGGCGACATCTATTGGGGCGCCGTGCCCTTCATTTGCGTGCAGCTGATTGCGCTGGCGCTGGTCTGGTTCCAACCCGACATCGTCACCTCCATTCCGGCAGCCTGGAACGGCGGACCCAGCGCCGCGCCTGGACCGGCAGCGACCCCAGGCGGCCGCTAGCCCTGCGTCAACCAGCCGGTATTGACATGGGGAATCGGACTTGGGCTCCGCGCGTGTTCGTGTATGATTGCAGGCTCAAGCCCGGGAGCTTGCAAAACCGGATTCTAAAGCAAAACCAGACGGGAGGAGCTTCGATGGATCGACGTAGATTCTTGGCTGCAGGCGGCGCCGGATTGGCCGCCAGCACCATGGCCGCGCCAGCGATCGCGCAATCGGCGCCGACGCTCAAATGGCGCATGGCGACGAGCTGGCCCAAGAGCCTCGATACCATTTTCGGCGGCGCCGAGTTTTTCGCCAAGCGCGTCGCCGAGATGACGGATAACAATTTCCAGATCCGCGTCTTCGCCGGCGGCGAGATCGTCCCTGCGCTGCAGGTGCTGGACGCGGTGCAGAACAACACGGTCGAGATGGGCCACACCGCCAGCTACTACTATGTCGGCAAGGACCCGACTTTCACCTTCGACGCCACCGTGCCGTTCGGCATGAACTATCGCGTCATGAATTCGTGGCTGCGCGAGGCCGGCGGCCAGCAGCTGGTGAACGACTTCTTCAAGGACTTCAACATCCTGCCGATCCCGGCGGCCAACACGGGGACCCAGGCGGGCGGCTGGTGGCGCAAGGAAGTCAATACCGTCGACGACCTGAAGGGCATCAAGTTCCGCATCGGCGGCTGGGGCGGTGCGGTCCTGACCAAGCTCGGCGTGGTGCCGCAGCAATTGGGCGGCGCGGACATCTATCCGGCGCTCGAGAAGGGCACGATCGATGCCGCCGAATGGATCGGCCCCTATGACGACGAGAAGCTCGGCTTCTACAAGGTCGTCAAATACTACTATGCTCCAGGCTGGTGGGAGGGTCAGACCAACCTGTCGCTCTACGTCAACCTGGCGCAGTGGAACACGCTGCCGGCGACCTACAAGTCGATCGTCCAGGCCGCCGCAGCCGACGCCAACAACCGCGTGCTCGCCGCCTACGACTTCCTCAATCCGCAGGCGCTCAAGCGTCTCATCGCCAACGGCACACAGCTGCGTTTCTGGTCGAGGCCGATCCTGGACGCGTGCTTCAAGGCGTCCCGCGAGCTTTACGCGGAAGAGGCGGCGCGAAACCCGAAGTTCAAGAAAATCTATGAGCCGTGGTCGGAATATCTCGCCGCGCAGGACGAATGGATGCGCGTCGAAGAGCAGCAATTCGACAACTACATGTACAGCAAGGTCGGCACAAAGTCCTGACCAGCCGCTCCACTCGAGCATGAAAAGCCCCGCGGCAACGGCGGGGCTTTTTCATGAACCGCGCGAGCTACCTGAAGTTGGGCGGCGGATTGGTATCGGGCGGCGGCGGCGCCTCGAAATGGATCGAGCTTGGATTGATCCCGGTGCCCTTGTCGAGCACCCCGGTTACCATTTGCGGGAAGGCGATCACGATGCCGACCATGATGACCTGGATGATCACGAAGGGGATGACGCCCCAATAGATCTGCCCCGTGGTGAGCGGCGCCAGCCGCTTGCCGGTGACGCGGTCGGTGTATTCCTCCTTGGGCGCCACGCTGCGGAGATAGAACAGCGCATAGCCGAAGGGCGGGTGCATGAACGAAGTCTGCATATTGACGCCCAGCAGCACGCCGAACCAGATGAGATCGATGCCGAGCTTCGCCGCCACCGGGCCCAGCAGCGGCACGATGATGAAGGCGAGCTCGAAGAAATCGAGGAAGAACGCCAGCACGAAGGCCAGCGTGTTGACGACGATCAGAAACCCGATCTGACCGCCGGGCAGGCCGATCAGCAGGCTCTCGACCCAAAGATCGCCGTTGACGCCGCGGAACACCAGGCTGAACACGGTTGACCCGACGAGGATGAACATGACGAACGAGCTGAGCTTGGCGGTCGTGTCCATCGCCTGCTTCATCAGCTTCAAGTCAAGTCTGCGGTTGGCGAAGGCCAGGATGAGCGCGCCCGCCGAGCCCATGGCGCCGCCCTCGGTCGGCGTGGCGATGCCAAGGAAGATGGTGCCGAGCACCAGGAAGATCAGAGCCAGGGGCGGCATCATGACGATCACGACCTGGCGCGCGAGCAGGCTCAGGATATGCAGGTTGAGGTATCTGTCGGCCAGCGCCGCAACGTAGGCCGCTCCGCCCACCAGCGCACAGGCCCAGATCGGATGGAGGATTTCGTAATCGGTGAGGGCATATGCGGCCGCCGCCGCTATTGCCACCACTATCACGAGCGAAGCGTAGCCCGCTTTGCCGGTCGATTCGCGGACCCTGATGGCTTCGAGCGGCAGCGCCGGCATGAGATGCGGACGGATGATCGAGATGATGAAGACCCACACAGCGTAGAGCGCCGCGAGGCCAAGGCCGGGAATGAAGGCGCCCTGATACATGTCGCCCACCGAGCGGCCGAGCTGATCGGCCATCACGATCAGCACAAGGCTTGGTGGAATGATCTGCGCCAGCGTGCCCGAGGCCGCGATCACGCCCGCCGCGACGCGCCGGTCATAACCATAGCGCAGCATGATCGGCAGCGAGATGAGGCCCATCGAGATCACCGACGCCGCGACCACCCCGGTTGTCGCCGCAAGCAAGGCCCCGACGAACACGACCGCATAGGCGAGGCCGCCGCGGATCGGTCCGAACATCTGGCCGATCGTGTCGAGCAGATCCTCGGCCATGCCGCTGCGTTCCAAGATCAGGCCCATGAAGGTGAAGAACGGGATCGCCAGCAGCGTGTCGTTCGACATGATGCCGAAAATGCGCTGCGGCAGCGCCTGGATCAGCTCCGGTCCCAACAGGCCGTAATGGATGGCGATGGCACCGAAGAGAAGACCATTGGCCGAGAGCGAGAACGCCACCGGATAGCCGATCATCAGCAGGATGATCAGCATCGCGAACATCAGCGGCCCGATATTGGCGATGATCAGCGCGCTCATCGCCCATCCCCCTCCACCAGGTCGTGCGCCACCAGCTCATCCGCACCATGCCTGTGATGCGGGGTCGGGTCGGGAATGAGATTCATGAGAAAGGCTGCGCGCTTGATGATCTCGGAGACGCCCTGCAGGGCAAGCAGGAAGAACCCGGCCGGAATCATCAGTTTCACCGGCCAGCGCAGGAGGCCGTTGGCGTTGGGCGAGGTCTCATGCAACGCGTAGGATTCGGTGAACACCGGCCACGCCAGCGTCATGATGAGGAGGGCCATGGGCAGCAAGAAAAAGATCCCGCCCAGCAGGTCGATCCACGCGCGGGCACGCGGCGACAGGCGGCTGTTGATGATGTCAATGCGGACGTGCTCGTTCCTCAGAAGGGTATAGCCGGCGCCGATCAGGAAGAAGCTCGTGTATAGATACCATTGCAGCTCGAGCCACCCATTGGAGCTGTAATCGAAGATATAACGCACCACCGCATTGCCGGAACTCACCAGCACTGCGGCCAGCACCATCCAATAGACCGTCTGGCCGACCCACGCGTTGAGCCGATCGATCAGCCGACTAAGCGCCAACAGGAATCGCAAAGCGCCACCGCCTCCCAGAAATCGGCCGGTTGGACTGTCCAGCCTGTTATTGTCGACGGGCAATATGCCATGGGCCTTGGGCCGATGCCAGTTCGAGACTGATGCGTCGATCCGCCGCCGGGCTTTGACCCGCTACGGACGCGCGAGGCTCGGCGCAGCCCGATCCAAGGCCGTCAGAGTAAAGAAGCGCCGGCTTCGGCGGCGTCTCCAGACGGACCAAAGCCTTTCCGCCAGCCTCGGACCGGCGCGTCCGTGGAACCATTTTGCGCTTGACGCGCGCCCCGATTCAGTTGATTCGGGAAATTGAGCCTCGGGAGGTGTGCTGGGCGACCGCGCCGGGCGTGCGGCCCGCTCTGGGTGCACTCGGGCGCAGAATCCCGCCGCTGCGCCGCAACATGCTGCCGCTTGGCGCCTGCCGTCGACTGATCGAGCCTCAAAACACAGAACAGGCGAAAGCAATTGAATCGGGGAGGATATCATGCCGGGCGCTAAGCCGGATCATGGGTGGAACTGGTGGTACCTGCTGTTGCTAGCGCAGTTCGTGCCGGCCCTATGGGTACCCTTCTATAATTCTGCCGAGCCCGCATGGCTCGGCATGCCCTTCTTCTACTGGTTCCAGCTGGTTCTGGTCTTCATCTGTGCTGCCGTGACGGGGATCGTCTACTGGATCACCGAATCGTCGCAGCAACAATAATCGGCACCGCCGGGGGACGTTATGCAGGACATCAATTGGGTTGCGCTCACGGTCTTCGCGCTGCTGTTCTGTTTCATCACCTGGCTCGGCTTCGCGGCCGCCCGCTGGCGGCGGGGCGACCTGGACCAGCTGCATGAATGGGGCCTCGGCGGGCGCCGCTTTGGCACGCTGATCGCCTGGTTCCTGATCGGCGGCGACCTCTACACGGCCTACACCTTCATCGCGGTCCCGGCGCTGGCCTTCGGCACCGGCGCGATCGCCTTCTTCGCGGTTCCCTACACCATCATCATCTATCCGATCCTGTTCATCGTCTATCCACGCCTGTGGCGGGTGGCGAACAAGCACGGCTACATCACCGCCGCGGATTTCGTGCGCGGCCGCTTCGGCAACCGCTGGCTGGCGCTGGCGGTGACGATCACCGGTATCGTGGCGACCATGCCCTATATCGCGTTGCAGCTCGTGGGCCTGCAAGTCGTGATCGGCGGTCTCGGCTTTGTCGGCGAGGGCTGGGTCGGCGACCTGCCTCTGATCGTGGCCTTCATCATCCTCGCCGCATTCACCTATTCCAGCGGCTTGCGGGCGCCGGCGGCAATCGCCGTGGTCAAGGATCTCCTGATCTACATCACGGCCTTCGCGGCCGTCATCGTCATCCCGTATCAGCTCGGCGGCTTCGACAAGATCTTTGCCGCGGTGCCGCCGGCGAAGCTGTTGCTCGCCGTGCCGCAGGGCAACACCACCGGCGCCTATGGGGCCTACGCCACCTTGGCGCTCGGATCGGCGTTCGCGCTCTTCCTCTATCCCCATTCGCTGACCGGCATATTGAGCGCCAGCAGCAGCCATGCGGTCCGCCGCAATGCCGCATTGCTCCCCGCCTACTCGTTCATGCTCGGGCTGCTGGCGCTGCTTGGCTTCATGGCGATCGCGGTCGGGGTCGACAAGATGCCCGAATTTGCGCCGGGCTTCGCGACGTTCAAGGCCAATTTCGCGGTGCCGGCTCTCCTGCTGCACAGCTTTCCGTCGTGGTTCGTCGGCGTCGCGTTCGCGGCGATCGGCATCGGCGCCCTGGTGCCGGCAGCGATCATGTCGATTGCGGCCGCCAATCTCTTCACCCGCAACATCTATCGCGAGTTCATCAACGCCAGTTGCAGCGGCAAGCAGGAATCGCAGATGGCCAAATGGGTGTCGCTGATCGTCAAGCTCGGCGCGCTGGTCTTCATCCTGTTCGTCCCGACCCAATACGCCATCCAGCTGCAACTGCTCGGCGGCATCTGGATCATCCAGACGCTGCCGGCCGTGGTCATCGGGCTCTACACCCGCTGGCTCAACTCCTGGGCGCTGCTGATCGGCTGGGCGGTCGGGACGGTGACCGGAACCGCGATGGCGGCATCGGTGAATTTCGCCGCCATGTATCCACTCGCGATCGGCGGATGGACCTTCCCGTCCTATATCGCGCTCTCGACCTTGGTGCTGAACCTGATCGTGGCGGCGGTGCTGACGCCGGTGTTCAACGCGATCTCGCGCCAGGCTGCCGACGAGACGCTGGCCTCGGACTACGCGGTTTGACAGCCGGCCGGGGGCGCGCGATCAGTCACGCAATGCGCCGCGCAGCAGGGCGGAGTAGACGCGTTCGCTGACGCTCGAAGGGCGATCGAGCCCCATGCGGGCGAGACATTCGCGCGGTCTGGCGATCTCACCGCCCTGCCCCAGTCCACGCGCCAGCAGGGCGGCCAGCCGAACCGGCGAAGCCTGCGCCGCCTTGAGCCGCTGCAGCGCCGGAAGCAGCTGCTGCTCGACCGGCGTGAAATCCGTCTCGAATGGAAACGCCGCCAACAGGCCTTGGTGGCGCGCATCCCCGAGCGCCTGCTCGATCCGCTGCGGACTGTTATCGCGGCAAGCGGGCGGAAGCGCGAAGCTCTTCTCGATCTTGCCGGCGTCCTTGGCCTCGCGCAGCAGCTCCTCCTGGAAGCGCGAATCCGTCACCGCCAGCATGGCCGCGATCACGTCGCGATCGGTCTTGCCGCGCAGATCGGCGACGCCGTATTCGGTCGCCACGATGTCGCGCAGATGCCGGGGGATCGTGGTGTTGCCGTAGTGCCAACGAATGTTGGAGCTCAGGCGCCCGCCCGCCATGCGGGTTGCACGCATCATGATGATGGAGCGGGCGCCCTCGAGCGCAAAGCCTTGCGCCACGAAATTGTACTGGCCGCCCACCCCACTTATCACTTGGCCATTCTCGAGCCCGTCGGACACGATGGCGCCGAGGAGCGTTGCCATCATGGCGCCGTTGATGAAGCGCGCCTTGACCCGGGAGCGCCGCTTGGCGGCCTCATCGCCGTAGATTTGGTTGACATAGGACACCGCCATCATGCGAAACTTCTCGAGCTCCGCCTCCGGCATCTCGCGCAGCGCCCGGTAGAACGCCCGCGATCCGACGAAGAACGCCGCCTGCAGCAGCGTGCCGTCGACCTCCCGGCACAGGATGCCGGCGCGATAGAGCTCGAGAAAGCCTTCCACGAACATTTCGCTCACGCCATGGAGCCCGATTTCGAATGGTTGCTCCTCGGTGAGCCCCGCTGGCGCGGTCGCGCCAGCGGCAAGCCGCTTCAGGAGGTCTCGAAATACAGCATTGCGCTTGTGGCGCAGGATCAGTGCTTGCGCGACCGCGTCGCCGAGCGCGCCGATGCCGAGCTGCAGCGTGCCGCCATCGGCCACGATGCCGGCGACCCGCAGCCCGGCGGCGTATTCGGCAAGATCGATCGGTTCGCGCGGGGGCGCGAACAATGGAAAGTCGGTCTGCGGGCCGTCCAGGATCATGTCGAACGCATCGGCCGCAAGGTCGGCCTCGCCCGGCATGAACGGCAGCTCGCTGTTGACCTGCCCGACGAAAAGGAAATCGACCTCCCGGCTTTGGCGCTTGGCCAGGAGGTCGAGGGTGATGTCCGGATTGCAGCTCAGGCTGTAGCGGGTCGCGCCAGCGCGAATGTGTTTGGCGACGAGCTGCCCGACCACGTTGACGCCGCGCTGCAGCACGCAGTCGAGCGCATGGGTGTAGTTGGCCGAAATGTAGTTCCGCTGCGCGTCCGGCACGCCGAGCCGGCTGCCGGCCTGGAAGAAGAACTCATCGACCTCGACATTCGCCGGCAGCCCGCGCCGCTGCGCGGCCGCATAGGCGAGGTCGGGATAGCCGCCGAAGCAACGCTGCGCGATCGGGCCGATGAAGCGCCGTTCGAGCTCGGAGGACGGATGCGGCTTCTCCAGGGTGAGGGCCGTGAAAATCCGCAACCGGATCGAGGGATCCGCAACCGCGCGCGCAAATAGGGCGTTGGCCAGGTGATTGGCCTTGCCGAGCCCGAGCGGCATCGCCAGCACGATCACCTTGCCGACCCGATCGATGACCGCATCGGCCAGGCGCTCGGCGGACTCGAACTGCGCCGTCCGGTTTCCTGAAAGACTCATGCCCGATTGGTCACGCGAGCTTGTTCCAACCCGCGTCGGGGAAGAAGCGCTCGCCGTAGCGCTGCGAGAATCGCGACAAGGTGGCGCAGATATCCGCCACCCCGTGCGCGCGGGCATAGTGCAGCGGCCCGCCGCGGAAGGGCGCAAAGCCGGTCGCGAAGACCATGGCGCCGTCGATCGTGTCCTCGTCCGCCACCACGCCTTCGCGCAGGCAGCCGACGCAGACGTCGAGCATCGGCAGGATGAGACGGTTGGTCATCTCGCCGGTCGGCGCCGGCACCTCGGTAGCCTTTACGGGCTTGCCATCCTTCCAGTCATAGAGGCCCTTCCCGGTCTTGCGGCCGAGCTCGCCCTTGGCGACCTTCTCGCGCAGCCAGTTGGGAATATCGGGCATCTTGCGCTCCAGACTGCTCTTGAGCATCTCGGCGACATGCATGCAGATGTCGAGGCCGACCTCGTCCGCGAGCTCGATCGGCCCGACCGGCATGCCGAAGCCCAAAGCGGCGGCGTCGATGGTCTCGCGCTTGACGCCTTCGTCGAACAGCACCATGGCCTCCAGCAGATAAGGCGTGAGCGCGCGGTTCACCAGGAATCCGGGAGCGCTTTTGACCGGGGCCGGCAGCCGGTCGATGCGCCCCAGGAAAGCGCGGCCGGCCTCCAGCACCTCGGGGGCGGCCTTGTCGTGGCTGATCACCTCGACCAGCTGCATGCGCGACACCGGATTGAAGAAATGCAGGCCGATGAGCCGCTCGGGCCGCTGCAATCCTTCGCGCAGCGCTTCGAGCGGAATGCTCGAGGTGTTGGTGGCGAGGATCGCGTCCGGCCGCATCCGGGGCTCGATGCCGGCATAGACCTTGCGCTTGAGATCGAGCACTTCCGGAACCGCCTCGATCACCAGGTCGGCGGCGTGCACGCCCTCGCCCTTGAGATCGGGGATCAAGCGGTCGAGCGCGTCGCGCACGTCGATGCGCTTATGCGCGATCTTGTCGAACAATTTGGCCGCGCGCCCGATCGCGCCGGCGAGCGGCTCGGCCTTCATGTCGGCAAGCGTCACGGTGAAGCCGCGCCAGGCGCACCAGGCCGCGATGTCGCCCCCCATGGCGCCGGCGCCGATGACGTGCACGCGCTTGCCGTCCCATCTGCCGTCGCCGAGGGATTTCAGCTTCTCCCGCAGGCCGAACACGCGGATCAGATTCTGCGCCGTGCTGCCGACGACAAGCTGCGCGAACGACGCCACCTCCGCCCGCTGCATCGCCGTGGCGTCGCCGCCGTGCTTCTCCCAGAGATCGATCAGGGCGGCGGGCGCCGGATAGTGCTCCGTCGGCGCTTTCGCCCGCGCCTGGGCGCGCATGCGCTTGGCCGCGAGCGCGCGCGCGGGCGCCAGGCGAAACAGCGAGACCAGCAGGTTCGAGCGCGCCGTCTTCAACTCGCCGGCGACCGCGGATTTGACCGCGGCGCGGACATGGCGCTCCTGCGTCACCGCATCGACCAGGCCGAGCGACCTCGCCCGGCGGGCGCGCGCCGTGCGGCCGGTCAGCATCATGGTCATGGCCTCGATCGGATTGATGAGGCGGGTGGAACGCACGGTACCGCCGAGACCCGGATGCAGGCCGAGCAGCACTTCGGGAAAGCCTAAACTCGCGTCCTCGATCGCGATCCGGTAGTCGCAGGCGAGCGCGATTTCGAGCCCGCCGCCCAGGCAATAGCCGTGGATCACCGCGACGGTCGGAAGCCTGAGCCGGTCGAGCCGGTCGGCGACGGCGTGGGCGCGGGTCAGGCGCGCCGCGATATCGGCGGCATTCTTGACGTCGCGCAGCTCGCCCACATCGGCGCCGGCGATGAAACCCGCCGGCTTGGCGGAGCGCAGCACCAGTCCTTTGGCGGTCTCACCTTCGATCTTGCCGAGCACGTCGTCGAGCTCGGTCAGCACCTCCTGCGAAAGCGTGTTGGCGCTCGAGCCGCTCTTATCGAAGACGAGCCAGAGGACGTCATCCTCGTCCCGTCTCAGCTTCCAATGCCGCCACGATCCGATATCGCCGCCGGCCTCCGGGCGCGCCAGCGGGCCAAGCTCCAGGTTGCGCGGCTCGAGAGTCTTCCAAACGCGCTGCGCCATGCTCACACCGCCTCGATCAACATGGCGCCGCCCTGCCCGCCCCCGACGCATTGGGAGGCAATCCCGCGCTTGAGGCCGAGCCGCTTCAGCGCATTGACCAGATGAAGAACGATCCGGTTGCCGCTGGCGCCGACCGGATGGCCAAGCCCGATCGCGCCGCCATCGACGTTGAGCTTGCCGCGATCGACGGCGCCGGCCGCGCCGGGCAGATGCAGCACGTCGCGGCAGAACAGCTCGTCGGCCCAGGCCGCCAGGCAAGCCAGAACCTGCGCCGCGAAGGCCTCATTAAGCTCC
>DATDGG010000488.1:0-9230 GCA_036522235.1 Xanthobacteraceae bacterium
GAGATCGTGACGAGAAGACATGCAGGGCTCCGGCAGGAGGGGCGGAAGAAGGGGAGACACTAGCCGAGGACGAGCGCGCGGCGCAGCGCCTCGATCAGCCGCTCACGCTGCGGAGGGTCATAGGGCCGCGCCGGCAGCGCCCCGAAGGCCGGCCGCGGCCATGCCGGGTCGTCCCGGTGGCGGGCGATGATGTGGACATGGAGCTGCGGCACCACATTGCCGATGGCGGCGACGTTGATCTTGTGGCAACCGGTCAGCGCCTTGAGGCGCTGTGCCACCAGCGAGATCTCGCGCATCAACTGCGCCTGGGCGGCGTCGTCGAGATCGAAGATTTCCACCGCGCCCGGATGCCGCGGCACGACGATCAGCCACGGAAAGTTGGCGTCGTTCATCAGCAACACCCGCGAGCCCGGCAGATCGCCGACCAAAACCGTGTCGCGCTCGAGCTGCGGGTCGAGGATGAAGGCCATGTCGGATGCCGGCGCCGTTGTCGAATTCATTTGCGCCGGCAGGCTAGCAGACGAGGCGGCCGGCGGCTTGCTTTCCGGGCCGCACCGGCCGATATAAACCGGGGAGGTTGGCGGTGGACGAACCACTCGCCAACCGGGTCAGGTCCGGAAGGAAGCAGCCCTAACGAGCACCGGTTCGGGTCGCTCGTCAGCCTCCCACATTAATGCCCGCCACATTCGGCGCCTCAGGATCGGGGGGCTTGGACGCATTGGTCCCGATGCCGACCCGATACGAAGGCGCCGCGTGGCTGGCGTGCCAGAAAATCGCGCTGTGAAAATCGCGCCAGCAAGATTGCACTATGAAAATCGCGCCGTGAAAATCGCGTCATGAGCAGTGCCGAACGAAGTGCAAGCGCGGAAGCCCCGACGGGTTCGGTCGAGCCCGGCCGCGGCGGCGCCTATCGGGTGCTGGCGCGCAAATACCGGCCGGCCGGTTTCGGCGACCTGATCGGTCAGGACGCCATGGTGCGCACGATCTCGAATGCGTTCGAGGCAGCGCGCATTCCGCAGGCCTGGATCCTCACCGGGGTGCGGGGCGTGGGCAAGACCACGACCGCGCGCATCCTGGCGCGCGCGCTCAATTACGAATTGCCCGACGGCTCGGTCACCACGCCGACCGTGAACATGCCCACGATCGGGGTGCACTGCGCCGCCATCATGGAGAGCCGGCACCCGGACGTGATCGAGATGGACGCCGCCTCGCATAACGGCGTCGAGGACGTGCGGCAGATCAACGATGCGATCCGCTATGCGCCCATGAGCGCGCGCTACAAGGTCTATATCCTGGACGAGGTGCATATGCTCTCGACCCAGGCCTTCAACGCGCTGCTCAAGACGCTCGAGGAGCCGCCGCCGCATGCCAAGTTCGTCTTCGCCACCACCGAGACCCGCAAGGTGCCGGTGACGGTCCTCTCCCGCTGCCAGCGCTTCGACCTGCGCCGCGTCGATGCGGAATTGCTGGTGCGGCATCTCTCAGGCATCGCCGAGAAGGAGCAGATCACCGCGGAGCCCGAGGCGCTGGCGCTGATCGCGCGCGCCGCGGAAGGCTCGGTGCGCGATTCGCTCTCGCTCTTCGACCAGGCCATCGCCCATGCGGCCGGCCCGGTGCGCGGCGAGGATGTGCGGCAGATGCTGGGGCTTGCCGACCGCGCCCGCACCATCGACCTGTTCGAGGCGGTGATGCGCGGCGAACTGGCGGCGGCGCTGGCCGAGCTGCGCGACCAATACGACACCGGCGCCGATCCGGCAGTGGTGCTCTCCGATCTCGCCGCCTTCACGCATTTCGTGACGCGCGTGAAGATCGTGCCCGCGGTCGCCGGCGATCTTTCGCTGGCCGAAGCCGAGCGCAAGCGCGGGCGCGGCTTTGCCGAGAAGCTGTCCATGCGGGTGCTCGCGCGCGCCTGGCAAATGCTGCTCAAGGGCATCGCCGAGGTCGAGGCGTCGCCGCGTCCGCTCGCGGCTGCCGAGATGGTGCTGGTGCGCCTCGCCTATGTGGCCGACCTGCCGAGCCCCGATGAGGTGATCCGCGCGCTCGACGAAAAGGCGCCGGAGATGCGGGGGGAGCGCAGTGGCGGCGCGTCGGCAGGCGCAGTGCCGCTCGCCAATGCGCCGCCGCGATTGGAGGCGGCACGCTCCGCGCCGCGCGCCCCGCTCGCGGCCCTCGCCCAGCCCTCAAGCGTGGTCACGGACCCAAATCCGGTCGCGCGGCTTTCGCAAGCCGCGCCCGAGGCGGTGCCGCTCGTGGTCGCGCGGTTTGCGGATTTGATCGCGCTCGCCGCTGAGAAGCGCGACCTCGGCGTCAAGGCGGCGCTCGAGCGCGACGTGCGGCTGGTGCGCTGCGAGGACGGCCGCCTCGAGATCGCGCTGCAGCCCTCCGCGGCGCGGACGCTGGTCAACGATCTGTCGCGCAAGTTCTCGCAATGGACCGGCCGGCGCTGGATGGTGGTAGTGTCGGCGGAGACGGGCGAGCCGACCGTGCATGCGCAAGGCGAGGCCCGCCAGCTGGAGCTCAAGACCGGCGTCACCGCCGATCCGCTGGTGCAGGCCGTGCTGACCCGTTTTCCCGGCGCCGAGATCGTCGACGTGCGCCAGGGCGCAGCCGCCGCGAGTTCGGGCCCGGATGGCGCGGCGGCGGAGCCGCCGCCGCTGCCCGACGACGCGGCCTATGGGGCCGACTGGCAGCCAGGCGAGCTCGACGATGATGCCTGATGCATCTTGCCGGGATCGTGCTCCAGCAACACAAGGGTAAGGGTGAGCCATGGCGGATTTCATGGGCCTGATGAAACAGGCGGCCGAGCTCAAGTCCAAGATGGAGGCGATGCAGGCCGAGCTCGAGCGGATCGAGGTCGACGGCACCGCGGGCGGCGGCCTGGTGACCGTGCGTCTGTCCGGCAAGGGCGAGATGAAGAGCGTCAAGATCGACGATTCGCTGATCAAGCCGCAGGAGAAGGAAATCCTCGAGGACCTCGTGGTCGCCGCCCATGCGGATGCGCGCCGCAAGGCCGAGACCCTGCTGCAGGACAAGATGAAGACCGTCACCGGCGGCCTGCCGTTGCCGCCCGGGCTGAAATTGTTCTAGTCATGGCTTGCGCCGAATCTTGCCGGTGTCATTGCCGGGCAGAAGCCCGTCGAAGACGGGCGTAAACGCCCTTATGTTCCGGCAATCTCGATGTGGAGCGCACCGCGTTGCCTCCTAAAGCGAGATGGCCGGAACAAGTCCAGCCATGCGGGGCTGATTGAATCCAAGCGGGACACTCAATGGCCACCGCGGTCGCCGGACCCGAGATCGAGCGCCTGATCCAGCTGCTCGCCCGCTTGCCGGGCCTCGGCCCGCGCTCGGCGCGCCGCGCCGCGCTGTTCCTTATCAAGAAGCGCGAGCAGATCATGGCGCCGCTCGGCGCCGCGCTGCAGACGGCGCTCGAAAAAATTCAAATTTGCGACGTGTGCGGCAATATCGACACGCAGAATCCCTGCACGGTCTGCACCGACCCGCGGCGCGACGCGAGCGTGATCGTGGTGGTGACGGACGTGGCCGATCTCTGGGCTCTGGAGCGGGCGCACGCCATCAATGCGCGCTATCACGTGCTCGGCGGCACGCTCTCGCCGCTCGACGGGATCGGCCCGCAGGATCTGACCATCGGCGCGCTCATCGGCCGCGCCCAAGATGCTGCCGTGCAGGAGGTGATCCTCGCCCTCAATGCGACGGTCGACGGGCAGACGACCGCCCACTACATCACCGATCTCCTGCACGGAACCCACGTCAAGGTCACGCGCCTGGCGCATGGCGTGCCGGTCGGCGGCGAGCTCGATTATCTCGATGAGGGGACGCTCTCGGCCGCGATCCGCCAGCGCACGCCGTTTTGAAAGTGTCTCCCGCAAAGGCGATAGGCCCGCCGGTCAGGCCCGCCCTGTGTCGAACTCCTTGAAATGCCCGCCGCGTTGCAGCCAGGCGAGCAGCACAAGGCTCGGGATCGCAACGGCCGCGCAGATCACAAAATACCACGCCCAGCCGGTTGCGGCGGCCAGATAGCCGCTTCCCAGCGAAAAAACCGTGCGGCCGAGCGCCGTAAGCGCCGTGAGCAGCGCATATTGGGTGGCGGTGTGAAGAGGATTGCGGCACAGGGCCGAGAGATAGGCGACGAAGATCACCGTGCCGATGCCGGCGGTGAAGTTCTCCGTGAAGTTGGCGACGGTGAGCATCCAGGCATCGTGGCCGACGAGCGCTTGCACCGAGAATGTGAAATTCGCCGCCGCCTGCAGGATCGCGCCGATCCAAAGGCTGGTGGAGAGCGGGTAGGCGCGCGCCACGAATCCGCCGGCGAAACCGCCCAACAAGGTCGCGGCGAGACCGACCGTCTTGATGATCGTTGCAATTTCTTCATCCGAAAAGCCGAGGTCGATCACAAAGGCTTCCGTCATCACACCGGCGAGCGCGTCGGTGAACTTGAACAGCACCACGAAGGCGAGCACCGCGAAAAACTTGTCGCGCGTGAAGAAATCGACGGCGGCGCCGAACGCCGCTCCGCCCACGCGCTGGAACGGGCTTTCGCGCGCATGGGCCGCATGTTCGGCCTCCGCGACGGCGGACTTGCGCGGCTCACTCGCCGCGAACGTCGTCAGAACGCCGACGAGGACAAGCCCCGCCATCACCGCATAGACACACGCCCAGGCGACCGGCCGGGAAAATTCGATCCTTTCGAGGCCGCTTACCAGGAACAGGGCTCCCGCGGTCGACGCCAGCATGCCGACCCGGTAGGCGGCGACGTAGGACGCCATGCCGGCGGCCTGCTCGCTTTCGTCGAGGCTCTCGATCCGAAAGGCATCGATAAGGATGTCCTGGGTGGCCGAAGCGGTCGCGACCAGGAACGCCGCTCCGAACACGATGTACCAGGGCAGCGCTGCGGGATTGCAGAAGCCGAGCAGGACGATCGTGCCGATGAGCACAAGCTGCGTAAGGACAAGCCAGCTGCGGCGCCGGCCGAGCCAGGCGGACAAGACCGGAATATCCAGCGCGTCGATGACCGGTGCCCACAGGAACTTGAACGTGTAAGGCGTGCCCACCAGGGCGAAGAGGCCGATGGTTTCGAGATCGACACCTGACCGCCGCATCCAGAACCGCAGCGTCGAGCCCGACAGCGCCAGCGGCAGCCCGGCGGAAAAGCCGAGCAGCAGCACGACCAGCACGCGCGGTTTGAGATAGACGGCGAGCGCCTCGAGGAAGGCGGGGCGGATGGTCGCGCCTTGCGGTGGCGTGGCCGGTGTTGTGCTCAAAAGGGCAAATCCCGCAACGCCGCCATGCCACGCATCGTCCCTTGTGTCATCCGCCCGTGATTCATCCGCCTGCTTCCAGGCGGCGCGCGATCGGCGCCGCGATGACGTTGCCGGCGTCGGCTTCCTCGGTATCGAACTCGACGTCGGCGATCCGGGTAGCTCTTTTCTCCACCTTTTCGGCCGAAATGAGGATTTGGCGGACGTCCTCGTTGGCCTGGCCGAAATGCTGCTGCAGCTTGAGCACGCGCTCATGCATGCGCTTGAGGTCGTCCATCAGGTGGCCGACCTCGGCATGAATCTGGTCGGCGGCCGCGCGCATGCGGGCGTCCTTCTGGATCTGCTGGATGACGCTGATGGCGAGCATCAGCAAGGCGGGCGACACGATCACGACCTGCGCCCGCATCGCCTTCTGCACCAGGTCGTCGAAGCCGTCGTGCAGCTCGAGATAGACCGATTCGGAGGGCACGAACATCAGCGCCAGGTCCTGCGTCTCGCCGCGGATCAGGTATTTCTGCGCGATGTCGCCGACATGCTTGTTGATGTCCGCCCGCACCCGCGCGGCCGCCTGGCGGCGCTCGTCATCGGTCTTGGCCTCGCGGAGGGCGGTCACCGCCTCGAGCGGAAACTTGGCGTCGATCACCAGCGGACGCTGGTCGGGCAGGAACACCGTGCAATCGGGCCGGCTCTTGTTCGACAGCGTGGGCTGGAACTGGTAGCAGCCCTTGGGCAAGCCATCCTGGACGATGATCTCCATGCGGCCTTGCCCGAAGGCGCCGCGCTGCTGCTTGTTGGTGAGCACGCTCTGCAGCGAGGTCACCTGCGAGGCGAGCTCGGTGATGTTCCTCTGCGCGCCGTCGATCACCACCAGCCGCTCGTTGAGCTTCTGCAGGCTGTCGGCGGTGTGCTGGCGGGTCGTGTGCATCGACTGGCTCAGGTGATGCGTGACCGAATCGAGCCGCTCGTTGACCATGCGGGCAAGCTCCGCCTGCCGCCCCGCCAGCATGTCGCGCATGATCTCGATGCGGGCGCTGGTGTCGGCCTGGACGCGGGCGAAGTCGGCGAGCCGCGCCGCGTCGTCGTCGCGCCCCCGCAGCGTCCGCGCCATGACCAGCGCGAGCACGGCCAAAACCGCGAGGCCGGCGACCACGATGGTGACCGCCCCTGCGAGGTTGAGAAGACTTTCGCTCATCCTGAGCCTTGTACAGCGATTCGCCGTGGGAACGAAGAGCGAACACAATTGACCCTGCGGAGGAGACGCCCTACATCGCCGCCATGGCGCCCCGCGAGATCATCATCCTGCCCGACAGGCGGCTGCGGCTGGTCTCGGAGCCGGTCCGGAAGATCGACGCGGAGCTGCGTGGCCTGGTCGACGACATGTTCGAGACCATGTACGAGGCGCCCGGCATCGGGCTTGCCGCGATCCAGGTCGGGGTGCCCAAGCGAGTCATCGTCATGGACCTCGCCAAGAAGGACGAGCCCAAGGAGCCGCGCGTCTTCATCAATCCGCAGGTGCTGTGGCGGTCGGAGGAGCGCGCGATCTACGAGGAAGGCTGCCTGTCGATCCCCGAATTCTACGAGGAGGTCGAGCGGCCCCTGAGGGTGCGGGTCAAGTTTCTCGATCTCACCGGCGCGGAGCAGGAGGTCGAGGCGGACGGGCTTCTCTCCACCTGCCTGCAGCACGAGATCGACCATCTCGACGGCGTCTTGTTCATCGACCACATTTCCAAGCTCAAGCGCGACCGCGTGATCAAGAAATTCACCAAGGCGGCCAAGCGCGCCGAGGACGAATAGGCAGTCCGATAGAGATGTTGTACGACCCGCTCAGGCTATCCGGCGCCGCTTGAAAGTTCGTCCCGTCGCTGCGGGCCGCGCAGAGCGCTATGACGAATCGTCCGGACCTTCGAACTGCCGCGCGACCGAGCGTTGCGCGCGTCTCATTAAGATGCTACAAAAGTCGTACGTGGGGCTTGATTGCAGCAACGGCCCCGCGACCGTCCGATCGAGCGTCGATTTTTCGCTTCAATGTCGGAGGCCCAATGACCAACAGGACCGCTTTTTATATCAGCAGCTTGGCGATTGTGCCTGTCTTGTTTGTGCTGTTTTACGGGGCTCGGCTCTTGGGGCGGGTTTACGCAATAGATCAATGGTTGCCAAAATGGGATACGCTGTTGATTCTCGCGATAATGATAATTGTGGAACGAATCTATACATATCAATACGCGGTTTCGCAGAGATCGGTACTGGCCAGGGATGTGATATCGAACGTGGTCAATTTGTGGGTCACGGGCGCCGTGACGGGTATGATCGTCCTGCCGATCTTGGTGTTTTTCCCGGAGCACTTTTTGGGACGCAAGCTGGTCCTGGCTTCGCCCGAGCTGTTGGGCCCAGTTTGGTTGCAAGTTCCCATCGTCTTGTTGTCGGTCAGTCTATTTCGCTATTGGATGCATCGCTTGCAACATCAGGTCCCGTTTCTATGGGAGCTACACTCGTATCATCACCGGGTGACCGATCTACAGGCGACCAACACGCTCGTTTCTCACCCGATCGATTTCGCGCTGCGCAACGTCGTGATATATCTCGTGCTGGGCGTCATCGGCTTTAATCCGTTCGTTCTTCTTATTGCCGTCCCGGCAACGAATATAAGCGGAACCTTCTCGCATTGTGGCGGCGACGTGAAAGGTGGGCTTTTGAACTATCTGTTCGTGACCCCGGAGGTGCACCGCTGGCATCATTCTGCACAGATTCCGGAAGGACATAAATACTCGGTCAATTATGGCGTCGAGTTCTCCTTTTGGGATATTGTATTCGGAACGTTTTATTTGCCCCAGAAAGACGGCGTTGCGCAACCACCGGAGCGAATAGGGTACCCAGGCGGGGGATTGCCCGACGAAAGCAACTATCTAAAGTTATTGTTGGTCCCGTTGGGGCTGTATAGGCTCCCGTCTTGGTTCAAGCTTGTTCTGCGGATGCCCAGGGGGTCCCAAGGCCAGCAGCCCGCCGAATGATCCGAATGATCGTATTGCGGTGACAGTCCACTCAATTCGGCAACTTGACAAGTCTAGTCGAAGAAACCGCCAATTTTGGCGGCGATAGCGTATTCCGAACTGGCGCGCCACGGCCGATGAGGATGATTGGGACCCGGTCCGCGAACTTCCGTCAGGGCCAGCGGTCATGTGCACCGCGCAAACAGGCCGGACACATGAGCGCACTCGACCACCTCGCCGATGCGTCAAAAACCTCTTGCGCGCCATAAGCGCCACTATGCTTGCCGTTGGGACGGCCGGCATCATCGGCGTCAGTGTGATGGAAACGCTTGCTTACTAAGCATTGAATGACGCGTGGCCTTGCAAAAAGCCTTCAAAGCAACGCGGGCCTGACGGGCATCAGTGTCAACAATACCGCTGACAGTATGCAACGCATGGCCTAGATTGTGGACCGCCGGGAAGGCAAAAGCCAGCGGGTTACCGTCCGCGCCGGCAGTCGCCGCGGCCGGCGCCCTTTAAAGGAAACGGGTTTGTTAGGGAGGATTCCATGTCGATTCGTATCGTGCCCGCCATCCTGGCGGCGGCGGTGTCCGTGGCCTTCGGTTTCCCGCCGGCCAACGCCCAACAGCCTCAGGGGCCGCAGCCCCCGCAATCGCTGCGTCTCTATGTTCTCGACTGCGGCAAAATCACTCCGGCCAACGTCGATGCGTACGGCTTGAAGCCGAGCGAAATGGCCAACACAACTATGATCACGCCCTGCTTCCTGATCGTTCACCCGCGCGGAAGCCTGATCTGGGATACCGGCGAAATTCCCGACGGCGCCTTCAAGGATGGCGTCTCGCCCCAGAAACTGAATGCCTTCACGGTCGATCGCCCGCTGCTCCCGCAACTCCTCGCGATCGGCTACATCCCGTCCAACATCACTTATCTGGCGCTCTCCCACTACCATCTCGATCACGTCGCCAAT